>JAIXPK010000065.1 GCA_027486335.1 Verrucomicrobiaceae bacterium | reverse complement strand
TCGGAGGATCACATTCCAGTCAGCCTCAAGTTCGGACAGAGTCATCCCGGAATGGTGCAGCCACTCCGCCCAACATTCAAGAAAATTATAATTACTAGGTTAACGCATATGGGGCAACGTCCCAGGAAAATCCCCCGAAAACCCTCCAAGCCCTGAAAGGGCGCCATAAGCCGCCGCCGCACGCCAGCCGTCACGCTGGAAATCATGGTGCCCCGACCACGGCCAGAACCCGTTCGCTTCACCCCTGACGGCTTCCCAGCGTTTCCACGAAACCAAATGCCAGATAAAAACCCAGCACCGTCGCGATCATACGCGCCCATGACCACTTCTGTGTGTCGTTGCGGCACCAAAGGCCACTCACCACTGTAGCGACCAGGCATCCTGTCAAAGCATAACCACAGCGGTAGTCCACATTCGGACCACCGCCGTGCAGAATCATGCCAACGATGAAGACATACAAGACTCCACCACAGGCGAACGCCTTGAGAAACGGCCGCGCAGTCTTCTCAACCGTGCTGAATCCATGTTGTGGTGGCAGCGGAGGGGGCGCTTTCGACACACTCCTCGTGCTGATTGGCAGCATTGGCGGAAGAGGCGGCGGTGAATTCCGGGTATCTGAAGGTGACTTTTCCATTGGTAGCCCTCCTGCATTATCATACGTCTCGTTCCCCCCGCCATTCAATCCTCCACAATCTGGTACTCCGACACCTTCTCCTCGCCATCCAGTCGGAATACCAGCCACTCAGAATCAATACCTATAAACCCCCGCTCCGGACCGAGCCAATACACCATGTCCCAATCACTGAAATGATTCGTCTTGTCAGGCTCGCCAACAATCGCAGTCAACTGCTCCCGACTCATGCCCCCGAAACGGTGACGCCGCAGCAAATCATCCACCATCCGAATCCGCACCCCATCCGCGCGACGCCCCTCAGACTGCCATGCCACCGCATCAAATCGTTCCCGATGCCACCACTCGAGAATCGAATCCCCAAAAATCGCCCCCGCTCCAGAACCGAAAAACGCCAACCCACCCAGGCCCACAACGACCACCGAGCAGACGAGCAACCGCTTGGTCTTGGTCATGACGCTCACCGCTCGCTACCCTTCAAACGCCGGCGCCTCGCGTGCACCGCGTCGAAAGCATGGTTGAAGTTAGCATGTGAGAAAAGCACGGGAAAATGTAGAGCGCTCGCACCATGTTCCCTGTGGTCACGCGTCGTTCCTAGGCAGCGCCCATCAGATCGGTATTTCGGAAAGCGCCTCGTGACATTCCGAAAAGTCGTGATCTGGAAACGGGTATCGAACAAGCTCGGAGCCATCCTTCGAGTCCACCCTGCCGAGAGTCATTCGTGGCAGCGACCCTCGCTCGGTTGTATTCAATCCAGTGCTCAGATGGCAGTGCAAACTGTCGTCATTTGGAAATCTTCCCTTGGACTGCTCGTAATCGGCAACCCGCAGCAACATCGACGCCAGTCGCCTCAATCCGGCGGGATTCCCGTAAATGTTGATGTCTGTGGGATCACCCAAACCTTGTGAAATCCACGCCACAAGATATTCAGCGTCCTTAGGATCTGGTTCTGCTTTCTTTCGTTTCGGCATGACGTGTTGCGGTTGGGCAAACGGTAAACTCGTGTCCCCAAATGCCGGCTGACATCTTCACATCAGACCGGCAGGAATCCGTTCGCTTCCCAACGATGCCATCAACCATCCGGGCTGTCAAATCGCATTCACCCCACGCGTGCTAGCCGGTCGTCAGGGACCTCCTGAAATCCGGCCACCTGTGCAACCCCGCACCCTGACTTCTCTCTTGCCCGCAGCCCGCGTTTGCCACCACTTCCCCAACCGCCGCCGCAAGGCCCTCAACGCCCTCCGCACCGAACGCGATCCCGCTCGCTCCATCTCATCCATGGCCCCGTTTCCCGACATTTCCGCCCACCTCCACACCAGCCGGGGCTTCTGCTATCCCGACTGGACCGCGATCTTCGATCTCATCGAACATCAAGTCCCTGAAGCCGAATGGCATCCCGCATGGGAAACCGCCGCCCGCACATGGGTCGACCGCATCAGATCCCATCTCGGCGGCAACTACAGCATCTACGAAACCGCTAACTTCCTCATCCTCTCCGAAGCCCCCATGCGCGTCATCAAAGACGCCTGCAGATCCTACGAGGATTCCCTCAAGCGGATCCTCGCCAGCCTCGCAGGCGTCGGCTCCGACGAAGGCCGCGGCAAGCACGTCGTCTTCATGTTCGCATCCATCGACGACTACTACGGCTATATCACCCACTTCTACCCGGATGGCGAGAGCCCCATGTCCAGCGGCGTCTTCCTGAGCGGCAACGGCTACGCCCACTTCGCCTTCCCCACCGTCGATTACTCCTCCTACCGGACCGTCATGGTCCACGAGCTGACCCACAGCTGCCTCAGCCACCTCCCCATCCCCGTCTGGCTCAACGAAGCACTCGCCATGCGCATGGAACAGGTCATCTGCGGCTCCGACATCTTTCACCTCGATCAGGAACTCTTCGAAAAACACGCCGCTCACTGGAACGACGAAACCATCCAGCAATTCTGGACCGGCGCCTCATGGAAAATCCCCGGCGACAGTTCCACCCTCAGCTACAACATGGCCCAAGTCCTCTGGCGGAAAATCGAAGCCGACCTCGCCGCTTCCCGCTCCCAAGTTCTCCTCTTCATCTCCGTCGCCGACTGGATCGACGCCGGCGACACCGCCTGCACCGAAATCTTCGGTGTCAGCCTCGCTGACCTCGTCGCCGATTTCCTCGGCGATGGCCCATGGGCCCCCGCACTCCCCCTCTGGCCCTCCGACCCGCTCGAGGACCAACCTCCCAACCCCTCCGATCCCACACCGCCATCCCAGCAACTCCCGCCTCCCCCCTAAGTCCGGCAACAACTCCCGCCCGACTCCGCGCCACCCCCTCCCGAGACCTCACCGCTTCCTCTGCTGGTCCCCATCTTCCAGAGGCCTGGCCACCTATTGAGCTCACCCTCGTTCGGCCTCATTTCTCCTTCTTATTCCAGACCAAGCTTAGCTTCCGACTGTTCTCTGCGCAGTCTCTCAAATATAAATTGATTAGGTTCTGATAGGGAATACCAGTTTCCCTGGACATACCCTTGAAATAATCAACCACGTCTGCTTCAAGACGGATCGTAATCGCTTTCTTTTCTTTCTTTGTGTAGGGATTCCGGACCGCATTCGTGAAGTCGTATTCTGATCTCATGATTTATTCTCCCAATATGGTTTCTGTTCTTTGGTTCCTGCACGTCGGGCTGAAATGATTCGAATAACGCTGCCAGCGGCACGAAAACAGTGCACGACGACAAGCGCTCGGTCTTCGCTGCTCCTCCCAAGAATGATAAATCGGTCCTCCACTTGGGAGTGGTCAGGGTCAGGTATGACCAGAGCATCCTCGTCAAGGAAGACCGACTGCGCCTCGCCAAAGCTGACACCATGCTTCTTCTCGTTGGAGGATGCCTTTTTAGGGTCCCACTCAAATCTAAGATCGGACATGCCAGCAGCAATATGACATATTGCTCCCGAAAATCAAGGTTCTCTTCTGCCTTGGTTTGAACTCTGCCACAAACGGGGCACCCACAGAGCTTTCGGGAACCCCAGAAGTCTGGCCACTGATCGGACGGGAACCCGATGCCTCGCGCTTGCGCTGCATTGCAGCAATGCGACATTGCGGCATGACTGTAGTCGTTCCCATCAGCAAGCGAGGCACAGTGACGCTGCCTCCGGCCCTCCGCCGCAAGTTTGGTCTCGGAACCGAGAACCCCTTGGTGATCATCGAAGAACGGGACGGGGAACTCGTTCTGCGCCCTGCCGCGGCAGTAGCCGTGCGCGATCTGCCGAAGGCGGTCCTCGAACGATGGATTCAGGAGGATGAGGCGGGAAGGCGGGAATTCGAGGCAACGCCGCCGCGGCAATGATTCGGCTCACTCTCGACCGAACCGATTTCCACGCATCGCTCGGGCCTCAGCTCTACGGCATGGACATCCGCACACCTGCAGACTTTCTCATCGAGCAGCGCCTCAAAGGAAGCATCTGAATCCGGAACCCCAGAGGTCTGGCCATCTGAACGATCCGCCTCCTCATCCCGCAGGGATGACGGCCTTAAGCCGGTGGTCGAGCTCGGCACGAGCGACACCACCGGATTGCCGCAATCAGACAGACCTCTTCGCAAGGTCCCGAACCTCCGCCGATGTCCGGTTTAACCCCTCTGCCCTACTGCCCAGTTTGGGCAGTTTTGAAATTGTTGCCGCCCTCAAACATCGGTAATGATGACACCCGAAACGTCGATGCAGCCCTCTCCCAACGCCGCCCTGCCATTCCCTTTGGAATCCTACGACCGGCACCAAGTGGAGATTTCCCTGCTCATGTCCCACTTCCTCGTGGGTTACCTGCGCGACCTTTACCGGCATTTCGACGGGGATCTGGCGCTCGTGATCGTGCTGGGTGAGATTGCCCATCACAATATGGCGGCCCACTTTACCGTCGAGAAGGGGGTGGATCGAGAGGTGATGGACCGGATGGATCAGGATGAAGCTCTGCGGTCGCGCCTGCAGGCCTGCAACGCCCACTCCCTTGCGGCTGCGACCGGGTTGCCCCGGGAAACCATCCGGCGGAAAATCGCCCATTTGGAAAAACTGGGCTGGGTGGAGCGGGCGGAGCGCCGGGAGGTCCGTATCACACCAGCAGTGGCACGACATTTCCAGCCGGACTTCAACGTCCATCTGCTCTCCAATCTCCTCAAAACAGCAGACCGCATCCAGGGTCTGCTCACCACTTGATACCGTTATGAAATTCCGCCTCACCGCCCTCTGGATCCTGCTCTCCTTCACTGGAGTCCACGCCGAAACGAAGCGCCCGAACATCCTCGTCATCATGACCGACGATGTCGGCGTCTGGAATGTGGGACTCTACAACCGCGGCATGATGGGCGTCCCCACACCGCATATCGACCGCATCGGCCGCGAAGGCGCCCTGTTCACCGATCACTACGCGCATCCCACCTGCACGCCCGGCCGCGCGGCGCTGATCACCGGGCAGCTGCCGATCCGCACCGGACTGACCACGGTGGGGCTGGCGGGATCACCCATCGGTTTGCAGAAGGAAGATCCCACCTTGGCCGAAGTGCTCAAGCCGCTCGGCTACCAGTGCGGGCAGTTCGGCAAAAACCACCTCGGTGACCGCAACGAACACCTGCCGACCGTGCACGGATTCGATGAGTTCTACGGCAATCTCTATCATCTGAATACCGAAGAGGAACCGGAACTCGGTGACTGGCCGAAGGACCCGGAATTCAATAAACGCTATCGCCCGCGCGGCGTCCTCGACTGCGTGGCAGCGGAAGCAGACGATCCCACTGTGGATGAGCGCTTTGGCAAAGTGGGAAAACAGAAGATCAGGGACACCGGCCCGCTGACAACGAAACGCATGGAAACCGTGGACGATGAATTCGGCGCACGCGCCCTGTCCTTCATGGAAAACTCAGTGAAGGCCGGAAAGCCCTTCTTCGTCTGGCACAATCCCTCACGCATGCACATCTACACCCACCTGCGTGAAGAGCACAAAAAACTCGCCGCGCCCTACACTTCCGAAATGGACCTCTATGGCAGCGGCATGATGGAACTCGACATGCAGGTAGGGCAGCTCCTCAAAAAGCTGGACGACCTCGGCGTGGCGGAGAACACCATCGTGCTGTTCACGGCTGACAATGGAGCGATGGCCGCATGGTTCCCTGACGGGGGCACCACGCCTTTCCGCAGCGAGAAAGCGACGACATGGGAAGGCGGCGTTCGCGTGCCGTTGCTGATCCGCTGGCCCGCCCGCATCAAACCGGGAAAAGTATCCAACGGCATTCAGACAAACGAGGATCTCTTCGCCACCCTGGCAGCCGCAGCCGGAGTGGACGACGTCCGCGCGCAGCTCAGGACTTCCCACAAGGTCATGATCGACGGCGAAAACAACCTCGCGCACTGGACCGGCGACGCACCCTCCCGTCGCAACGTGGTCCTCTATTACAACGAAGCCGATCTCACCGCGATCCGCATCGGCAACTGGAAGTCACACTTCCAGCAGCGCGAAGGATTCTTCGACTACAACAAACCCAGCGCCCTCCTCTTCAACCTGCGCATGGACCCGTTTGAGAAGCACGACTCACACAACTCCCAATTCACCGCCATGCGCCTCGGCATCGCATGGGGCGGACAAGTGCAGGATGCCATTGCCGCCCACCTGAAATCACTCGCGGATTTCCCACCCAGACAGAAAGGCGGCTCCCTCAAACCAGGAGGCAATTGATTCTCCCATCCTGACACCAACCGCTTCGCCCATGAACTCCCGCTGGCTCCGCCGCTTCCTCCTGCCCATCGCATGGCTAGTCACGCTGCCGGCAGCCACCCGAGCGGGCGAGATCGGCCATCAGGCTGGCGGTGCCTTCAATCCCGGCGACTACTTCGCGCCGCCGAAAGCCTTCATCGTTTCGATCTACGGCAACTCCTATAACACCACGGCGCTGCGCGACGCCTCAGGCGACAGGATCACCGGCTTCGACCTGTTTGGCCAGCGCCTCGACCTCGACATCGATATCGAATCCACCCAGATCATCCCGATGATCATCTGGAGCCCCGGCGTGAAACTCCTCGGCGCGGATGTCTCGACACTGCTGATGCCGATTTACGGCCAGACCAGCATCGCCGCAGACCTGAGCGCCTTCGGCCGCCGCATCCAGATTGATGAGGAAGTCTGGGGCTTTCAGGACAGCTACGTGCAGCCTGCATGGCTCACATGGCGCACCGCCCATTGGGACTTCAGCACCGCCTACGGCTTCTGGGCACCGACCGGCTCCTATGAGCCTGACGCGCTGGACAACACCGGTGCCGGATTCTGGTCCCACGCGTTCCGTGCCTCCACCGCATGGTCGCCGGATGGACGGCGCCGCACGCTCTGCTCCGCCTCGCTAGCCTACGAATTCAACAGCGATAAGGAAGGCGCAGACCTCAAGCCGGGTTCCCACCTAACACTTGATTTCGGCGTGAAACACAGCTTCTCCGCTCGTTTCGAATCCGGCATCTACGGCTTCGCCCAATGGCAGGTCACCGACGACCAAGGCCGCGATGCCCTCAACCCCAACACCCACGACCGGCTCTTCGGCGCAGGAGCCTATGCCTCATACTGGTTTGTGCCCCAGAAGTTCGGCTTCCTAGCCCGGCAGACCTTCGAATTCGGCGCCCGGGATCGCTTCGAAGGCAATAGCACCGCCCTCGGCTTCAATTGGGTGTTCTAGACCATCACCAGCCCAGTTCAGCGACCACCCCGCAATCGGACAAGCCTCTTCGCAAGGACCTCCAGCGCGCGGACCCCGAGAACTCCGTCCACCAAAATGACGCGCCTCCTCATCCCATAGGGATGACGGCCCCAACCCGCTTCACCCCGCCACCCATCGCCACAACACCCCCCGACACCTGACCCCCAGAGGTCTGGCCATCTGAACGATCCGCCTCCCTCATCCCGCAGGGATGACGGCCTGAAGCCGCTGGTCGAGTTCGGCACGAGCGACACCACCGGAAAACGCACCAGATCATTTCGCACCCCGTCGGGTGCCGCCCCGTCGCCGCAATCAGACAGACCTCTTCGCAAGGACATTGAAACCACCGAGACCAGCATGAGCGCCAAAACGGAATGCTCGATGGCAACTGCCGCGCCCATAGCCGCCCAGCCGCCTCCTGCTCGCCCTTGGTTGGTCGTGTAGTTTGGTCATTCTCTAGGAGGCCCCACCCAAGAACATTTCAATCGGACAGCTATCTTCTGATCTGTGAATAGAGTCGAAACGCACTCACGAGCGCAATGATGAAAGGCTGCGGCGCACAAATCGACCTCAGACCACTCAAAGGCGGTCAACGTGACGCATACGCCGTCAATGAACTCGTAGCGAATCGTGGCAAGGGCCTCAAAGACACCAATCCAAATGTGCTGAATCACCTCATCTCGAATGCTGGGATGTGGCCAGTCCAAATCCTCGGCGAAACTCAGTGCCGGTGCTGACGAAACGGTCAGGGTAAGGCCGCCAAACATGGAGCGACCACCAAGAACTCGGTGATAACGATGACCTCTGGAAAAAGTCCCGTCTATCGTCCAGCATCCCCGAGAAACCTTCAGGTCGGCCCACTGCTGGGCGAGTAGCTTGGCATCGGTGCTCATGGGGGTGGCGCTGCGAAGGTAGGAGAACGTCGAAGCTCTGCCACACCTAGGGGCGGGGGCGCGCTCTAGCGCAGCTAAGACACCTGAGAACTACGTAAAGCGCTGAAACAAAACGGCCGCTAGTTGATGGCAGCAGCGCCTTGTTCTGCTTCCGGGTTTGGCCGTTGCGCTGCCAAAGTAGGAAGGCACCACCGCCAAGGTAAGCCGCCGTGCTAGGCTCGGGGACAAATGCCGCCTGAATAGGAACGCCCGGCTGACTCTCGTAAGCCCAGCCATAAAGCGTGATGCCTGCATAACCCTTCCCTGCGAAAACATCAAAATAGCCGTAGTGGGTGCCAAGAGCCGACTGGAACTCTAATCCAATTAATGCACGCTGCCCGCTCTCTGGAAATGCACTTCCCGAACCAGTGCTCAGCACTTGGACAATCGTCAAATCGCTGCCGTCCCAATACAAGTCGCCAAATGCCGATAGGGCGAGGCTGGCACCGATAAGATAACCGGGACCAAGCGGAACGGGGGGGCCGCCAATGTTGGGCGGAGGATCAAGGCGGATCACCCCACGATTGGCGTTTGGAGTCTGCATTACAGTTCCCGAGGAGACGCTGGCGAAAACAAAATCTGTCGTTCCGTCACTATTAATATCGACTGGATCATAACGCCCGTTCAAGTCATCATAAATCTCCAGAGGAAAAGGCAAAGACGTGATAACCACCGCCGCTGTGGCCGCGTTTAGCGGCCACAGCAGAGCGGTGAACAAAGCGGCTGTGGTAGCTGTGCTCATGGCTGACCGCGCTTGAGCCTCCAGAAACGCTTTGGATCACTGGTGCCCGTGTTGAGCACCACGGAATTGATGCCAGCCTCAGTAAGCACGGAACCAGAGTTCGTCCAAGTGAGTAGGTCGGTCGTGGTCTGGATCGTGAAGTAGGCCCCCACATCACCTGTGTAGGTGAGAAGGAATTGACCGGGTGCAGCGGAGCGAACAATGCTCGTAATCGTGGGCAACTCGGGAACCACGCCACTGACCACTACTGAAACTACCTGTGTGCCTGGGGCTGGGTTGCCTGGCAAACCGCCCGAATGCATGACCGTGACGCGGTAGCGTCCCGGCGGCGGAGCCGCGATAGAGACCTTCTCGACGTTGTTGCGGTTGTCTATCCCTCGTGTCGCAGGAAGGGCGCGGGTTGCCGCGCTCTTGGTCGTGAGGTCAGGGTTGAGAATCCACGGATAATAGATGACGCCCGTCTGCAAGTTCTCGACCTTCAGGTCGATGTTGTTCACCAACATTGGATTGGTCATGTCCGCACTCGCAATATCGGTGATCGCAGGGCCGGGCGGGTCGCTCCACGGCACAGTGATGGCCAGCGGCTCCGTTCCGTCAGAAGTGACGACCCATGAGACCGAGGCCATAGGAGCCAAACTGAACTCCTTGATGAGCGAACCGCGGCCTAAAATATGATCTGCGTCAACGGCCAACACACTCCTCCTGGCGTTCTCAACACCATATCCCTTCTCGTAGTCGGGGCCTTCGGCCCCGACATCATCACAAGTGTTGATGGCAATACCTTTGAGCGTAGAGCCACGCCATGCCTGCGAATCAGGCAACGAAGGGTAAAGCTGCGCCCTGCGCTGCTGAACCAGTCCTAAAGCTCCTGTCACTGCTGGTGCAGCAAAGCTCGTGCCAATGGCTTGCAGGTTATAGCTGTTGTTGGCTGCCGCATTCGGTGCAGTAAGATAGGCATTAGCACCACTTGTCAGGCCGAAGGCTTGACGAATGCCAAAGTTGGTGGTGCCTACAGCTACCAAGTCAGGCTTGATGCGTCCGTCATCGGTCGGGCCGACTCCACTAAATGATGCCAAAGCTGGGTTGGAACCCGGCCCAACTCCTAAAAAAGTGCCTCCTGAAGTGTAAGATGTATCCTCGATCGCTCCAATCGTAAGGACGTTCTTGGATGTGCCGGGAGGTGAAACCGTGTCGTAAAAGCCCGCGTCGCCATCGTCCCAATCTCTCGGGAAAGAAGCCGCGCTGACTGGAACCCAAGTGGACGCTCCTGTTCGGTAATAATAGGTGCCGGGCGAAGCCCCCGGCCCTTGGGTTCGGTCGTTGCCGCAGGCATACACCATCAAGTGTTGGGGAGCTTGCGACTGGTGGAATAGGTCTAACTGCGTGCTGCCGAAGTCTAATCCGGCTGGCTGGTCTGCTAAATAGAATCCAAACTTGTGGTCTTCCTGAAAGGCCGCATTTGTCGTTCCATACCAAACCCATTGCAGATTTACTGCAGCAGTCGGATCAATGTCCTCACGACGCCAGCCACAGGTTAATCCCCAAGATTGGTTTGATAGCCGTAACGGCGGATCAGCTCCGCCGCCTGCGGCAGCGGCTTCTCTCTCTGCCTTGAAATTTAGTCCCGTCTCATACGAAAAGACATTGGCCTGATAGGCGACGCCTCTACTCTCATAGAAGCCGCCGAAAAGCGTTCCGATGCCACTGGCAGCCATTGTGCCCGCGACGTTAGTCGCGTGGCCGGTGGCATCTAGTGCTGCTCCGTCCTTCTGCGTGATACGGGTCGTGCCCATCTCGATGTGAGACGTTCGGACGCCACCATTCACCTCCCATATGCCAAGCGTCTGCCCTGCGCCTGTTAGATTCAGCCCTGTGCTGCTCTCTGGATTCCACGGAAAATAATTCGGCAGAGCCAGATTATTCTGCACGGGCCAAAGCTCATCCGCGCTGATGCCTGCCGCAGAAATGGTATCGTTGCTTTGGATAAAAATCGGCCCCAACGATTCGCCTGACAGCTTGAGCTTCTTCCCGTCCTCGTCTTGAAAGACCTTTTCTACCCCATGCTTGCGGGCGAGATCATCCAAAGCGCGTTCCTTGCCGGGCACTTGCAGACGCGAGGCGACAGCCTCGCGGCGGAGAGCGGCGGAGCCGCTCTCCGCCTCTTTCGTGGCCCGTTCCGTAGCCCATTGACCGTCCGGAATCAGCTCACGTAAGTGGGGCAGGGCCGCTGCTAGGGCTTTTTGAAAATTGGCCTCAAGCTCAATCTCGCGCTGGATCGCCTGCCTGCGGCTCTCACGCACTTGCTCGATCAACTGCTCCTTCGTGTAGATCGGTTCCTCACGGGTCGCATCGCGACCCATAAGCATCTCTTCGTAATCGCTGACACCATCACCATCCGTGTCTTTGGTCTTGTCTTTGGGATCGAACTTGTAGTCCTTGTCGTAAACCCTTTGGAGCATGACCCAAAGGTCATCCCACCCGTCTTTGTCCCATTTGAGCGAACGAAGCTCAGACTCGCGTCGGTTCTTGATGAGTTCCGCAGTTTCGGCATCGGTGGGCAAGGCCACCGGGTCTTCCGGCCTTGGCAGATTATCTCCCGGCGTCCCGGCGGCGGAGCCGCCGCAGGCGGCAAGTGCGAGCGTTATGCTCGCAGCGAATTGGATTGGGCGTGCTTTCATTGTGCTGGCGTAGTTGGGTTGTGCTGTATAGCATGGTTTAGACGGACTAGGAAGCAAAACAGTCCATCATCCCACCAGGTCTCGTGAAATATCCACTCGTGACCAAGGCTACGGACCATGTCTTCGCGACTCTCAATTCCCTAATGTTCAACGGATATGATCGGATACCCCCCCAGTATCCGACCCAACAGGCATTGCAACAAATCCCAACAATTTTTCCAGCCACGCAGCCCATTCGGCCATCCCCGGAACCCCTGTGCCCGCTCCGTTGGTCACCCACCCAACCCCATCGCCTCAGACCCTCTCCGCCCCCGCTTCCCCGTCCCAGGACCATCGACAGGAACCACCAGTAGCTTCGCCACCTGTCGCCCCCCGCTTCCCGGATGCCGCCTGGTTTCCTTAGCATCAACCCGCCTCACTCCGATAACTCAGAATCCGGACCCCCAGAGGTCCGGCCATCTGAACGATCCGCCTCCTCATCCCATCGGGATGACGGCCTGAAGCCGGTGGTTGAGCTCGGCACGAGCGACACCACCGGAACGCCGCAATCAGACAGACCTCTTCGCAGTAACCCCCAGAGCTCTCGCCATCGATCCGCCCGTCACCTTACCACCCCGCGGCATTCTCCCACGACCACGTTCCCGCGAGCACCGGCTTTCTCAGCTTCTGGTCCCACACGATCGGCTGCCACGAATACTGCCCGGCCTTCTGTAGAATCAGCGCGCGTCCATAACTGGGATGTTCCGCCAGGATTTTGTCGTGCTCCCGTTCCTGCTCCCAACGGTCCTTCGGATCCGCAAGCAGGATGCCGTCCAGCCGGGCGCGGTTCTGCACCTGAATCACAAAGTCGGGATAGAAGCTCGCCCCATTCGCCAGCATGACACTGACACTGTGAGGCTTCTTCACTTCGTTCCGGTGCCACCACTGGATGATATTTCCTGACGCTCGGTCCAGTGACTGCGCGAAGTCCTGCTCCCACGATCCCAGACCCGGAGGATAAATCCCGTAAATATTCCGCGAGGACTGGAGCACCGGACGGTCAAATTCCATGGCCTCCGGCAAATCCGCCGCGTTCACCACCGTGGCGTGCTGACTGACCGCCTTCTTTTGCGCCTCCTTCAGCAGCCCCGGTTGAGCGACCAGCATCGTATTCAGGAGATGCTTCACCTTGTCAGGCGATGAGAGTTCCATCAGGCCCTTTTCCTCGAGGATCTTCGTCAGCCTCACCAGCAGCAGCTCGCGCAGGTCCTTCGCGTGGAAATTCGCATTCTCGAATAGCAACTCACTGGCCCGCCGCGCGACTTCCGCCTTGGACAAATCCGCTTTGGAAAACTCCAGCATCATCTGCCCGGTAAAAACCTCAAGAGTCCGCCGCTCCACCTGCACCGTCGTGACAAGACCGGTTAGAATCGCATCGCCTTCCACCAGAAAATACTTCGCGCAATCCTCGTCCAGCGTCTCCACGTCGTCCGGGATCGACATTTTGAGGAACCGGCGCGGCACCCCGGGTTTCAGCGGATACCGGTATTTTGCAGCCGGTTTGAGCAGCCCATTCTCGCCCCCATCGATGATGAATTTAACCAATCCGGGCGGCGGCTCGACGCTGGTCTCTGCGTCCCGTTCCGGGATTGCCGGGATTGCCGTGCCTCCATCAAGTTCCAGCTCCCCGGGTTCCCAGCCTTCCCCACCCTGAGTCCTGGTTGGACTTGGTCTGATCGTTGCGGTGCCACCTGGTGTTGGTCCCCGCCAGATGCCCGGGAACAACTGCGTCTCACCACCCTTTCCGAGCAATTGCAGACCATGCACCCCGCCCACGCACATCACCGCCACCGTGGGGGAAGTCTTATCCATTTCCGTCTTCAACGCATTCATGCGTTCCCCGGCCGCTTTCAGACCCGACTGGCCTTCGGGATTCGCCAGCAGCACATAACCATATTTCAGCGCGTCCGGCACCGCCTTCCCCTGGAGCCTCCGGTGCACCCGCAGGATGCGCCCCAGCAATTGCACACCGAAGTCCTCATCCTTCGCCGCCCGCATACTCACGAGGGTAAACGCCCGCGGCGCATCGAATCCCAGCGCCACCGCCATCTTGAAAATCAGCACCTCCACCTTCTCGTTGTTCGCGAGGCCCATCAGTCCCGCGTCCGGTTCCTCGGCGGTGTGTGTGGCGATGGCTTCCTCCGGATAACCGCACTGCATCAGCTGCGCCCTGGCCCGCGCCACACTATCCTTTTTCTTCGAGTCCACCTGCACCATCAGCAGCGGCGTCAGAGAAACCCCCGCCTCCCTCAGCTTCTCCTTCAAATCCGCCTGCACTCCCGTGGCGCACCGCAGGCAGGTCATTTCCAGATCCACCAACCCCTCACTGGCCGGGTCCGGGATGAAGCTGATGCACTTCACGCCTTCCTTCACCAGTCCCGCCTCCACCGCATCCGACCGGCTCACCGCGATCCGGTGCACCTTCGCAATGCCGCAGGCTTCCTTCCATTTGGTGATGTCCTTGTCATCCGGCGTCGCCGTGATCAGCACCGTGTACTCCGGGGCCAGCACCTCCCGGTAGAACGCCGCCGCCTGACTCTGCCCCTGAAAGCTATGGTGCGCCTCATCCACCACGATCCCGATTCTCAATCCCATCTTCCGCAGCCCCGCCACCAGCGAATCCACCCCCGGAGCCATCTCCCCATCCTGACGCGCCTTCCGCTGCTCCTTCGACTTCACCGCCACCGTCTGCCACGTCGTCACAAAAACATCGCCCGCCCGACTCCCGGAAATCTGCCGATCCTGCGTCAGGTCCCGCACCCGCAACCCAGCGGACTGCTCCTTCAGAAACGAAACCGTCTGCCCCGTCACTCCCTTGAACGGCGCAAACCAGAACCACACCACACGCTCCTTCTCCGAAAACGCCTCGATCAGATGCGCCGCAATGAGCGTCTTGCCGCTCCCCGTCGGCGCTTCCAGCAGCAGACAACCCTGATGCGACGCAATCCCCTCGCGCTGCTCGATCCCGGCTTCCGGCAATAGCGCATCGTATTGCTGGCGGGCATAGTCCATGTGGTAGCGGCCATTGGCCACCGCCTGTTCCTGATAGCGCTTCAGCGTCTTGATCCTCATGGCGGGGGAGAAGGTTTAGAAACTTTCGCTTCCGGGTGAAAATGACAGGGCGGAAACCCTTCAGGCAACTCCGTGATGATCACATCCACCGGCACCACCACCCCATTCTCCCCCATGATGACATTGGCCGGATGCACATCCCACACGCCCAGCCAGCCGATCCGCCAGCAGGTGGAATCCTCATAGCCGATCCCCTTCCACCCCATCTGCACGAAACCCAGCGCCTTCATCCCCTCACTGATTTCCTCCATCGTCGCCCGGCGGCCCGGCACGTCCGGCTGCGTCGTCCTGATCCGCCAGCCGCCTCGTCCTTCCCTCCACATTCCTGCGAACTCGATCCCATCGACGAAAAGCTCATTCTGCCGCTGGAGCCGCTCCAAATACTCCGACGGGGTCGCGTTTCTCAGAAACGGCCTCCCGCTCTCTTCCCAATCCACGATGAAACCCGCCAGTCCGGGCTTGGTATATTTCACCCAGCGTCCCGTTTCCGATTGGAAAAACACGTCATGCTCCCGGCCGCCCGTCCGATCAGGCCCCGGGGCCTCCACCATCATCCCCGCGCCGGCGCACCAGTCGTGGAGCTGCTCCCATTGCTTCTCACACCCGTCCCAATCGTCTTCGGCGTCATCCTCATCACCAACGCCATCTGTGCATACGCCTCCGCAGAGGTGCGCGTATGCTTGGGCGAGCGCGCTTCCTTGAGGGCCTGTTTCTGTTGAATGGTCATTTCGTATATTTTTGCACTCTTCCTCCCCATCCGCAAGATCCACCACCTCAAAAATCACGTCCCCCCCGATGTCCTCCACCGGCATCCCGGTCAGGTCCACCACAGCCATCTCCACCGATCCCAGATACGCCCCCGCCTGCCGCTCCGCCCGGCTCAGAATACTGCAATGCCGTGACCCGCTGCGCAGCGGCTCCTGATTCAAGCGCAACGCGACGTCCGGCACGTCCAGACTGCTCCAGAGCATCCCGTCCCACCTCAGGCACTCGCCCTTCGCGTTAGTAAAGAGAATCTCCATCCTGTCAGGTCTGCCCCCTCCCAAGGCCGAATTTCAGCGCCAGACTCTGCGGAATGGTCTCCACCTGGATGTGCGCCGTGCCCGCGAGGCGGGGTCCCAGCAGAGACGTTTGCCAGCTGTAAACAATCACCCCCGGCACGCCCTTCGCCCGCTTCAGAATCTCCCGCGCCGTGCCCGCCTTCACCTGCGGCACATAACAAAGCGCCCCCTCCGCATCCTGCGCCCAGTGCAGCGCCGCCGGAGCATACGCCGCCAGTCCCTCCCGGTGCATCAATTGCAGCGCCGTCCACACCTGCCCATGCTCAATCTCCATCAAATCCCCCTCCGGAATCCGCCGGCACCGCAGATACGCAAAGTCCCCACCCAGCCCCGCCTTCTCCCCATACCCCGCAATCACCCGCCGCACCCGCTCCGCACAAACGTCCCGACACAGGTTCTTCTCCGGCTCCTCCTCCGTCGCCTCAGTGCTCGAAACAAGAATAAACCGCCGCCTCCCACCATCCGCCGCATTCGCCTTCAACACCGCATGCCCCGTCGTCCCGCTCCCAGCAAAAAAATCCAGCACGATGTCATCCGGCCCGCACCCGATCTGCAGTATGCGCTCCAGCAACCGCACCGGCTTCGGTGTATCAAAGGCTGTCTGAGTCCCAAAAATTTCTTTAATTTCGTTCTTTGCCTCTCCGGTGTGCCCGACTTCCTCATGTGGCCACCACGTCCATGGAACAATACCGTCAATTTCGCTAAAATAGCGAATGACACGAGGAACTCCGTTTCCGTCATTCCCCCAATAAATTCTTCCCTGCTGAACAAGCTTTTGAAACTCGGGTTCTAACGTGGCCCAGTGACGACCATCCGGTGGGTAATGCTTTTTGCCGTTCGGCGCAACGATTTCATACATTTGATTAGGTCTGAAGCCCTGTGCATTGAACGAAATAGATGTCCAAGGTCCACGGGGATCCTTGTTCGGGTTGGAATAGGCTTTCCGTGTTTTGTCGTCAGGCTTGAGCTTCCCCCGCCGGGACTTAAACAGATCCGATTTGGTTGCATAAACCGCAACATATTCATGAACATCCCCGATGGCTGAGTTGTTGTCCCTCGAATAGCGCTTTTGCCAGACGCAGTTCGCCACAAAAGCCGCCTCCCCGAACACCTGCTTCATCAGCAGCGTGAGCGCGGCCATTTCGTTGTCGTCGATGTGCACGAAAATCACCCCATCGTCCGCCAGCAATTCCTTGGCGAAGGTGAGGCGCTGGTACATGAACTCGCACCAGCGGGAGTGCCGCCAGGCGTCGTCCTTGTCCACGTAGCGGTCGTTATAGACGAAGTCGCGGTTCCCCGTGTTGTAGGGCGGGTCGATGCAGATGCACTTCACCCTCCCGGCGTAGGCCATCCGGAGGAAGCGCAGGGCATCGAAGTTATCGCCCTCAATGATGAGATTCCGCCACGCCGCATCCGCGCCCTCAGTCCCGGGCGTAGGAGCCGTCGACAGCCCCGCATCCAGATCCAGCGCCACAAAATCCCCGTTCAGCGCCTTCTCCCGCTCCACCTCATTCGTCTCCCAAACCAACCCGAACCGCGTCGCATCCCGCCGGTCCCGCGCCTCAAGCAGGCGCACCAGTTCCTCCCGGGAGTAGTCATCGTAGCGTGGCATGAACAGCAGTGGCGGATAAATGGTGGAAAACACAGGCGGACCCCCGCAACGGGGCCGCACCCTGACTCCATCGCACGCAGGCACGACCTCCGGCAACTAATTTTACCACGGGGATGTTTCCGACGGAAGCCCCGAAGCCCGCCCCCGGACCACGCCTTCCGGCTACTTCTTGTTCATGCCGAACACAAATGGCTTGGCTTCCGCGAGGCGGTCGGTCACCTCGCCGTTGAGGGAGAAGATCTGCTTTTCCACCGGCAACTCCATCTGAGGCCTGCCCGCGCTGAAATCGAGCTTCGTCATGTCCACCCACACCACGTTGGGCGCATAAGTGCTCTCGAAATAGTAGCGGCCGCCGGTCAGGTCCTGCACGGTCCTGAAGATCGTGCTCGCAACGTTCGGCTTCTCCGGGTCAGGACTGCCAAAGGGCACCGACACATTGCGGATCACGCTGAACACATAGGCCGCCCCTTCCGCCTGGCTGGTCGGCTTCGGCAATCCGTTGGCGTAATACGCCGCACGCACGAAGCGATCGGTCGGCGTCCGCTCGCCAGGAAGCGGCTTATCGCCACCGAAGCTGCGGTATTGCTTCAGGTTCTCGATCTGCTTGTCGTAGGTCGGCTCGTTCGTCATCACCGTGAACCGCTTGTCGTGATACACCTGCGCCTTCCCGCCCACATACTCGATCACCGCAGAGTCACCGGATTTGTCAGAAATCGAGACGTGCACAAGGGTCGGATAGCCATTCGGGAGGATCAGCGGCTCGATCTGAAACGCGAAGGACTTCTGAGCTTCGACAGCTTCCGCAACAGTCGCGTAGTTATCGAGGAAGTACTGGACCCACTGCATGATGCCAATCGCTTCCCGCTTGGAGTCGCGCTCCCCGAACGCCGCTTCAACGGCCAGATAGAGAGCGTGGGCGCTCAGGCCCTTCTCGTTGACTCCCTCATGGGTGCCCATGTCGTACGCCGACAGGGCAAGGCTGCCGTACTTGGATGTCCACTTGTGCGGATTCTCCGCCACCGCCCCCGTCCGCTCGATCCCGCGGGGATACACGCGGAAGGCGGAATTGGCGCGCTCCGTCCAGTCCTGAGTGCGTCCGACGATCACGTGCCCATTCCCTGAGTTCCACAAAACGCGCGTGCACGGCAAGGCAGTCTCGGCCAGGGCGAGCGCTGAAATGACGGCCAGAACCTTCGCAAGGCCGCGTGAAGATGGGATCATGTGACTCATTTTCTGCTTCTGTTGGGATGTTGCTCCTGTCAGGTCGCTGATGAACCCGCTGGACCATGGAAAATAGCTTCCCCTCCCGCCGACGCAACTCCAGATCCCAAGACCCCCAGAAGTCTGGCCACCTGAACGATCCGCCTCCCTCATCCCGCAGGGATGACGGCATGAAGCCGGTGGTCGAGCTCGGCACGAGCGACACCACCGGAACGCCGCAATTAGACAGACCTCGTCGCCGTGGTTCGAGACCGCTTCGAGAGGTCTGTCCAGAATGGCACTAAGATAAGGCGGGTGATCGCTGATTTTCCGATAAGCCGCCCGGGGAATTGCGTTAGGTATTCATGTCCAGCAGAATGCCCGTGTTTCCCGGTTTGAATGTGCTCGCGGGGCGGGCCTCCAAGAGCCGCCTGACCCGCACCGCAGCCTCTGCGCCTAGTGTAGTGCGTCTTACAGATGGTGTCTTATGGACGAGGGATTCTTTCCGAGTCCTAGGCGCAAGGAGGGCGCGAATCAGGATTCGCAACCGACGAGCAACACAGGGACCCGCGGCTTCTCACCCTCGCCGGACGGAGGTCCAGATCGAGAAATCAGTGGAGGGATTCGAAGGCGAAGAGCTTGTTTTCCGTGAACTTGTCGGCGGCGTTCCCACTGTACGTTTTTCCTCCGGCGAGTTCGAGCTTCTTCACCGGTGCCCCCGGCTTGAGATCGAGGTCATCCAGCTTCACCCAGAAGGTTGCCGGAGCCATCGCAGAGTCGAAGAGAACCACGCGATTCGTGCTGTCGCTCACCGTCCGCCAGATGCTGGACGAAGTGAAAGGTTGGTCCGGGATGGTAATGCCCAGCGGCGTGCCCACACTGCGCATGACTGAAAGGACCGACATCATGGCTTGAAACTGAAATTTCTGCTGTGGCACTCCGCTGATGTAGGCTGGCTTTGTTTCAGTCGGGATCGAGTCCAGATAAACGAGGGCACGGGCGAAGCGGTCAGCGGCACGAGGCGTGCCCGGCAGAAAGCCCATGAGTGCGCCGGCATCCTTCCAATACTCTTGAATAGCAATCTGCTTGTCGTAAGCCGGCGAGTTCGTCATGACGCGGAACTGTGGTCCGTGGTGAATGACGAGCTTACCTTTCACATACTCGAAAATAGCAGAGTCGCCCGAGGCATCGCTAATCGACAGGTGCATGTTGGCGGCAGCTCCCGTGGGCATGATCGTGGTCTGCACTTGGAATTCTTCCTTCTCCAGACTAGCCACGGCCTCGGCCACCGTCTCGAAATTGTCGAGGACGTATTGCGCCCACGTGCTGATGCAGATGACCTTCTTGCCTGCCGGAGGCGTGCCGTAGTTCGACTCTACCAATGCAAGCAGATTGGTGACCAAGCCTTTCTCGTTCATTCCCTCGGCGGTGCTGATGTCGTAACCCGAAACGATGACGCTGCCGTATTTCGATTCCCACTGAATGCTGTTCTCGCCACCCATGCCGTCCCGTTTCATGCCGCGGGGCAAAACCCACATGTTGGAGGACATGTCTGAACCCCAGTCCATCGAGCGACCAGTGATGACCGTGCCGTCCTTGGCTTGGTAAAGCACGCGCGAGCAGGCCGCGACGGGGCCTTGAGTGGTGAGCACGCCGAGTGAGCCGAGCAGGGCGATGAGAAACTGGCACTGAGGACGCTTCATTGGGCCGAGGAGTGTTGGATGGGGGATTGAGAGTGGCGTGCCGTTGCAGCTTCACCCGAGGCACTTTCACGCCCATGAACGATAGCGCTGCAACGGCGGACTGCGCGCGACGGGACCTCTTCGCGCCGCAATTGGACAGACCTCTTCGCAGTGCTCGGCCGGGGATCTGCTTGCACTACCCGGCAGGCGGCACGGGGGTGTAATGTCTGTTCTGTAAAAGGCTTTAGCCTTGGGCGGCAAGCTCCTTCGGGGGCTGCGGCGTGAGGCGAGCGTAGCGATGCCGAACGCCGCAGCCCCCGAAGTGGGGGCGC
>JAIXPK010000284.1 GCA_027486335.1 Verrucomicrobiaceae bacterium | reverse complement strand
GTTAGGGGGCTGGGCCTGCCGGACCGAAGTCATGCCTTAATTGGAAGGCTGAAGTTTGGACTTGGCGGCCGCCACCTGCTTGAATCCTTGGGAACGAGGACTCTCGACCATAGACGGCACCGCGGGGCTTTTTGGGATGTTGGGGGGAGGGGGAGGCCGTTGCCAGTGGCCTGATGAGCGGTTCTGTGGAGGGTATCGGGATGGTGTCGATGAGGATGGTGAGAGGGTGCAAATGGTTGCCGTTTACGGCTTCAGCCCTCGGCTCGTTCGAGACGGGCCTTTAGTGTCTGCCAATCGGGCATGAGCTGACGGAGGAGGCCCCAGAAATGGCGTCCGTGGTCTGGATGTTTGAGGTGGCAGATTTCGTGGGTGATGACGTAATCGATGCAGGCGGAGGGCGCGTGGATCAGTTCAGGATTCAGGCAGATGGTGCCATTGGGGAGGGCGCTACCCCAGCGTTTGGGCATGGCGAGGAGGCGGAGTTTTGGTTCCGGCAGTTGCCGTTGGAGGCACCATTCCCGCCAGCGGGCGAGCCTCTTCCGAAACTGGGCTTCGGCGAGCCGTCGGAACCAGATGTTGAGTGCCTTCTTCACGGCTGCATCCGACAACTCGGGAGCTTCCACATGGATGCAGGGGCCGCGCAGGGCGACCCGTGTTTCCTTTCCGATGCTGAGTTTCAGGCGATACTGGCGTCCCATGTAGCGGTGGGTGGCACCGTTGACGTAACGGAGGGCAGGCCTCACTGCGTTGAGTTTGATGAAGGTGTTTCGCTGTGCATGGATCCATGCGAGGCGCTTTGCCACCTTCTGAAGGATAGCTTCCGGGGAAGCCGCGGCTGGCGCAGTGAGTTCCAAAGAGCCATCCGGCAGCACGCTGATGGCGAGAGTCCTGCGGTTCGTCCTTTTGAGCTGGGCCGGGCCTGCCGGCGTCTGAATGGTTCCGGTGTCAGACATCGTCCGTGCGGTGGATGGCGATGCGGATCACAGATTCGATGATAGCGTCCATCTGGGCGAAGGAGAGCTTGATGCCCTTCTGCTTCTGGAGCGCATAGAGGAAGTCATCGAGATCATTTTTCATGCGGTTCTGGGCGTCCATGTTTTCGCGCCATCGGACGACGGCGTGACGCCTGACGATGTCCTCCATACTGCACGCGGCTTCGACGAGAACCTGTTCGGCGACAGCGGCGGAGACCTCAGTGCCAGAGGCGTCTTCGGAATCTCCTTCTCTGACGACAGCGTCCTTGAGCGCGGGATTGGCGAGTTGCTCCTTGAGGGCACCAAAGAGGGCCCGCGAGAGGTCGCGGTTCTTGAGGATATCAGGAGCCTCCTGCGTGTTGCCGCCGCGGGCCTGTTCCATGACGTCCTTCACTTTGAGGAGATACTCGGCCTCACTGATGCGCTGAGCCTTGTAATCGTCGATGGCCTGCTGAAGCAGCGAGGAGAGCTTGCGATAGAAGAAGGGGTCTTCCTCCATCTTTTCGGTGATCGTTTTCTTCGTGCGGTTGGCGATGGTGTCGGCCTTGGCTCGGTCCGTCTGCATCCGCTCGACCTCTTTTTCGAAGGCCTCGCGTTCGAAGATGTTCACCGGTTCCACCACCTGAATGATTTCATCTGCCCGCACATAGGTGTTCAGCATCTTCTGAATCTGCTTTTCGTAGTCGCGGTAGTCGATCTCCTCGGCGTAGCGGATTTTCACGCTGGCACGGAGGTTCTGGAAGAAGGCGGCGTCCTGCTTGTAGCGGGCGGCCAACTCTTTTGGTGTGGCGTTGACCCAGTGGATACTGGAAAGCGCCATCTTGAGCACGCGGCAGAATGTGGAAAGCCGGGCGTAGAATTCGTCGCGCTTTTCCTTCGGTTCGAGCGCGAGTTCGAATTCCTCCTCGTCCTTCTTGTTCTTCACCTCCTTGAAGACATCCCACACAGCGTCGTGAAGGCCGGGCAGTTTCTTGAGTTCGCTGGCGACATCGGTGAGGGTGCCTTCAAGGTCTTCGGCGTCGAATTTTTCTTCGAGGCTGCTGTACAGCTCCAGGGCGTCATGGAGTTGCGTGACGACACCGTAGTAGTCGATGATGTAGCCGAAGTCCTTGCCGGGATAGAGCCGGTTCACGCGGGCGATGGCCTGCAGGAGGGTGTGCTCCCGCAGATTGCGTGCGATGTAGAGAACCACGTTGCGAGGGGCGTCGAATCCGGTGAGCAGTTTGTCCACCACGATGATGATCTCGGGTTCCTCGCCTTTCTTGAAGGCGTTGATGATCTGGCGGTTGTACTCCTTTTCGGTGCCGTACTTGGCCATCATGGCCTTCCAGAACAGTTCGACGCTTTCGTCGCGTTCGGCGGTTTGGTGTTCTTCGGTGTTTTCGATCTCGCCTGGTCCGGAGATGACGACTTCACAGCTAACCTTGCCGAACTGGTCGAGGAATCGCTTGAGGATGAGGGCCTCCTTTTTGCCTGAGGCGGTGATCTGGCCCCGGAAGCCGGTGCCTTTCCATTGCTGTGAGAAGTGCTGCGAGACATCCCATGCGATGAGATAGAGACGGCTTTCGAGGCGGTTCAATTCGTCGCGCTGGCTGAACTTCCGTTTGAGGTCGGCCTTCTGTTCTTTGGTGAGGCCGTCGCACATGGCCTCGAACATGGTGTCGATGGGTTTCTGATTCACGTCCTGCATGACGTGTCGTCCCTCGTAGAGCAGCGGCACCACGGCTGCATCGGCCACGGCGTCGCGGATCGTGTAGGCGGGTTCGATGAAGCCGCCGAACTTGGTGGCGGTGTTCTTCTCCTGCTTCATGAGCGGCGTGCCGGTGAAGCCGATGTAGCAGGCCCGCGGCAGCGCCTTCTGCATCTTGATATTGGCTTCGCCGTACTGGCTGCGGTGGCTTTCGTCCACGAGGACAAAGATGTCTTCGTCTTCGTTTTTGAACGTCTCGCTCGCGTTGGCGGCCGCGCGGAACTTGTCGAGCACGGTGGTGATCACGGGAACACGGTCATCGGCGATCAATTCCTGGAGGTGTTTTCCGGTTTTGGCCTGCTGAGGGTCTTTGCCGCACTGATGAAAGGTCTTCCAGATCTGCTCATCCAGATCAATCCGGTCGGTCACGAGGATGATCCTTGGATTGGGGATGCTCGGTTCCATGGCCAGCGCCTTGCCGAGCAGGACCATGGCGAGTGATTTGCCGGAGCCCTGAGTCTGCCAGATGACGCCGCCTTTGCGTTTTCTCTGGGCATCCCGCTGGCGGACTCGCTCAAGGGTGCTGCGAATGGCGAAGTACTGCTGGTAGCGCGCGATCTTCTTCACTGCGCCGCCCTCGTCGTAGATGATGAACTGGCGTGCCAGTTCGATGAGCCGCTCCGGGTGACATAGCGACCAGAGGAGAAAATCCTGACCGGTGGGCTCGCGTCCGTGGAAGGCCTGCTCCTCGATTTCGTTCTGGGCGAAGGCGAATAGACCCTTGAAGAGCCTCGCATTTTCCGCGGGCGCGAGCTGGCTGTTGACCACGGCGCGAACCTTGGCGGCAACGTCGTGCATTTCCCGCCATTTGGCCCAGAACTTCAGCGGTGTGCCGGTCGTGGCGTAGCTGCCCTCGTTCTTGTTGAGGGCGATCACCAGTTGGATGTGGGTGAAGAGTTGCGGGATCTCGTCGTCCTGCCAGTTGCGGATGGTCTGGCGCATGGCCTGCTCCAGCGAGGCCTTTTCCTCCGGGCGCTTGCACTCGATGACTACGAACGGGATGCCGTTCACGAAGCAGACGATGTCCGGACGCCGGGTTTCGTGGCTGCCGGTGCGCTCGACTTCAAATTCGGCGGTGACGTGGAAGGTATTGTTGCGGGGGTTCTGCCAGTCGATGTAGCGCAGGGTGAATCCCTTGGTCTCGCCGTCGATGGTCTGGTCGAGGCTCTTGCCGAGGGTGAGGAGGTCATAGACCTTCTCGCTGGTGCGCACGAGACCGTCGTAGGGAAGCTCGCGCAGCGCCTCGATGGCCCGGGCGATGTTTTCATCCGAGAACGCGACTTCACGACTTTTGAAGCTGACCTTGTTGAGGCGGCGGAGCTGCCCGGCCAGGACCTTCTCCAGGACGACCCGGCCCAGCCTCCCGCCTCGCTCCACGGCACATTCCTCAGGACTCAGGTAGGTGAAGCCGAGCTGCTGCAGCGTCCGCAGCGCGGGAATCTGGCTGATGAGGGCTTCTTGAAAGGATGGGGTCATTTAGAAAATGGAAATGAAGGATTGCAGGCCCAAGGCGC
>JAIXPK010000541.1 GCA_027486335.1 Verrucomicrobiaceae bacterium | reverse complement strand
TCGACTTCTGCTTCTCCCACGACGCCTTGATCTCACGCCGCCGCTTGCTCCCCACCCCAGGCACTTCCTCCAATCGCGCACTCTGACTCTCTATCACCTCGAATATCTCCTCCCCGAACCTCACCACTAGCTTCTTCGCATACACCGGCCCGATCCCCTCAATCAACCCGCTCCCCAGATACCGCTCAATCCCCTCCCGCGACGACGGCGCCTTCGTCTCAAGATGCTCCGCCTTGAACTGCCGCCCGTACTCCGCCACACTCACCCACTCGCCCCGCGCCACTATCTCCTCACCCGCCGTCACCGCAGGCACCCTCCCAGTCACCGTCACCGGCTCGGCACGACCCCGGATCTTCACCTTCAGCACCGAATAACCAGTGTCCTCCGTGTGAAACGTGACGCGCTCAACCGTGCCGCTCAGCGATTCCATCCCCCTACCAAAGCCCCGCCACGCCACCGTGAAAGCGGGAACCTTTCCCCATCATCGAACGTTGACTTCCCCATCGCGGTCAGATGAACTCGAAGTCATGGCCGCTCCCATCTCCCCTAAATCCCGTCTCGTCGCCCTCCTCCTCTGCTGGTTCCTCGGCATCTTCGGAGCCCACCGCTTCTACGTCGGCAAAAACGGCACCGCCGCCCTCATGATCGTCACCCTCGGCGGCGTCGGCATCTGGGCCCTCGTCGACCTCATCATCATCGTCTGCGGCGGCTTCACCGACAAAAACGGCCTCAAGGTCTTCCAATGGATGGAACCAGGGTCCTGATCCCCTCCCCATCCCAACCCCACAACACTCGTGAATCCATCCCGCAAGGCGGTCTTCTTCGGCGAATTCGCCCGCCTCTCCGGGGCCGGCATTCCCGTCGACAAGGGCCTCAAACTCCTCCTCCGCCACGCCCCCAACGCCCCCCTCCGCGACGCCCTCAATGGCATGGACGCCGCTCTCAGAAACGGCGCAACCATCGCCGAAGCCATGGCCCCGGCCCTCTCCCCGCTCGAAACCGGCGTCATCCGCGCCGCGGAAAACGGCGGCCAGATCGCCGCTGGCTTCGCCCACCTCGAAAAGTGGTACTCCAGCCAGGCCAAAGCCCGCGACGCCGCCCTCCACGCCCTAGCCTACCCGCTCCTCATCGCCCACGCCGCCGCCATCATCCCAGCCGTCGTCGGCGGCATCACCTCGGGCTCCGGCGTCGTCCAGCCCCTCCTCCTCAACCTCGGTGGGCTCTGGTTCATCCTCGTCTCCCTCTACGCCCTCTCACGTTTTGTCCTCGGAGCCGCCCGCAGAATCCCCGCGCTCGACGCCCTCGTCAGCGCCGTCCCATGGCTCGGCCCCGCATGGCGCAATAGCGGTCTCGCCCGCTGGGCCGCCGTCATGCACTTCCACATCATGTCAGGCCAGCTCCTCTCCGGAGCCTTCGCCGAAGCCGGCACCGCCTCCCAACGCCCCAGACTCAACGCCGCCAGTCAGCGGCTCTCCGCCCTCACCCTATCAGGCCAGCCAGCCGGCCCGACGATGATCGACGAACCCGTCTTCCCCGAAGGCGTCGCCCTCCACTTCGCCTCCGCTGAAGAAGCCGGCATGCTCGACACCGAATGCGCAGGCCTCGCCGACCGCGCCCTCCACGACGCCACCGTCTCCATGCAGCGCGCCGGAGAATGGCTCCCCCGCATCATCTACATCGCCGCCATGATCTTCGCCGCATGGCAGGTCCTCAACATGGGCCGCGGGGTCTTCCAGCAGCAGCAGGACTTCCTCCGCGACATCGGGTTCTAGCAAGCCCTTCCTCAGCGCAGCTGCCCGCGATTCCACGCCACGCAGTCCGCATACGCCACTCCCGTCCCGCCAAACAGATCGAGCGCACTCCCGATCGTCACATCCACGCGCCCGCCACTCAGCTCCTCCGCAACCCCAAGATCCGCCAGACTCCGCGCCCCGCCCGCATACGTCACCGGGCAACCCTCCCACCCACCCAGAAACGCCAGCAGTTCCTCGTCCATCCCCGCACACTTCCCCTCCACATCCGCCGCATGGATCAGAAATTCCGCGCAATCCGCCGCGAGCATCCCTAGCACTTCTTTCGTCACCGGCAGGCTCGTCCGCGTCTGCCACCGGTTCATGTAAACCGCCCAGCCTCCCTCAGGTTCCCGGCGGCACGATAGATCAATCACCAGGCGCTCCGCCCCCACCTCCCGCCTCAACGCTGCCAGCCGCTCCGGCTGAAACTCCCCGCCCGCCGAAAAAAGCCGCGACGTCACAATCACATGCGACGCCCCCGCCTCAATCCACTCCGCCGCATTCCCCTCCGTAATCCCCCCACCCACCTGCATCCCCCCAGGCCACTCACCCAGCGCCTCCCGCGCCGCCATCTCGTTCCCCGGCCCCAGCATGATCACATGCCCGCCCTCCAACCCGTCCCGACGATAAATCGCCGCAAACTCCCCGGCCGGCCGGTCACTCTCAAAATTCGTCTGCGGCCCCTCCCCGCCATCCCGCAGCGTCCCCCCCACAATCTGCTTCACTCGGCCTTCGTGAAGGTCAATGCAGGGGCGAAATCGGGTCATCCCTCACCAAACACACCCATCCCACTCCCCGCAACCAGCTTCTCCCCCCTCACGGCTTCTCCTCCGGACCAGCCGCCGCCTTCGCCAGCTCCTTCGCACGCGCCTGACTCGCCGCACCCAACCGGCTCATCGGCACCTTGAACACCCGCCCCTCCGCCGTCCGAATCACCACCGCATCCCCACTCATCCGCACAAACCGCGCCTTCACCGTCTTCCCATCCCCACTCACCCAGTCCTCCACCGGCGACTCAACCACCGCCGGTCGCGCCGCCAACCCGGACTTCGCCGTACCACCCCCACCAGCCTTCCCAGCCTCCAGCAGCGCCCCCTCCTCAATCCACTCCCGCAACAGCTTGATCTCCTTAGGCGACACCCGCGGCCCGTTCGGAGGCATCTGATTGTCCCCAGTCATCGTCATCACCTCAAACAACCGGCTCCGCGACACATCCCCAGGCACCACCACCCCCCTCGGATCAATGTCATTCCCAAACCGCTTCAGGTTGTCAAAAACATACCCCGCCTTCTCCTTCTTCGCCTTCTCACTGTGACACTCGTAACAGTGCTTCTCCAGAATCGGCCGGATGTCCCGCCGGAAATCGGCTCCCCGCACCATCGCCGCCGAAACCACCATCAGAAAAATCATGCGCTGCATCATGCCCACCCCTACACCCACTCCTCCCGCCGCGCCACTCGCTTTCCACCCCCAACCCATACCCCCCTCCCACCCCCACAGAAACCCCCGGCGAACCCCGGTCTAACCAGTCAAATTCACGCGACAGCACAATCCATGCCAGACATTCCTGCTTGCATGTACCTGGTTTCCCGTATATAACAAGTAACTTACTGACATGGAACAGGTTGCCTATCAAAACATCGTCGCCGGCATCGAAGTTTTGCTCATGGCAGTCCTCGCGTGGGCCGGCACAAAGGCCTTCTTCATGGGCCTCCGCACCACCGGTGTCCTCATCGCCTGCGGCGCCACTCTCTCCCTCGCCGGCGCCGCCGGCATCTTCCTGATCCCTCCCAAGCCAGCCTCGGATACCGGCAACGTCACCCTCATGACCTTCTCCGCCGCAGGCCACTTCCTCCTCGCCGCAGGCGTCCTCCGCCTCGTCCTCGTCATGAGCAGACGCGAGGACTCCACGGAATCCCGGCCCTGACCGTCACCACGCGCTCCCCAGCAGCTCCTCGACCAGCGCAGGCACCACCTCCGTCGCCAATCCCGTCCGGCGCTCCCCGAAGTTCCCGCTAGCCGACGTCTCCGCCACGTTGCACTCCACCGTGCGCGCCCCGACCCGCCGCGCCAAGTCCACAAACCCAGCCGCCGGATACACACTCCCGGACGTGCCCACACTGACAAAAATCCTGCACCGGCCCAGCGCCCCAAGGATCTCGTCCATCCCGTACGGAATCTCCCCGAACCACACAATGTCCGGCCGCACCACCCCCACCCTCCCGCAATAAACACACGCATCCCCAGTCCCAAGATCCCCAACCCATTCCCACGACTTCCCGCACCCCTCGCACAACGCCTTCTTCAACTCCCCGTGCATGTGCACCAACCGCTCGCTCCCCGCCCGCTCATGCAGATCATCCACATTCTGCGTCACTAGCAGAAACCGCCCGCGCCACTCCCGCTCCAATCGCACCAGCGCCAGATGCGCCGCATTCGGCGCCACCTCCCCCAGCCCGGCACGCCGCAGATTGTAAAACCGATGCACCAATCCCGGATCCCGCCGAAACCCCTCAGGACTCGCCACATCCTCAAACCGATGCCCCTCCCACAACCCGTCCGCACCCCGAAACGTCGCAATCCCGGACTCCGCCGAAATCCCCGCCCCTGTCAGAATCACAATCTCTACCTCGCTCTCGCTCATCCCCACCCCTCCCACACTCAGCCACCCCACGCCACCGCCTTCTCCCTCAGATGTTCGAACCCAGAAACGTGTGAATCCCGCACTCCGTCTTATCAAACCCCTCCCACCGCCCAGCACGCTCCCCCTCACCTCCACTCAGCTTCGTGCACGGCCAGCACCCAATGCTCCGATACCCGCGGTCATGCAGCTCATTGTACGGAATCCCACGCTCCCGGATATACTCCCACACCGCTTCCCGACTCCACGCCGCCATCGGATTCAACTTCAGAATATGCTGCTCCCTCAGCTTGTCGAACAAGTACAACTCCAGAATCCCCGTCCGCTCCCGCGTGTCACTCTGATTCCGCCTCAACCCCGTGATCCACACGTCAATCCCAGCCAGATGCTGCTGCAGCGGCAGCACCTTCCGCAACGTGCAGCAAGTGTCAGGATTCGTCTCCCACAAATCCCCCCCATACTCCACACGCTGCTCCGCCGCCGTCTGCTCAGGCCTCAATTGCTGAATCTCGATCCCGAAAAAATCCTGCAGCCGATCCCTCAACTCATACGTCTCCGGAAACAATAACCCAGTATCCACCGTGAACACCGGAAAATCCAACCCCATGCGCCTCGCATGGTCAATGATCACCAACCCGCTCCCCTGATAACTCGTCCCAATCTGCGCACGCTTCCCAAACCGCTCCCACGTCCACCCCAAGACCTCCTCCAATCCCTTCCCCTCAAAACGCTCGCATTCCTCCCTCACATCCAGATCAGCGTGGTCCTGCAGTTGAAATGCCATACGTTCAGAATTTAATTCTCCCTATTTCCGATCCGATTAGTCGAGAATTCAACGCTGTCAAGCGTCTCGCCCCCTCCAAACCCACCCATTTCCCCAGAAAAACCACTTGCAGCACCGCCAGACCCGATTTTAATCACCCTCCCGGATCTTTCCGGAACCTCCTGCCTCGCTAGCTCAATGGTAGAGCAGTTGACTCTTAATCAATTTGTTTCAGGTTCAAGTCCTGAGCGAGGTACCAATCTCCAGAGCGCTCCTTGCGCTCATCCCTCCGCCCTCCTCGGGCGGACGCCTTGACCGCCCACCGGCAACCACGTAACCGAAAGGCCCCGCTCCGATCCAGCCGCGATCACGCCTTGCCGTCTTCCTCCTCCACGGCATCGTCCCCTCTCCTTCCTCCCGCTCGCCCAGCCATGTTCTCCGAACACCTCGAACGCTCCGCCGCCACCATCGCCGCCCTCCATTCCTTGGAAGCAGACGTCGAACGCGCCGCCTCCATCATCGCCGCCTCCCTCCAGTCAGGCGGCAAAATCCTCGCCTGCGGCAACGGCGGCAGCGCCGCTGAAAGCGCCCACTTCGCCACCGAACTCCTCTGCCGCCTCGACGGCGACCGACCCTCCCTCGCCGCCCTCAACCTCTCCGCCGACGGCAGCTTCCTCACCGCCACCGCCAACGACTACCAGTTCAACGAAATCTTCGCCCGCCAGATCGACGGCCTCGGCCGCCCCGGCGATACCCTCGTCGCCATCACCACCAGCGGCAACTCCCCCAACGTCCTCGCCGCCCTCTCCAGAGCCAGATCCCGCGGCCTCCAAACCATCGCCCTCCTCGGCCGCGACGGAGGCCTCGCCGCCCCTCTCTCCGACGTCCCACTCATCGTTCCCTCCCACTCCACCGCACACATCCAGGAAGCTCACCTCGTCCTCATCCACATCCTCTGCGCCAGAATCGAACAGCTCATCTTCGGCTCCTCCCCTCAGAAATCACCCCACTCCGCCTGACGGTCTCTGCAATCCGGCCCTTGCCTTCACCCCATTTCACTCCTCTTATCCGCCTCCATGAGCGTTCTCGTCGATAAAAACACCCGTCTCCTTGTTCAGGGCATCACCGGCAACTCCGGCGCCTTCCACGCCCGCGGCTGCCGCGACTACGGCACCAACGTCGTCGCCGGCGTCACCCCTGGCAAAGGCGGCCAGTTCTTCGACGACTCCATCCCCATCTTCGACACCGTCCACGAGGCCCGCGAAGCCACCGGCTGCAACGCCACCATGATCTTCGTCCCACCTCCCTTCGCAGCCGACGGCATCCTCGAAGCCGCCGACGCAGGCATCGAACTCATCGTCTGCATCACCGAAGGCATTCCCGTCAATGACATGATGCGCGTCAAACACGCCATGGCTAACTCCAGGAGCGTCCTCATCGGCCCCAATTGCCCAGGCATCATCACCCCAGGCGCTGCCAAAATCGGCATCATGCCAGGCTACATCCACAAAGAAGGCCGCATCGGCGTCGTCAGCCGCTCCGGCACCCTAACCTACGAAGCCGTCTGGCAGCTCAGCAGCCGCGGCCTCGGCCAGTCCACCTGCATCGGCATCGGCGGCGACCCCATCAACGGGCTCTCCCACACCGATTGCGCCAAACTCTTCAACGACGACCCCAACACCGACGCCTTCATCCTCATCGGCGAAATCGGCGGCACCGGCGAAGAAGAAGCCGCCGAATGGATCAAGGCCAACTGCAAAAAACCCGTCGCCGCCTTCATCGCCGGAGCCACCGCTCCTCCCGGACGCCGCATGGGCCACGCCGGAGCCATCATCTCCGGCGGCAAAGGCACCGCCGAAGCCAAACAAGCCGCCCTCCGCGACGCCGGCATCCTCGTCGCCGACTCCCCAGCCGACATGGGAGCCATGCTCGTCAAAGCCATCGAGGCCAAACGCTGACCCACCCCACTCAGCCCAACCCGCTCTCCCCAAAGTGCCCGGTGACCACTCACCGGGCACTTTTTTTGCCCCGCCACCACCACCTCCCCCCACTCCCTCAAGAGGTCTGTCTAATTGTTTCCCCCCACGCCACACTCCCGCCGCCTACCCCCTTCCCAAGAGGTCTGTCCAATTGCGCTCGCACCTTTCTCCCACCCTCCGGGCCGGCCAATTCATCACCCCAAAAGCAAAGTCCTGGCAGCCAAAAAGACGCGAGTGAGGTCGTAGGCGGATCAGGCGACACTCGCATGTTTTTTGCGCACACGCTCCCCTGGAGCCTCCGTCCACATGAAAAGGGCTTTCACACCATCCAGCAGGCCCATCTCTTGATGCTGCTCCTCCTCGATCTCGATGGCAGCCTCGTCGAGCTCCCGCTTGTGTTGCACCTCGTCGATGTCTCCCACGATTGGCGGTGCTGCTGCCGCACCCAAAGCAGTGATCGCCATGCCGTCTGTGAGTTCATTCTGCGGAGTGTGTGAAGCCCAGGACTGCAAACGAATGTGCAGCCCCTGAATGTCGGCTTGCACCGCCTTGCGATGGGATTCGATGGTGAGCACTATCTTCTTCCAATCGCCCGCTGCTGCTTCATTGAGCTCCTGCACCTGTGCACTCAGACCACTCAGCGCGATGGCCAGCTTCGCCTCCTGGCGTTGCAGTTCATCCCACGCCGTCTGCGCCGCCTGGGGTTGGCTCGTCTCCACCGCCTCATGCATTTCCGCCACCAGCCGTTGAATGCGCCCCAAAACGGCCGTCACATCGTCCCAATTGTCCTGGCAGCCCGTGTCCCCGTCCGCAGGTGATCCACGCACATTCGCCAGTTCATGGGATTCATCCAAAGTAGTGCTCAGTTCCTCTTCGAACTCGATCCATCGGGCGCAATCGGCACGCAGACCGGCTTCGAGACTGGAAACGATGGGAAAGGCAATAGTCAGAGGAGTCGTCATGGCACCACGAACATCACAATCAGCCCCCATTCCGACCATGGGGTGAAGTGCTACTCGTTCATGCCGCAAAGCATCGATTGGATTCAGCCCCAAGGGAGCCCCAAGAGGTCTGTCTAATTGCAGAGAGTGGAAGCAGCGTCCCGCCGCTTCCCTCTCCCAACACGCCCCTCCGAACCAGCGCGCCGCAGGCTCTGGACTGCTCGGACCATCACAGCTCTCTCTGCGTGCGGAGCACGCCTGCCAGCCACCCGCACGCAACCCCAAGAGGCCTGTCCAATTGTTCCCATGCACGGCAGCCTCCTCGCCGGTGCCGCCATGCGCGATCCGCTTTTCCCTAGATTGCCGCGGAATCCGTGCCAGAAGAAGCGGCCACATGGTTCCCTCCCGCTTGGATTTCCGGCTTGAAGCAGTGGCGGACGGCTCCCGGGCGCGGGCGGCCGTCTTCCGGACGCTGCACAACGAGGTGCGCACGCCCCTCTTC
>JAIXPK010000004.1 GCA_027486335.1 Verrucomicrobiaceae bacterium | reverse complement strand
GGAATCAGGCGCGGGGATGGGCGTCGTCGTAGACCTGTTTCATGCGTTCGGTGGAGACGTGGGTGTAGATCTGGGTGGTGGTGAGACTGGCGTGGCCGAGGAGTTCCTGGACGCTGCGGAGGTCAGCGCCGTTGTTGAGGAGGTGGGTGGCGAAGCTGTGGCGGAGCTTGTGCGGGGTGACGCGGAGGGGGATGGTCGAGGCGCGGAGGTATTTTTCGAGGATATCGGAGACGGCCTGGGTGGTGATGCGGCGGCGGAGTTTGGATAGGAAGAGCGGGCCGGAGTGGACGGCGGCTTCGTGTCGGTAGCGCTGGAGGGCGGCCATGGCGTGGGAGCCGAGGAGAGTGAGGCGTTCCTTGCGGCCCTTGCCGCGGACTTTGACGACATCGTTGCCGGAGTCGATGTCGGTGACGTCGAGATTGACGAGTTCGTGGATGCGGAGGCCGGTGCTGTAGAAGGTTTCGAGGATGGCGGCGTCGCGGGCGGGGCCCCATTTGGGGGCGCGCTGGTCTTTGGGGAGGGAGAGCGGGAGGGCGAGGAGTTCCTCGATCTGGCGGAGTGTCAGGACGACGGGGAGGGAGCGTGAGGTTTTGGGGAGCTGGACGTCGTCGAGCGGGCTGAGGGGGAGGGCGTGGCGGCGGACGAGGAAGCGGTAGAAGCTGCGGAGTGCGGAGAAGTGGAGGCGGATGGTGGCGCGGCTGAGGGAGGCCTTCATGAGGGTGAAGAGCCATGAGCGGAAGTCGTCGGAGGAGACGGTATTCCAGTGCTGGAAGCGTGGGAATTCGCGGCGGAATTTCTGAAGGGCGTGGCAGTAGTTGACGAGGGTGAGCGGGGAGGCGTTTCGTTCGGCGGAGAGGAAGTCCATGAAGGCGTCCTCGAGCGGGTCGGGCGGGAGAGGAGTGGGATCCTGCGGTGTGGGGCGGCGGGATCTTTGGGGTTTGGATTTCACTGGGCCTTGAATTTGTGGAAAATCGGATGCGATGGAGTATTACAGCACACGGAGCGGGCAATTCGACTGAATCTTCGTTGCTTCTGCGGAAAGTGAACGGTTATGGGATGGGATTAGCCGACGAGACCCATGCTGCCGCCTGTGATTCCTGGATACACCCTGCAAGAGCCGCTTGGTCGGGGAGCGTTTGGGACCGTGTGGAAGGCGACGGGGAAGACGGGGGTGTGTGCGGTGAAGGTGCTGGAGGGGGGAGGGTGGCAGGCGAAGCATTTGAAGCGGAGCCTTGAGGAATTGAAGGGGACGAGGAAGGACTTTCTGCCGGTGCTGGGGCATGGGTTGGGAGGGAAGGTGTCGTATGTTTGTCAGGCGCTGCTGCCTGAGGGGAGTGTGAGTTTTGAGCGGCTGACGGCATTGCTGCCGGCGCATGAATCGTGGATGCTGCTGGAGCATCTGGCTGGGGCGATGGCGTGGCTGCACGGGCGAGGGGTGGTGCATGCGGGTTTGAGTTCGTGGAATGTGTTTGTGGCGGCGGGGGCGGATGACGAGCCGCAGGTGCTGGTGGGTGATGTGGGGCAGGGATGGATTGAGGGTCCGCCGCCGGGGCGGCTGCAGCGTCAGGCGGCGTTTATCGCGCCGGAGTACTGGGTGGGTGGAGATGCCATGATGGAGCGAGGCGGGGCGTATGGGCGGGATGTGTATGCGTTCGGGGTGGTGGCGTGGCGGTTGCTGAATGGCGGGTGGCCGCATGGTGCTGGGGTGTATGATCAATTGCTGGAGGGGGCGGATGAGGCGGTGGAGTTGAGTGGGGCGGACATGGCGGAGTGGAAGCGGCTGGCGGTGCCGGGGGAATGGGTTGGGGTGGCGATGAATGAGGGGATTGCGGAGCGGCGGCGGATTGTGGAGCGGTGTCTGGCGGCGGATGAGGGGGAACGTTATGGGAGCATGGAGGAAGTGGATGAGGCATTGCGTGCGAGTCTGACGGTGGACGGGCAGGTGCGGGTGGTGGTTCCCGAGCGAGAGGCGGTGGTTAGGAAGAAGCGGTGGGGGCGTGGGGGAAAGGCGGAGAAGGGCGTGGAGAAGGTGGAGAAGCCTGTGGAGCGGCGTGAGGAGCAGCCGGTGGAGAAGAAGGATGCGGAGAAGGAAGTCAGGGACGTGAAGAAGGAGATCGAGGTGCCGGTGGCGGGAGTGGTTGAAGAGTTCAAGGAGGCTGAGGCGGGTGATGTGGTGGTTAGGGAATCGGCGGGTGGTGAGGGTGTGGGGTGGTGGAAAGCGGCGGTGGGCCGGCATGGGGCGTGGCCTGCGATGACGGTGCTGGCGCTGGTTGGGAGTGTGAGTGCGGTGAGTTACGGGTTGGTGCAGTATGCGGGGCGGCGTGGGGTGGAGAAGGAACTGGCGGCGTTTCGGCGGTCGGTGCCTGATGTGGAGGCGGTGGTGGCGCAGTCGCGGCGGGAGGTGGAGGAAGCGCGGCAGGTGGCGCGGACGGCGGATGAGCGGGGTGCGGCGGCGGGTCGGGCGGAGGTGGCGGATTTGCTAGGGAAGCTGCTGGCGAGTCGGCCGGTGGACGGGGTGACGATGGATGCGTGGCGAGCGGCGGTGAGGCCTGTGGTGGTGGAGGCGGAGAAGTTGTTCAGCGGGGCGGCGGTGGCACCGACGGACCGGAGGTCTGGGTTGCTGCTGGCGAGGATGCGTGCGGCGCTGGGGAATGAGGCGGAGGCGTTGCCGTTGCTGGAGAAGCTGGCGCGGGACATTGCGCAGGCGTCGTCTGGGACTGGGGAGGCGGAGATGAAAGAACTGACGCCGTTGAAGGCGGAGGCGGAAGCGTTGTCGGGGTCGATTCTGCTGGAGCAGGGGAGGACGGCGGAAGCGTTGCCGCATCTGCAGGAGGCGTCGGCGGCGTTTGACCGGTGGCAGGTGGATGCGCCGGAGGAGACGGCGCTGCCGCCGTTGTATGCGCGGAATCTGTTATACGAGGCGCGGGCGCTGGCGGGGCGGGATCAGAAGGATGAGGCGCGGACGCGCCTGATGAGGATTCCGCCGCTGGCCGGGAGTGATGGGAAGACGGATCCTGAGAGTTGTTTTGTGGTGGCGGATGCGAAGTACGAACTGGCGATGCTGGAGGCAGAGTCTGGGAAGGCGATTGAGGGATTGAATGCGAGTCTGGATCTGCTGATTGCCTATGATAGGGATGTGGACAGCAGGTCGATGGCGTGCCGGTCGCGGATGGCGCGCGGGTTTCTGGCGCTGGGGCGGTTGATAGCGAAGAGTGAGAATCCGATGGAGGCGACGGATGCGTTCCGGCAGAGTGTGGAGCTGGATACGGAGCTGATGCGGGAGAATCCGGATTCGGCGGTGTTCAAGCTGAGGCTGGCGGAGACGTACAATGAGGTGGCGACGCTGATTCACGATGCGAAGCGCGGGGCTGAGGGGGCGCGGGAGGCGCTGGCGTACCAGGATTATTCGATCTCGTTCCTGACAAAGTTGCGGGATGCGGCTCCATTGGACAACGGGATCCGGCGGGCGCTGGCGGGGTCCTTGGTATTGAATGGCGAGCTGCAGGCGGCGGCGGGGAATGCGGGGACGGCGATGAAGCGGTTTGAGGAGACGGTGGCGCTGGTGGAGAAGCTGACTGCGGAGCCGTCGCTGACTGCGGGCGAGCGATTGGAGGTGCAGCGGCATGCGGCGCGGGCGCTGGCGATGGGTGGGGAGTTGCGGGAGAAGGAGGGGAAGCGGCGGGAGGCGATGGAGGATTATGTGAAGGCGGAGACGATGTGGGGAGTTGCTGCGCCGGAGAGTGAGGAGGATCAGACGCTGGCGGCGAGGGTGAAGGAGCGGGTGGCGAAGCGCGGGGGGAAACCGTGAGGAAATGTTATGAGTGACGCGGGCATCAGCATTCAGGTGAATGGAGAGCGGCGGGAAGTGCCGGCCGGGCAGACGGTGAGCGGCCTGCTGGAGACCGTGGGGCTGGCGGGGCGACCGGTGGTGGTGGAGCGGAACGGGGCGGCGTTGTTTCCGCGGGAGTTTCCGGTGACGCGGCTGGAGGAAGGAGACCGCGTGGAGATTGTGAGGGTGGTGGCGGGCGGCTGAGGAATTGTTAGCGGGCAGGCGGGAGGATTTCGACGATGTCGGCGAAGACGATGCCGTCGGGGAAGGACAGCGCATTGCAGCGGCCGCAGAGACGGTCGCCGGGCTGGCAGTCGAGGAGCGTGGCGATGTGCGGGTCGGCGTCGATTTCGAAGTAGGCGCGTGGGGCGCTGACGTGGGGGATGGCGGCGTCTTCGAGGATGGCACCGAGGGGGGCGGAGCCGGAGGTGATGCGGTCGCGGACCAGAGGCGGGAAGCCGTCGAGGTGGATGCCGATGGCTCCGTATTCGACGGGGGAGCGGTCGCGGTCTCTGGTTAGGACGACCTGGCGCATGACGTAGTCAGCGGAGAGGTCGGCGGAGACGACGGTGAGACTGATGGGGGATTGGTGGAAGGCGCGGAGGCGCGGCGTCATGTCCGAGGGGTGGACGAGGAGATGGCGTGAGGGCTCGGGCATTTCGTCGCCGCTGATGAAGTCGACGAGCGGGAGGACGAGGCCACCGCGGGCGTAGAAGTAGAGCAGCGGCATGAGCAGATCGAGCTGCTCGGACTCAGGTGTAGCGGGCATCGCGGTGCTGCGGGAGGAAGAAGTCGTGGAGGAGACGGTCGACCTGCATGAGGCCATCGCGTGTGAGGGAGATGGAGTCGCCGTCGACGGAGCCGAAGCCGGAGGCGGTCAGGGCGGCGAGTTGGGGAGCGAAGCGGGAGCGCGGGTCGATGCCGTAGCGCTGGATGTAGTAGTCGGCGGAGACGCGGCCGAGTTTGAGGCGGAGGATGAATTCGCGGACGAAGCGTTCTTCGTGGGTGGTTTCGTGGGCGCGGAACCATGGGATGCGGCCGCTGTCGACGAGCATCTGATAGGGGAGGATGTCGGCGTGGTTCTGCATGTGGACCCCGTCGAGGATACCGAAGGAGGCGACGCCGAGAGGGAGGAGGTCTGCGCCGCTCCAGAGACTGTCGCGGTAGACGAACTTGGTGGTGTCCGGGTTTCTGACGACGGTGGTGGCGCTGGTGACGGTGTAGCCTGCGGCTTCGAAGGCGGCGAAGGCTTCGGTGACCCAGCGGCGTTTGACTGGCCAGTCGGCGACGGGGGCGGTGAGTTTGCCGGCCGCGCGCATTTCCTTGTAGATGGTGGTATTGTAGGGGATCTCCATCTGGTAGATGGTTAGGGAGTCGGGCTGGAGGGCGAGGGCTTTTTCGATGCAGAGCTGCCAGTTGGCGTCGGTTTCCTCGACCATGCCAGCGATGAGGTCGATGTTGATCTGGGGGAAGCCGATGCTGCGTGCGTGGGAGTAGGCGCGTTCGATTTCGCCGGAGCGGTGGGCGCGGCCGTTGATTTCGAGGATGTGGTCGTCGAAGTTTTCGACGCCGAGGCTGAGTCTGGTGACGCCGAGGGAGCGGATGGCGTCGAGTTTCTTTTCTGTGAGGGTACCTGGTTCTGCTTCGAAGGCGACCTCGACGGCCTCGTCCCATGGGAAGAGGTCCTTCATGCGGTTGGTGAGGTCGGTGAGCTGGGGGACGGAGAGGTAGGAAGGGGTGCCGCCGCCGAAGTAGATGAACTGGGGTTTGCGGCCGTGGATGTAGGGTTTGGCGGCGAGCATTTCCATTTCGCGGACGCCGGCGCTGAGGTAGCCTTTGATTTCGTCGGCGTTTTTGTCAGTGTAGACGCGGAAGTAGCAGAAGTGGCAGCGTTTGCGGCAGAAGGGGACGTGGAAGTAGAGGCCGAGCGGTCTGTCAGGGTCCGGGGTGCGTTCGAGGACGGCGAGGGCTGGGGTGACTTCTTCTTTGGTCCAGAAGGAGAACGGCGGGTAATTGGCGACGAAGTAGTTGCCTGCGGCGGTTTGCTCCGAGGCTGGAGGGTGGCCTTGGGCGGGAGGCGCGGCGGTGGAAGGGGTCATGGAACTCACGGGGTAACGTGGGGTGAGAAGCGGGATCTTTCAAGTTGAGGTGGAGGGAAGCGGAAAGCGGAGAAAAGTGGTTGCGAGAGGGAGATGGCGGTGTTACTTTGTCTCGCAAAGTAGCAAAGCGCATGGAAATACCGCAGACATCGATGGAGGCAGCCGAGCAATTGAGGGCGATACGGTCGTTGATGGAGCGGTCGACGGTGTACCGGGCGATTTCTGCGCCGGCGGCGTTGGTGGCTGGGGTGGTGGCGCTGGGGTTGAGCGGGTGGCAATGGGGACGTGCGGGCATGGGGGGTGAGCGGTTTATGGTGGAGTGGCTGGTGGTGCTGGTGGTGATGTCGGTGCTGAATGTGGAGTTGCTGAGGCGGAGTGCGGCGGGGCGAGGTGAGCCGTTTGTGTCTGCGGGGATGAAGCTGGCGTTGAGGGCGATCGCGCCGCCGATGATTGGAGGGTTTGTGCTGAGTGCGGTGGCGGTGTGGCGCGGGGATGGCGGGGTGGAGGCGGCGGGGATGTGGATTCTATTTTACGGGTTGGGGCTGCTGGCGGCGGCGAGTTTTGCGCCGCGGTCGATGAAGTGGCTAGGGCGGGCGTTTTTCGGGGCTGGGCTGGTGTGTTGTGTGGGGCTGCCGCGGGTGGGAGGTGCGGGGCATGCGGCGGCGGTGGGGAGCATGGCGGTGACGTTCGGGATGTTTCACGTGGTGTATGCCGCGGCGGTTTTTGTTGCGTCGCGGGCGAGCCGGGCAGACAAGGCGGGAGG
>JAIXPK010000562.1 GCA_027486335.1 Verrucomicrobiaceae bacterium | reverse complement strand
GATGCGCTGCAGCGGTATGACGAAGCGGGGCGGTGGTTTGAGACGGCGCTGCGCTGGGGGAACGGGTCGCGGGAAGTGCACCACAAGTATGGCGACCACCTTGTGTTCACGAAGCGGCCGGCGGAAGCGCTGCCGCACTTTGTGGCGGCGATGCACCGGTACCCGCGGGAGTCGCTGGACCGGCTGGAACTGCAGGCGAAGATCAACTACTGCATGGCGGAGGCGAAGCGCAGTAGTGCGCCGGTGCCGGTGCCTGCGGAGACGCCGTGAGGGATCAGACGCCCCATGCGCCGCCGCCGGGGGTTTCCATGGTGAGGGTATCGCCGGGCTGGACGAGAACGGCGGTGGTGGCGGGGAGGAGTTCGATGTGACCGTCGGCGCGGGTGAGCCACTGACGGCCGGGTGCGCCGTCGGTGCCGCCGTGGAGGCCCTGAGGACCGGCGGTGCGGTGTTCGGTTAGGAGTGATACGGTCAGGGGGGCGAGGAAGTGCCATGACCGGATGAGGCCATCGCCGCCGCGGTGGAGGCCGTGGCCGCCGGAGCCGTGACGGAGTTTGAAGGCGGTGATGCGGACCGGGTAGCGGCGTTCGATGATTTCGACGTCGGTGATGGCCGTGTTGGTCATGTGGGAGTGGACCCCGTCGAGACCGTCGTAGGCGGGGCCAGCGCCGGTGCCGCCGCCGATGGTTTCGTAGTGGCCGAAGGAGGCGTTGCCGAAGATGACATTGTTCATGGTGCCCTGGCTGGCGGCTTCGAGGCCGAGGGCGGTGATGAGGAGTTCGACGACCCGCTGACTGGTTTCGACATTACCGCCGACGACGGCTGGGGACGCGGCGGGATCGGGAGCGAACGGAGGATTGAGGAGACCTTCGGGGAGGGCGAGATCGACGGGATCGAAGAGCCCCTCGTTGAGCGGGAGCGGTTCACCGATCCAGAGACGGAGGACGTAGAGGAGAGCGCTGCGGACGATGGCGGGAGTGGCGTTGCGGTTGCCGGGATGGACCGGGCCGCTGCCGGAGAAGTCGACGGAGAGACGTCCGCGGTGGATCGTTAGGCGGACACTGAGCGGCGTGCCGTCGTCCATGGTGCTGGCGGCATGCCATTCCCTGCCCTCGGGGAACGCAGCGAGGCGGCGGGCCATGGCGCGGGCGGCGGCGTTGGTGATATCGTGGAGACGGCGGGTGGCGGCGGGCAGGCCGTGTTGCGTGCAGAGGTCGAGGAAGGCGTCGGCTCCGTGGCGGGCGGCGGCGACCTGGGCGCGGAGGTCGGCGAGATTGTCGGCGATGGCGCGTGACGGCCATGGGTGGTGGCGGAGCAGATCAGCGATGGTGGATTCGGCTAGTCGCTGTGGCGGGATGACGACGCCTTCTTCGGCGAGCGAGCGAGCGGCGGGCGGCATCGAGCCGGGAGTGATGCCGCCGATCTCGGCGTGATGGGCGCGGTTGGCGGTGTAGCCGGCGAGGGTGCCGTCGCTGGTGAAGACCGGGCAGATGATGGTGACGTCCGGGAGGTGGGAACCGCCGCAGGCGGGGTCGTTAGTGATGAAGATGTCGCCGGGTTGCGGGGAGAGGAGGGCGGCGGTGCGGCGGACGCATTCACCGAGAGCACCGAGGTGGACGGGGATGTGCGGGGCGTTGACGACGAGACGGCCGGCTGCGTCGAGGACGGCGCAGGAGTAATCGAGGCGTTCCTTGACGTTGGTGGAGACGGCGGTGCGGCGGAGCAGTTCGCCCATGGCGTCGGCGATGCCCTGGAGACGAGCGCGGAACAATTCAGCGGCGGCGGCGGCGGCTTCGGCTTCCGGGCTGGCGGCGCGGGAATCGTTAGCGGATCGGGTGAGCTGCCATGATCCGGCGGAGCCCTGGCGGGCTTCCCAGCCTGGTTCGATGACGAGCGTGCTGAAGCCGTCCTGAATGATGTCGGGTCCGGGGCGGACCGGAGCGTGTTCGAAGGATTCGGGCGGCAGCGGCGTGGGCAGCGTGGCGGCGGCGGCGCGGAGACTGACGAGTTCGATGGCGCGGCCGGATGGCGGCGGCGAGCCGTAGAGGCGCGTGTATTCCGCGGTGAAGGCGGGAGCGCAATCGGCGGCAGCGGTGATGGGGATGGTGAGGGCGGAATCCTGACCGGCGAGGCGGAGTTGAGCGAAGCAGGTGGCGGAGCCGGGGGCGGCGAGACTGGCGAGCGCTTCAGCGCGGAGGTCAGCAATGGCAGCGTCGGCTAGCGTCAGGGAATCATGGAGCGGCTGGAGAATCTGGCGGACGGCGAAGGCCTCGCGGGGGGCGGTGAGGGCACCGCAGGCGGAGAGGAGCCCAGCGTGACGGGAGACGAGGACGCGTTGGATGCCTAACTGGTCGGCAACGGCGCAGGCGTGCTGGGGACCCGCGCCGCCGAAGGCGACGAGCGAGTACTCGGCGGGATCGCAGCCGTCGCGGACGGAGATCCGGCGGACGGCTTCGGCCATGCGGGAGACGGCGACATCGAGGAGACCGCGGAGGAGGGCTTCGTCGGAGGGCGCGGGCGGGAGACCGCGGGCGGCCATGCTGGCGCGCAATTCGGCTAGTCGGAGCCGGGCGGGTTCGGGGTCGAGCGGGAGCCCTGCCCTGTCCGGGTCGAGCCGACCGAGGAGGAGATTGACATCGGTGAGGGTGAGCGGGCCGCCGCGGCCGTAGCAGGCGGGGCCGGGGTTGGCTCCGGCGCTGCGGGGGCCAACGGTGAGGCCTTCGGCGGTGACATCGCAGATGGAGCCGCCGCCGGCGGCGACGGTTTCGATGCTGAGGGCCGGGGCGAGGATGACTGAACGGCCGGTGCGCTGTTCGAATTGATAGAGCGGGCGGCCTTCCGAGCGGGCGACATCGGTGCTGGTGCCGCCCATGTCGAGGGTGAGGACGCGGGGTTCGCGGCAGGAGTTGGCGAGGGCGGCGGCCCCGGCGACCCCGCCGGCGGGACCGCTGAGGAGACTATCACAGGGCCGGAAGGCGGCGGCGGGGGCGAGACCGCCGGCGCTGGTGAGGAAACGGAGCGAGACGTCGGGGCCCATGGCGCTGCGGATGTCGGCGACGAAGCGGGCCATGACGGGGGCGAGGGCGGCATTGACGACCGCGGTCTGGGCGCGCGGCAGGAGGCGGATGACTGGGGCGAGTTCGCTGCTGATGGAGATGGCGGTGAATCCGGCGGATTGGAGAATGGCGGCGACGGCGCGTTCGTGCGCGGGATTCACATCGCTGTGGGCGAGGGCGATGGCGGCGGTGCGGCAACCGGCGGCGGCGAGCGCGGCGGCTTTGCTAGCAAGGACGTCGCGGTCGAGGGGCACGAGGACCTTGCCGTTGGCGTCGAGGCGTTCGGGGACCTCGACGACCTCGCCGTGGAGCGGGGCGTCGCGGTGGTGGCCGAGGGCGAAGAGGTCGGCGCGGCGCTGGTCGCCGATGATGAGGAGATCGGGGAATCCGGCGGTGATGAAGAGGATGGGGCGGGCGCTGGTGCCTTCGAGGAGGGCGTTAGTGGCGAGCGTGGTGGCGAGCCGGTATTCCATGGGTGGGAAGGCCGATCCGACGGGCGTGCCGGTGAGCAGGCGTGCGCCGACGACCGGGGCGGGTTCACCGGTGGAGAGTTCGAGGACGTCGCCGGGGGCGGGCCTGAGGTCCGGGCGATCCCATGACAGGGTGCCGTTCTGCCAGCTTGTTATAGTGGCCGGGGCACCATCAGCGAAGCGGATCTGCCAGCCGACGAAGCAACCGTCGGGGACGTCCCATGGGCGGGCGGGGCGACAGGATTGGGGGCCGGTGAGGGCGGCGACGCGGGCGCGGAGGATGCCAGAGGAGAGGACCTTGCAGCGTTTGAATTCTCCTGTCGGAGAAATGGCGGCGCAGTCGGTGAAGGTGCCGCCGCGGTCGGCGGCGAGCCTCCATGGCGACGGGTGCTGGGGTTCAGGCATGGCGGACGGAGCCGCTGGGGCGCGGCGCGGAGCCGTCATGGGCCTTACTGACCGAGCGTTTCGAGCCAGCCGACCTCGACGAGGGAATCGTTGTAGACCTCGTTGAGTTCAGCGGGGTAGATTTTCTTGGCGGAGTCGAGCCATTCGGCGGCTTCTTCCTTCTTTTC
>JAIXPK010000340.1 GCA_027486335.1 Verrucomicrobiaceae bacterium | reverse complement strand
CGGATCCGCGGTCGGTTGAGGCGGTGGCGCGGCAGATCAAGGCGTCGGGTCGTGCGTATTCGGTGTTTGATGTGGCGCGGTTGTTCATGCAGGACCGGGCGCGGTTTTTTGTGCGGATGAGGGCGATGAAGGTGCGGCCGCCGCAGGGCAAGCCTGATCCGGCGGTGGAAGCGCCACCGGCACCGCCTGCGCCTCCGGAGGTCTATGAGTGCCGGGTGGATGGGTCATTCTGGTTGAGCCATGAGGAAGCGATCCGGCATGTGCTGCGGTCGCCGGCGATTGAGAAGTTCTATCGTGCGGAGAATGTGACGCTGGATGCGCCGAAGGGGAAATTCACGGCGATTGCGGTCTGCGGATTTTCCGGGATTCCGCTGGGGCCGCCCAATCACCATGATTTTCAGCGGAACGTGGCGCGATTGCACCGCGAGCGGTTCAGCAACATGGCGCTGGACTGGTACAAGTCGCGGGTGGTGATTGAGAAGGATGAAGCGACGCTGGCGCGTTGGCAGGAAGCGCAGACGATGTCGGTGCAGTATGTGCCGCTGATGCCTCGTGCGGACGGTGAGGGTGAGATTGCGGCGGAAGCGGTGGCGGAGGTTGCGGCAGCGCCTGCGGCGGAAGTTGTGGTTGAAGGTGCTGAGGTTGCCGGGGCTGCGGTGGAAGGTGCTGAGGGAGATGTTGTTGCTGCGGCTGATGCGCCGGTGGCGGCGGAGGTTGCTGCTGCGGCTGAGCCGGCGGTGGCGCCGTTGAAGAATTGGGCGGAGATGGAGGCGCATTTCCGGAAGCATCATGCGGGGGACGTGATTCGGGTGGTGCATGACATTACGGTGCCTGGGAACATTCCTGGGCGGATGCTGGCGCCGCCGCTGCTTTCGCTGCTGCGGAGCGAGGTGGAGCGTCAGCAGCGGTTCCCGATGGAGCTGGTGCAGGATCTCTGCCGTGATCTTGAGCGTGCGGGGTTGAGGTTCTTCAAGAAGGACCGGAAGACGACGTTTGTGTCGCGCAACCGGCCGCATTTCCTTGGGGATGATGTGGTGCTGGGTGACCGGGTGCGTTCGATTGTGGAGATGGTGCGTGCGAATCCTGGGATCACGTACACGAGACTGGTTTCGACGCTGGCGCCGCACATTGATGTGACTGTGGAAGCGGGTGCGGCGATGCCGAGTGTGGATTCGGCGGTGGAAGCGCCAGCCGCGGAAGCGCCGGTGGCTGAGGCGATTGCTGAGGGGACGAGCGTGATTGCGCCGGAAGCGGTGGCTGAAGAAGTCACGGCTGTGATGGCTGAGGCTGCGCCGGAAGTGGTTGCTGAAGAAGTCGCTGCGGTGGTGGCTGAGGCTGCGCCGGAAGCGGTGGCTGAAGAAGTCGCGGTGGTGGTTTCTGAAGAGGCGACTGCGGTGGTGGCAGAGGCTGGAGTTGAGGTGGCTGCTGAGGCTGCTTCGGTTTCCGGTGAGGTGGTTGAGCAGCCTGCAGGTGAAGTGGCGGGTGAGGCTGGAGCGGAGGTTCCGGCGGCAGCGCCGGTGGTGCTGAGTGCGGAGGAGATTGCGATCTTGCAGGATCTGCGGTGGCTGGTGGGAGAAGGTTATGTGACGGAGTTCCAGGCTGGTGAGTTGTTTGTGCTGGGACGTCCGCCGCTGCCGCCTGCGCCGCCAGCTCCGCCGAAGCCGAGGAAGAAGATTCCGGGGCAGTTGGAGATTGCGCCTGACGGCAGTGCGATCGCGGGAGTCCCGGGTGATCCGGCGGCCGTGGTGGGTGAGGCGGCGGCGACTGAGGAGGCTGGGGTGGAAGCAGAAGTGCCTGCTGCAGACGGTGGCGTGGAGACGCTTTCGGCTGCGGATGTGACGGGTGCTGAGTCCGAGCCTGAGGTTGTGGTGGCTGAGGCCGCGGTGACTGAGGTCGTTGAGTCTGTGTCTGAAGTTGCTGAGCCGGTGGTTGAGATTGCTGAGGCGGTTGCGGAGGTTGCTGAGGCCCCGGTTTCGGTGGCTGAGGTGACGGAGGTTGTGGCTGAGGCGGTTGAGGGGAAGGATGCGGCGACGGGTGAAGCGAGTGCCTGAGGGCAGCGATTGAGATTTGCGGGCATTGAGGACGGCGTGGCCGGTTCTCGATGCCCGCTTTTTCGTGTGTGGGTTTGGGCGAGTGGGATCCCTTGTGCGGCGCGGCGCGGCCGGTGGATCCGCCGGGCGTGTGGGGGTTGCGGGAGGCGTGGGTGGGGAGGCGAGGCTGAGTTGAGGAGTGGGGGCGGGCAGGGTTTCGCGGGAGGGAGCGAGAGGAGTGGCTTGCGGGCAAAAAAGGACGGCCGTTTTCCGGGGAGGAAAACGGCCGTCGAGAGTGTGGGAGCGCCGAGGAGCGGCGCGGAGGGTTACTTAAGGGGCATGAGGTTGCTGTTGCTCATGCCGGAGTCGCGGTCGCCGACCTTGAGGTAGCGGTAGTAGACCTCGAGCATGAGCGTGCAGAGGCAGGTGCGGTAGACGTCTGCGCTGCCGCCGGCTGCGGTGGTGGTGGAAGCGGCGACTTCGCCACCGCCTTCGACCTTGTAGCTGCCGTCTTCGAGCTGGTTGGCGAGGATCTCCGGGCGGAACTGTTCGTTCCATTTTTTCCATGGTTCGCCGCCCTTCTGGAAGAGGGCCTGAGTGTTATAGTACCATGTGTAGAGATAACAGTCGGAGTTCCAGCTGAGGGGTTCCTTTTCGATGGTGTCGACGAGGAAGCGGATGCCTTTGCTGATTTTGCCGGCGTTGCCGTTGCCGAGCGTCTGGAGGCCGAGGAGAGCGGCGCCGCTGAGGTTCCACTGATTGTAGTGGCTTTCGCGGCTTGGGTTGCCGAAGCCGCCGTCGGCGGTCTGCATGCCTTCGAGGTATTTCTCGACCTTTTTGTTGGCACCGACGAGGCCGGGGATTTTGAGGTTGGTGTGTTTGGCGGCCTTGAGGGCTTGGAACTGCCAGCCGGTGACGGAGAGGTCATTGCCGCCGTAGGGGTCGTAGCCGATGCCGTCTTTGTAGCCCCATGAACCGGCGGGGTTCTGTTTTTCGATGATGATCTGGACACCGCGTTCGAAGGACTGGCGGAGGCCGGGGAGTTCGCGTTTACCGAGTTTGGCGAAGGAGTAGACCTCGCCGAGGGCGTAGGTGGCGATGCCGTGTTCGTAGGTACTGCGGATGGAGGACGGGACCTGGGAGAAGATGCCGTTGAACTGGTTGTTGTTCTTCTGACCGAGTTCGATGAGGAAGGTGATGCCCTTGAGGACGGTTTCGCCGTAGGTGGGGGATTCCGGGGTTTCGCAGTGGCCGAGGTAGGCGAGGAGGGCGAGGCCGGTCATGCCGGCGCGGTCATTGCTGCCCCATGAACCGTCCGGATTTTGTTTTTCCTTGAGCCATTTGAGGCCTTTTTTGACGGCGGTTTCGCAGTCTTCGTTGCCGCCGTTTTCGCGCATTTTCTGGGCGCGTTCTGCTGGCGAGCAGCGGCTCTGCATGATTTTGGGGAGGGAGATAAAGCCGGCACCTGAGCCGGGGCCCCAGCCGGAGCCGATGCCAGAGCCGACGCCTGAGCCGGAGCCGGAGCCTGAGCCGATGCCTTGGCCGGAACCGATGCCGCCGCCGCCGACGGTCATCTGGGTGAGGCCGGAGAAGTCGGTCATGGAGGACTGGACGTCCGGGAGGGTGACGCCGGAGGATTTGGCGGAGGCCAGCTTCATTTTTGGCTGGGCCTGGCTGATGGAGCGCATTTTTTTCTGCGCGGCGTGTTTTTCGCCGCCGCCACCGCCGCCACCGCCACCTGGGAGGAAGTCAGGTGGTTCCTCGACGACGTTGGAAGTTCTCCAGATGATGAGGAGGGCGAGGATGAGGAAGGCGGCGTGGACGATGATGCTGATGGTGAGCGAGCCGCCGCCGATTTTGTGCCAGTAGCCGGTGCGTTTGGGTTCTTCGTCCTGATAGAGCGGGGCATCGACGTACTGATCCTGTGCCTCGTGGGCGTAATGGGGATCGTGTTGCGGTGGCGGTGGTGGTGGAGGAGGAGTGCTCATGGCCGGGCGATTGTGGATGGTTGCTGATTAGCGAACGCAGCAGGACGGGTGGAGATTAGGGAAATATGCAGAGGGCTCGGGAGGCGGGGATCGTGGGAATTTAGCACAGCGGGGACTGGGGACAAGTTCCGACTGAGTGTGGTGGGGGGCGACAAAAATCCGCCGCGGACCGGGTGGGTCCGCGGCGGATGGAGAGGTTTTGGCGGTTCTGGCGGGTTTACCAGCCAGCGGTGGCGCGGACGGAGACCATGGCGGAGAGGATGGTGTTCCATGTGGCCGGGGCTTCGAGCACGGCGTTAGGGAACATGCAACCGTCCCAGCAGATGTGCTGGATGCCGCGGCTGGCGGCGTCTTTGAGCCAGTAGGAGGCGCACTTGGCGATATCGAGTTTCCCGTTAGGATCGTCGGCTGGGCAGTGGCGGCCGGTTTTGTCGTGATTGCCGGTGCCGTGGACGCTGCCGTCGTTCTGGGCGACGTGGAAGTCGATGGTCCATGGGCGGAGGGCGTCGGTCATTTTCTCGTAGGCGGCCCAGAAATCGGCATCGGAGTAGCCTGGCTGGAGGAGGGCGTGTTCCGGGGCGTTGTAGCCGAGGAGGTAGAGGTAGGTGTGTGCGAGGTCGGCCTGGAAGCCGACGGTTTCCGGCATGCCGGTGGCTTCGAGGGTATCGAGCATGGCCTTCCATGAGTGCATGCCGCCCCAGCAGATTTCGCCTTCTGCGGCGAGGCGCTCGCCGTGAGCGGCGGCGACTTTACCGGCTTCGCGGAAGGTTTCGGCGATTTTCTTTGTGTTGCCAGCGGGGTCGGCGGCCCAGTCGGAGGGACCGCCTGCGGAGTCGATGCGGATGACGCCGTAGGAGCGGGCGCCGTGTTGTTTGAGGATGTCGGCGATGCGGCAGGCTTTTTCGACGGCGAGGACGAAGTTTTTGCGGTCGTCGTCGGAGCCGAAGGCGCAGCCGCCGACGGTGCCTGGCCAGACTGGGGCGACGAGGGAGCCGATTTTGAGGCCTTTGGCGGCGATTTTATCGGCCATGGCGCGGATATCGGCTTCGGAGGCGTCTGGGTCGGTGTGCGGGTGGAAGAGGAAGAGGTCGACGCCTTCGTACTTCGCGCCATTGACTTCGGCGGCGGCGGTGAGTTCGAGCATGCGGTCTAGGCTGATCGGTGGGTGATCGGTGCCGGGTTCTTTACCGACGAGGCCTGGCCACATGGCGTTGTGGAGTCTTGGGAGCGAGTGGGACATCTTGGATGGATTGGGTGAGTTGGAGGGAAGGAGGTGTCGCTGCGCTGGGCTGGCGACGGGCGGGAAATTGAAACGCCGCCGGGGGAGTGTCCAGCAAAATGAAGCGGACAATGCGGGAGTTGGCGGGCGGGAAAAGGCGGCTTGTCCTTGTCACGGTGGCGATGGGGGTCCAGAGGTGGAGGAGATGACCCTTACGGAACGCCCGCTGACGCATTATGCCCTGCTGTCGCTGGGTGTGGCGGTGGTGACGTTTTTTCTGAAGCTTTGGGCGTGGCGGCTGACTGGGTCGATCGGGTTGCTGTCGGACGCGCTGGAATCGCTGGCGAATGTGGGAGCGGCGCTGATTGCGTATGGGTCGCTGGCGCTGGCGGTGCGGCCTGCGGATGACGATCATGCGTACGGGCACACGAAGGTGGAGTATTTTGCGGGGATCAGCGAGGGGGTTTTCATTCTGGCGGCGGCGGTGGGGATCGGGTGGAATGCGGTGAGTCGGCTGATTGAGCCGCATCCTCTGCACATGGTGGGGACAGGGTTGCTGGTGTCGGTGGGGGCGTCGGTGTTGAATTTTCTGGCGGCGCGGTTGTTGTTCAAGGTGGGGCGGGCGCGGCATTCTGTGGCGCTGGAGGCGGATGCGCATCATTTGATGACGGATGTGTGGACGACCGGGGCGGTGATTCTGGCGGTGCTGCTGGTGGTGGCGACGGGCTGGCACTGGCTGGATCCGGTGATCGGGTTGCTGCTGACGGCGCACATTGTGGTCACCGGGGTGAAATTAATGCACAGTGCGATGCTGGGGTTGATTGATACGGGACTGCCTGAGGCTGAACTGGCTGAGGCGCGTCGGGTGCTTGGGGAGTACGAGCGGACGGGAGTTCAGTGGCATGCATTGCGCACCCGGCAGGCGGGGATGAGACGTTTCCTATCTGTGCATTTACTGATGCCAGGCGAGTGGACGATTGCCCGAGGGCATTCGGTTGCTGAGGAAATCGAAGCGGCGCTGCGGGCGGCGGTGCCGCGGCTGACGGCGTTCACGCATCTTGAGCCGATTGAGGATCCGGTCTCGTGGGAGGATACTGGGCTCGACCGCCAAACGGACCGTGGAAATGGATCTGGAATTTGAATTTCATGCCTGCTTCACGAGCCAGAATGCCTCATGCGTCATGGAGCGAGTCCAAATTCTCATTGCAAACCCGGGGCCGAACCTATAAACGCGCCTTCCCGCGAGTCCGCTCATCCGATATCTCCTGATTCCGCCGTGAAAAGTCTTTCAAAACATCCCCTGCGTTTCCTGGTACCGGTCAGCCTGCTGATGCTGCTTGCGGCTGCGCCTGGTCAAGACGCTGCGGCCGACAAAGCGGCTGAGAAGCCTGCGGACAAGCCTGCGGATGCAGCGGCGGCTGGCGGGGACAAGGCGAATGCGCTTCCGGCGGTGGACATTGCCGATCCTGATGCGCTGGGCAAGAATGGGGATGATGCGTATGCGAAGGGCGACTGGTTGACGGCGGCGGCGAATTACAATGGGCTCTTGGCGGTGGCGTTGAAGACTGGGGCACCGCCGGAGAGGCTGGAGCCGCTCTATTTCACGCTGGGGGCGTGTCTGTTCAACATTCCGAATTATGAATTGTCGTTTAAGACGTTCACGGAGTACACGCAGAAGTACCCGACCGGGCGGAACATCCGGTATGCGCAGCTGGGGCTGGCGCGGATTCTGAGGGCGCAGAAGAAGTTTCCGGAGGCGGTGAAGCAGTACGAGTCGCTCAAGAACGAGGCGTCGCTGCGGGACGAGGTGATGATGGAGCTGGCGGATTCGTACAAAGAGAACCAGCAGAAGGACAAGGCGATTGTGCTGCTGGAGACGACGCTGGCGCCGGGGGTACGGACTTCGTCGGACGTGCGGCTGGCTTTGTATCTGGTGGATTTGTATTCCGAGGACAAGCCGGAGAAGGGAGTGGCGCTGCTGGACAAGGTGAAGCGGGCTCCGGGGATGAGGCCGATGATTTCGGAGATTAATTTTGCGGCATTGAAGCTGGCCGATGCGCTGATGGAGGACAACAAGCCTGAGGAGGCGCTGCCGGCGTATCAGAACCTGCGGAAGCACAAGGAGGTGCTGGATACGCTGAAGGATCTGCGTGAGGATTATGGACGGCTGATCAAGAGCCTCTCGACGCGGGTGGGACCGAAGGATCCGAATGCGATCGCGAACCAGCAGCAACTGGCGAAGGTGAAGCTGTACGAGGCGCAGGCGAAGGCGATGATCGAGGGCCTTGAGAAGGAGCAGAACTACGATGCGGTGGTATTCTACCGGATCGGGCGTTGTTTTGCGGCCTTGAGCCGGTTCTGGGAGGCGCGGCTGGCGTTCCAGTATGTGCTGGAGAAGTTTCCGAAATTCGAGGACGCGCCGAATGTGCTGTATGCGCTGACGTATTGTTATTACAACCTGACGCCGACGGATCTGAGTCAGGACAACATGAAGGTTGCGGACGAGACGCAGCGGCTGTGCCGGGAGTTTCTGAAGAAGTATGCTGACAAAGAGCAGGCGCAGCAGGTGGCGGAGATGCTGATCACGATTGCGACGCGGTCAGGGGATCCGGCGAAGATCAATACGGTGTATGAGGAGGTGATGGACCTGATCAAAGACTCGCCGAACAAGAGCGTGTTCCTTGCGGTGCAGGTTCAGAACTATCTTGAGCAGTTCCAGTTCGACAAGGCGCGGGATGCGGCTGACAAGTTTCTGAATCAGGCGGCGCAGGATGATCCGCAGCGGGAAGCGGTGGAGTACATGCGCGGGCTGACGTGGTTCTTCAAGAACGACTACAACGGGGCGATGGCGGCGCTGCGCGATTACATCAGCAAGTATCCTGCTGGAGCGTATATTGCGGATGCGAAGTATCGGCTGTCGTTTCTGATCCTCGGGGAGGAGCGGCAGAAGAAAGGGAAGAAGGAGGGCAAGCCGCGGTTCCGCAACGTGATCGAGGCGGCGCAGGACATTGTGAAGAATCACTTTGGGACGCCGTCCGTGGCGGATGCGTATGCGCTGATGGGCGATGCGTACAAGGACATGACGGGTGAGGAGATGCAGGACGCGGGGCTGACGCCGGAGACGCACGATGTGGCGACGACGGATGCGTATGTGAATGCGGTGAAGAATGCGGCTGGCGAGCAGGTTGCGGAGTACAGCCTGACGCAGGCTGCGCCGATGCTGAAGGCGCAGACCCGCTGGCAGGATCTGATCACGCTTTACGAAGGATTCCGGAAGCAGTGGCCGGAGAACCGGCAGTCGCTGGCGGCGGTGGGGGAGATATGCAAGGCGATCGTGCGGAAGAGTGACAGTGCGTATGCGAAGGAACTGGATGAGGCGGAGGCGAAGAAGGACGAGGCGGCGGTGAAGAAGTTCCTGGAGCAGCGGACGGAAGCGAAGGACAAGGCGCAGGCGGAGAGCCGGCAGTTTCTGGCGGAGACGATCGCGGAGACGATCAACAATCCGCGGAAGGATGGTGTTGAAGATCTGATGCAGCAGCTGGCGGTTTCGTGTGTGCCGAAGCGCAAGGTGGTGGCGGCTCCCCCGGCACCGACGCCGCCGACGCCGGCACCGGGAGCACCTGCGGGCACGGAAGTGAAGACTGAGCCGGTGAAGCGGCCGCCGCCGCCGACGGTGGAGGAGCAGGGCAAGCCTGCGGAGGCTGAGATGGACCGGTTGCTTGCGGGCGGCGACAAGCTGAATGCGATCGGCAAGGCGCGATTGGTGTATGTGAAGGCGCAGCTTTACCGGTATCTCGAGAGCAAGCAGCCGAAGAAGAAGGACGATAAGGGGCAGGTGATCGTGGACACGTCACCGAAGCGTTCGGACGAGCTGATGCAGCAGCTGACGACGGAGTTTAAGCCTGAGGATTACAGTGCGGCGCTGCTGGCGGTGGTGGGTGATCACCTTTTCAAGGCCGGGGAGAAGGAGAAGGCGGCGCAGTCGTTCAATCGGCTGCTGCAGTTTTATCCGCAGTCGGCGTTTGTGGACTGGGGTGCGGTGGGGTTGGGGCAGATGGCGCTGGAGGACAAGGATTTTGAGACGGCGCTGAAGAAGTTCTCGATCGCGACGGATGAATTTCCGGGTGCGAAGTACGGGGAGGCGCTGTTGGGCAAGTCGCGTGCGCTGGTGGAATTGAAGCGATTTGGCGATGCGGAGAAGGATCCCGGGAACAGCCCAGAGAAGATGCTGAAGGAGATTCTGGGGGACAAGACGTATCCGCCGGATGTGAAGGCTGAGGCGACGTGGCTGCTGGGGGAGGTGAAGTTTGCGCAGCAGGCGTATCCGGACGCGTACAATAACTTCCAGCGGCTGTATGTGTCGTTCCTGAAGTTTCCGAAGTGGGTGGCGCGCGGGTATCTGCGGGCTGGGGAGACGAAGGAAGCGATGCAGAAGTACACGGACGCGAAGGATGTGTACAAGGAAGCGGTGGAGACGCCGAAGATCATGGAGCGGATCAAGGGGGAAGCCGACTTCCAGAAGATTCAGGAAAACTACCGCAAACTCTAACCGGACCGACTGATAGCCATGAAGAATAACATTTCGAGTCAGTTGGGTGCAGCGGCGGCGGGCATTCTGCTGGTGGCGGTGCCAAAGGTGCAGGCGCAGCGGCTTTATTTTGCCAATGGGGCGGATGTGGAGTGGTCGGAGGTGACGTTGTCCGGCTCCAACATTCAGAAGAAGATCCGCCAAGCGGACGGGAAGGACGGTTATGCGAGCATCCCGGCATCGAATGTGGCGCGGGTGGACTGGCCGTATCCTGCGGAGCTGGCGGATGGCGCGGAAGCGCTGGCGAAGGGGAGCTATGACGAAGCGCTGAAGAATGCGGAAGCGGTCCGTGCGATTCACCGGAACTGGAAGGACAAGCCGGGGTCGTGGTATGTGCCGGCGACGCTGCTGGCGCTGGAGTGCCACATCCGGAAGAACAACAATGCGGAGGCGGACAAGCTGTTTCCGGAGCTGCGCAACATGCCGCTCTCGAGTGATTATCAGAAGGGCTGGGGGATGATGGAGGCGCTGCAGCAGTTTCAGAAGGGGATGACAGGTCCGGCTTTGCAGAAGGCGAACAGCCTGCTGGCGGGGACGGAGAGTTCCGGGACGCTGGCGCGGTTGTACAATCTGATCGGGGACATTCAGTTCAAGCGCGAGGCTTACAAGGAAGCGCTGGATGCGTATCTGCAGGTTCCGGTGTTTTTCGGGACGCAGGCATCATTGCTGCCGGCTGCGGAGTTCGGGGCAGCGCGTTGTCTGATGCGGCTGCGGCGACTGGACGATGCCACGGCGGCGCTGACGCGGATCCTTGATCGGTACAAGGGGACGTGGGTGGAGGCTCCGGCGAAGAAGGAGAAAGAGGACCTTGAGAAGGTGATCGGGGCACCTGCGGCGGGTGATCCGAAAGCAGACCCGAAAGAAAAGGCAGACGAAGCCGCCGAAAAGTAGTATCGCTGAGCCGAATTATCCGGCCGAACCGTTTCTGAAATTCCTACCAAAAAAATCAACCAGTACTTCTAGAATCAATCTGTCATGAAAGCCAACCGCCTCCTGCGTCCCGCTCCTCTCGCCACCCTGTTCTCTCTGCTCGCCGCCTCGCTTGCGATGGCGCAACACGAAGGTGGCGGTGGCGGGTTTTCTGAAAAGTCTTTGTGGGACATGATCCGCCTTGGCGGTCCGATCATGATTCCGTTGTTCCTGTTTTCGGTCGCGATGGTGTGGCTGGTGATTGACGGGGTGCAGCGGTCTGGTCAGAAGCGGCTGATGCCTGAGGGCGAAGTGGAGAAGCTGCGGAATTTCTTCCGTGCGGGTGATTATGTGGGAGCGCACCAGAGCTGTGCGGACACGCCGTGTGCGTTCAACAACGTGGTGCGTGCGGGGCTGGTGAATGTGGG
>JAIXPK010000105.1 GCA_027486335.1 Verrucomicrobiaceae bacterium | reverse complement strand
CGCGGGCTGCTCGATGATACGCTGATTGTGTGGGGCGGGGAGTTCGGGCGGACGCCGTTCCGGGAAGGTCGCACGGCGGGCGGCAGTGCGCTGGGGCGGGATCACTTTCCGGATGCGTTCTCGCTGTTTCTGGCGGGCGGCGGCGTGAAGGGCGGTTTCAGCCACGGGGAGACCGATGAGCTAGGGTTTTCGGTGGCGTCGGGGAAGGTTCATGTGCATGATTTGCAGGCGACGATCCTGCACCTGCTGGGAATCCCGCACGAGCGCCTGACGTACCGGTTCCAGGGCCGGGATTTCCGTCTGACGGATGTGCATGGGCGCGTGGTGACGGAGATTCTGGCGTGAGGGAGAGGCAGGGGAATGCGGGTAGGGAGAGGGAGAGGCAGGGGAATGCGGGTAGGGAGAGGGAGGGGCAGGGGAATGGATGGCAGGGGAATGCGGGTGGGGAGAGGGAGAGGCAGAGGAATGGGGGGCAGGGGAGTGCGGGTGGGGAGAGGGAGAGGCAGGGGAATTGGGGCTTTGCCTTGATGCTGCCGGGTGATTGCTGGGAGGGTATCGAGTGGGAGGATTGGAGCCTGATCGTAGGCTGCAGGGGATTTGGTGAGCTGATTTGTGAGGGTTGGGGGCCACGGATTTCACGGATGGGCACGGATGGTTTCTGAGGTGGGAGACAATAGGTCTTGTGGGGTCAATGGGAGGAATGGGGTTGGTCGGGAGGGGGCGTGGTGGGTCGGAGTCAGGGGATTTCGGTGCGGAATGTGAGCGGGTATTTCTTCAACGGCAGTCGTCAGGCCGGGGAGATTGAGGCGTCGAATGCGTGGGTGAAGGTGCTTCTGCGACAATTCGGGTGGAAGTGTTATGATCTGACGCGCCGGCGGGAGTCGGACACGCGGTGCATCAAGCTGGCGACGGGTCGGGATTGCGGGGACATCCGGCCGGTGTCAGGGACGTTCCGAGGGAAGGGGACGCGGGAGCTGAAGGTGGAGGCGAGTATCCGGCTGGCGGAGTGACGGGGGGAGCGGTCGTGAATGACAGGGATGACGTTGGGGATGCTGGTGAAGGCTGTTTGGCCCTTGCCAGTCGCGTGCGCCGAGACCAAGGAATCAGGAAATCGCTATGTCCAAAGACCCTGATGGTCTGCATTATCTTTCTGAGACGCCTGCCGATGCGGCCGTCATGGATGTGGTTTTTGTTCATTGCTTGGCCGGAGGAGCGTTTTCGACTTGGCAGCATGAAGATGCTGATCGGGAGAAGTGTTTTTCGTGGCTTGCTGAGTATGATGCGGCATTGGCGATTCGACACTGACCATTTCTACTCATGCCCACGCCTTCCACTCCGTCCGTAGCCATCTCCTATTCGTGGAGCGAGGAGGAGTCCGGCTCTAATGCTGGGGTCGTCGACCAATTCTGCGAAGCGCTGAAATCTGCCGGGGTTCCCTTCCGACGAGATCTTAGAGAACTGAAACTTGGAGCCGACATTCGATGCTTCATGCAATCCATTGGAGCTGCTGACTTTCTCTGCGTGTTCCTGAGTGATAACTACCTGCGTTCAAAGAACTGCATGTATGAACTCCTCGTCGCGTGGCAGCGCAGTCGAGACGATGCAGACGACTTTCGGCGACGCGTGAAGGTGTGGATCATGCCGGGCATGAGCCCCATCCACCAGGTCGGCACGAGAATTTCATGGCTGGAACACTGGAAGAACGAGTTCAGGGAAGTCGAGCCTGACCTGAAAGAGCATGCGGCTTCAAGGTTGTCGACGGACACCATCGCGGAGATCAGGCGAATCGGTGAGATTGCTGATAATGTTGAGGCAATCCTTGCTTTTGTCGCCAATACGTTGTCGCCCAGAGATGCGGCCGAGTATCAGGCGTGGATCAGGCAGGAGTTTCCGCAGGCTGGCGGAACGGACGATCAAGATCTGACGGTGGTTTTCGAGCGCACGGCGTCCGATATCGAGCGCATCGTTACTGACAATTCTGTTGTTCGGGATTTCCTGAGAGCGAATACCCGCGGGCTGGTCGTGCAAACGGCATCGGGCTGGCAATTGGACCCTTCAGTGCGACGCCGCGAATACGATGTATGCCCGCATCTCAAGGCTATGAGGGAGGCCCTGCCAAGGCTGATGGGAGCGAGCCGTAGTGATTTTGATGATCTGGAGCAGATCATCGGCGGGATCGTGGTCATGGCGATCGATCCTGCATGGGTGCTTCAGCAACGGGACGCGATGAAGTCTGGCTCCACAGTCTTCCCGGGTGTCGGCGACACTGTGCCGGTTGGAGAGGGCGTCAACGCAAACTTCCTGCATGTTGTCGCCTCGGCGCTGGCGGACGGGCATGCCCGCCTGCATAAGGTGTTCGGAGATTTGCCACCGGCTGGCGACGAGCGATGCGTGCCGTCGCCGGCAATGGAGAGTGGCGCGGTGCTTGCCGATGAAAGTGACAGTGCGCTCAAGATGCATTTTATCCGCTACATACTCGGCCCAGATGTGTCCGTTGATCCGTCGAATCCTGAGGACGTGGAAAGACGATTCAAGCAGGTGCGAGACATTGTTAGCTTTGCGCTCGCCGAAGACCGTGCGCCGTTCTGGGGAGGCGGCGCTGCATTCCAGAAGCTCAGCGGGACGATCCGAAAGAACCTTCAGTTTTCCGACTTTCTCCTTATCTTTCCAACAGGGTCGGACTCCGAGGATGTCATCCTGGCCCGGTCGATATTTGTGCTGAAGCATCTCCATCACATTTTTGCAGCCATTAAGGCGCGCCGGGCGGCGCTGCATGTGTGAATCATCTAACTGTATAACTTCATGCCATCACATACTGTTGTCTCTGCTCCTGTGCCGCCTTCGCTGGACGATCCTGCGTTGCTTACGACCACTGTGCGACTGCCGCCGGAGGACACGTGGGGTGAGGCGTGGCATCGGTTTGACAAAGAGAGCGTGTGGGCATTGCGGGCGGCGGTTGCGTCGGGGCGGCCGCTGCTGCTGCGGGGGGAGCCTGGGATTGGGAAGAGCCAGTTGGCGCGGGCGGCGGCGGAGGTGCTAAGGGTGCCGTTGCTGGCGCATGTGGTGGATGAGCGTAGTGAACGGGACGAGTTGCTGGCGAGCTTCGATGCGGTGGCGCGCCTTGCGCAGGCACAGGTGAGTGCGCTGGTGGCGGGAGAGGATAAAGCCTGGCGGGAGAAGCTAGCGGAGAATAACTTTGTCCGGCCGGGTGTGCTGTGGTGGGCGTTTGACTGGTCAGGCGCGGCAAAGCAGCTCGGCCGTTTCCGGGAACATTGCCGAGCTTGTGAGGCTCCTGTGGCTCCCAAGGGCTGGAAACAGACCGTGGAGGAACGGCTGTGCGGGCCGGTCGTACTGGTGGATGAGATCGACAAGGCCGATCCATCGGTGCCCAATGGCCTGTTGGAGACCCTTGCGAATCACGGTTTTCGCATTCCACAGACTGGCGAGCGAGTGGTGCTGCCGGTTGGAGCGAAGCCGCCGCTGGTGATCATCACGACCAACGAGGAGCGGGAGTTGCCCGCGGCGTTTCTGCGGCGGTGTCTGGTGCATCAGATGGGTTTCCCTGCGGAACGGGAAGAAGCCATCCGGTTTTTGATCGAGCGGGCGCGGGCGCGGAAGGGATGGACCCCTGATAAGATCAGCGACGAGATGTGCCGGAAGGTAGCGGAATCGTTGCTGCGAGATCGTGATCGTGCTGGTGGCGATGGTCAGGCGGTGCCGGGTGCGGCGGAGTTCCTCGATCTCGTCCGTATCCTCGTGGAGTTGCACCCGGGGGATGCGATTCTGCAGGAGGCGGCGCTGCGTGAGGTGGAGGGTTTTGCGCTACGGAAGAACGTTGCAGTTCCGGTATGAGCCTCCGTTCTGCGGTCAGCCGTGCCGATCTGCTGCTCACGCTGCGGCGGACGGGGGCGTCGCGCGGCGAGACGGCGGCGGCGTGCGGATTCGAGGCCGAGGAAAGGCCAGCGCCGAAACTGATCCCTTACGATGGGAAGTCCCGGATCGATTCGAAGGAACCGGGGGAAACGGTAAATGAGGACGAGGCTTGGAAGGTGGTGATGCCGGAGATCCCGAAGGATGTGCCGAGGCTTAAGTTTCTGATGCCTGTCAGAATTGAGGTGCGGGATCTTCCGCCGGAGCGTCGCGCGGAGCAACTTCCGCCTGGCATCTGTGACGAGCGCCTCGCGATCCCGCGCGGAGTCGCGCCTATGCCGCTGCGGCCACTGGTGCGGTGGGCGCGGCTGGCTCCGTTTTTGAAGCGCGTGCTGGGGCGAACTGTTCCGGGGGTGAGGATTGATGAGCGACGATTGGCGTATGAAGCAGGGCGGGGATTGCCGCTGACGGCGTTGCCGCGGTTGCCGCGCCGGGTTTGGGCTGGGCAGGTGCTGGTGCTGCGGGATGATACGATGGAGATGGCACCCTTTCGGCGCGATGCGACGTGGCTGTTGCAACGGCTGCGGCGGGAACGCGGTGCGGCCGGGTTGACGGTTCGTTGCATCACGGGTGCTCCGTCTCCATCGGTGCTTGGGGCGATTCCGGCAGATGTTCCGGTGCTGGCGTTGTCGTGCATGGGGCAGTATGCCGGGTTGGAGCACCAGAGGGTCGCGTGGCTGGCGGTGGCGCGATGCCTGAAGTGGCGAGGCAACAGCTTCCATGCGCTGGCACCGGTTCCGCGGCGATGTCAGGACAAAGAGGTGGCGGCGGTGTGGCCGATTGCGGCATGGGATGCCGGGGAGCGCCTGCCGCGGCAGACGGTACGGTGTGGACCGCGGTCGCGGCACGACCGCCGGGCGGTCACGGAGCGGTTGCTGGATCTGCTATCGCCCGCCACTTTTGTGGAGGCGCCGCTGCTGCGGGCGGTGCGGCAACTGGTGCGCGGGGCGGATGCCGAGGCCGAGTGGTCTGCGTGGCATGACCCGCTGCACTGGGCCGCGCCGGATTCCTTCGGGTACATCAACCCGGAGAAGCAGGAGGAAGCTGCGGCAGTCCATGCGCAGCGGCTCGCCCGATGGCGCGACTTGCCGTCAGAGGAGACGGCGAAGGCGACGGAGCTTATTGCGCGCCAGCATGCGGCGCACAGCATTGTGATCGCGGAAGAGGCAAGGCTGCGCGCCCTGCTGGGTGGGTCGCGGGATGCCGAGCAACTTCAGGGCCTGCAAGACATTTTCGAGGAGGTGCTGGAGCGACTTCGGGTGCTGGCGACAGATCCGGGTAGCTGGGCCGGGAGGCGCAGTGGATTGGCTGCATGGTTTCTGCGGATGTTGCCGCGCCTGCCGCCGGAGGTGCGCGTCGATTCGGCGGTGGCGGAATTAATCGCTCGAGGGTTGGCGGCGGCTCACGTTTTTCTGGAGACTGAAAGTGCCAACGTGCCTGAGGGAATTGATCCCGGCGCGTTTTCCGATGAAACCCGCGCGGCTGCCGGACGTTTTCGCGACTCGCACGAATACCGGGTCGAGCTACGAGGCGATCACTGGGCAGCGCAGTGGGCGCTGGTCCCTTCCGGCACCCGGCAGGGCCCTAATACAGTGCCCCTTTCGCTGCTCCACATCTCCAGTCGCAGCGTGATGGTCGCCGCGGGCGAGGGGGATTTTCTCCAGCGTGTCGATTCGACCGAAGGGCACATTGCGCTGCCTGCGCTCACGGCTCCGGCAGTGCTTGGCGTGGACGGCGGTCGCGAGCGCCTCTGCCTTGAGCCGAGGGAGCGGCCATGGTGGGCGTGCCGCATGCAGTATGATCGGCACGGTGTGACCGCCTTCGTGGACCTCAACGGTCTCCGGGTGCCGCTACGCTGGCAGCTGGGGGACGACACCCTCGTCCATGACGGAGGCTCGGCCCAGCGGAAAGGTGCCTGGGTGGCCGAGCAAGTGTTGCGATGGGGGCGGCTGTATGTGGATGAGTTCGGCCCGGCCGCGACGTTCAAGATTGATTCCGCCGTGTTCATCCTCCGCTGGATTCCTGCTGGCACCTTTCTCATGGGTTCTCCGGAAGATGAGCGTGGTCGCCACGGTAACGAAGGTCCTCAGCATCAAGTTCACATTTCCCAGGGCTACTGGATGGGGGATGCTCCCGTCACGCAGGAGCAATGGCGCGCTGTCATCGAAGCCGCGCGGGAACGGCGTCCGGAAGTCTGGAAATCTCTTGGCAAGGACGGCCAACCTGCGGCCACACCTGCGCATTTCAACGGTCCCGGAGACCTACCGGTGGAGAATGTCAGCTGGCATGATAGTGCGACCTTCTGCCGCCTCCTGCGGGCACTGCTGCCGGGCCGGCCGGACTTCGGGTTGCCATCCGAGGCCCAGTGGGAGTATGCCTGCCGTGCCGGGACGCAAGGCGCTTTTAACGACAGCTCACCTTTCCCGATGCCGCAGGAACTGGACCGAGCATTGGATGCCTTGGGGTGGTTCAAAAGAAACAGCGGCGGCAAAACGCACCCGGTGCGACAAAAGTTGCCGAATGCGTGGGGTATTTTCGACATGCATGGCAATGTCTGGGAATGGAGTCGGGATCAATATGATGCGTCGGGATACCTGGAGCGGCACCGGACAATCCTTTTCCATGAGCTTGGAGGGGATGTGGGCGCTGGACGCGCTGTGCGCGGCGGCTCTTGGGGCAGCCATGCGCGGGTCTGCCGCGCCGGCTCGCGGATCTGGGCGCCTATCGGTGTTCGCTGGCGTGACCATGGGCTCCGGGTGTGCGCAGGTCAGGAGCAAATAGCGGTGCCGTCGGGCGCGGAGCGCCCTGACCGGCGGGCTGAGGAACGAAGTCCCGAGACTGCCGAGGAGCGGCCGAAAAGTTTTCTGTTAAGATCATTCAACCAATGAGACTGAAGTTTTTCTGGATACCGGCTCGGGACAGTGGGACCGCCGCGCCCGAGGTGAATGCTTTTCTTGCGCAGCACCGTGTCGTGAGTCTGGGGAGATCGTTTGTCGCAGAGGGGACGAATCTCGGCTCGTCGGTCTGCGGGGAGTGGATTGCATCGGTGGTGTCTGTGGCGGCTTGTAGCGCCGGTGGCCGCCGTGTTTGGAACGCCGATGCGGGCCAAATCCCTCTATCCTGCCGATGAACCCGTCTTCGTCCACGCAGATTATTCCGTGCTTCCCGCCGAGTTGGGCGGATGTCTTCGGCGAGGACGGGTGCGGCATCTTTGCGGAATGCGAGGTGCGTGGCGTCAGGTTCATGTGGCGCTGGATCCCACCGGGAAATTTCACGATGGGTTCTCCCGAGACCGAAAACGGCCGCAGTGCCGATGAAGGGCCACTGCATGAAGTGATCCTCACGAGAGGCTTTTGGGTTGGTGAGACACCGGTGACGCAGGCGCAGTGGAGAGCGGTCACCGGGCAGACCCCCTCGGGCTTCGAGGGACCGGACCGCCCTGTTGAGCGAGTGAGTTGGTTGGATTGCCGGGAGTTCATTCAGCGGATCAATGACCTACTCCCGGGCCTGCACGCAGCGCTGCCGACGGAGGCGCAATGGGAGTATGCGTGCCGAGCCGGGACGCAAAGCGCGTTCAACGACGGCTCAGCTTGCTCCCTACCACATGGGCTGGACCCAGCGTTGAGCGAGCTGGGTTGGTTTGACGAAAACAGCAGCGGTGAAACGCAGCCGGTGCGGCAGAAGAAGGCGAACGGGTGGGGCCTGCATGACATGCACGGCAATGTCTGGGAATGGTGCCGGGACCAATGGGATGCGGATGCCTATCAGAAGCGGCGCGGGATTATCATTGACCCTGAAGTGAAAGGTGATGATGTCGGAGGGCGCGTGGTGCGCGGCGGCTCTTGGCTCGGCCTTGCGCTCGGCTGCCGCGCCGCCTTCCGGGGCTGGAACTATCCTGGTTACCGGGGGGGCGACCGCGGCCTCCGCTTGTCCGCAGGTCAGGAGCTGGCGGCGGAGCCGCTGGCCGCGGAGCGGCCGGAGGACGAGGTGGAGGAGACTTGGATGATCGTGCAGGCATCCGCGTGGGAGTGTGCGGAGAAGATTCTGACGCGAACGGATGTCAGTGCGGGGGCCTCACACGGGCGCGAGATTGTGGGGACACGGGCGTTGCGAGAACTCCTTGGCCTGGCTGAGGCTGAAGGTGCGGTGGCGTGGGTGCATTTCGGCGAGGCTGGCGCGGAGGAAGCGCGTGCTGGACGGTACAAGTGGCATCAGGCGCGGGAGAACGTTCCGTCGCGTCCGGCCGAGTGGCGGTTGTACTACGGGGATTCGCTGCCTGGGGCGGCTAGCGAGGGGGACGTGCTGGTTCTGGTGAAATTGGGAAATACCTTGTGTGGTCTGGTCTTCCATCCGGCGGTTCCGGAGCTGGGCGTGTGGCGGCAGTGGCGTCGAGGGGGGAAAGCGGAAGGTGAGGATGCGAAGGCGAGAGCGGCATTGATTGAGCGTATTTCCGGAGCGTTTGCGCGGGTTGGCAATCCGTGAGTGGGGGCGATGAGGGGATGAGTGGGGATTGATGGACGCCGGGAAGGTGGGGCGGGCTGGGGGGGGGGCGAAGCGAGAGAAGCGGGGTGGGGTGGGAGTGTGCGAAAGGGGGGGGGCGACCACGAATCTCACGAATGGGCACGAAGATTTTCCGACTGTGAGCGTTCGAGGCGGTCTGGGAGAGAGGGCTGGTGAGGGCAGGGGGGCTTTGAGATGATGCGAGTCCGCGGGCAGGCAGTCGGTTTCGACTATGCGGACGGTTTGTCCGGCGGGTTTTGGCGGGGGCGAATCGGAAGATGGGGCGCTTGGAGAAGGGCTTGTTGGGCAATTAGACAGACCTCTACGTGGCACGGAAGCTCTCCGCAGGGAACGGGAGCCGTCGTGGCGCAGGCTGGGTGTGCAGTGCGGGCATGGAATGCTTGTAAATTGGGATTGGTACTCCCAATTTGCGTGGTTGGATGCCATCTGGGTGAAGTGCCTCCGGATTGAACTGGTGCCGGGTCTGGAGCGGCTATGGGGTTCAAAGCGGGACAGAGATGGACATGGTGGTGGAGACATCCCGCGGCCTTGTCGGGTTTGAGTTCAAGGCGGGCCCTGTCCCGGCGCGGACTCGATCCATGCTCGAGTCCATCGAGGATATCGGGCTGAGGCAGGTGTTCGTGATTCATCCGGGCGAACGCCGGTTTGATCTGGGAGAAAAGATTGAGGCCGTGCCGATTCGGCAACTGGCGACACTGCGGGACGAGGTGCAGTGAAGGGGGGCTTCCTGCCGTGCGGTCGGTGAGTTCCTCCGCCTACGACGGGGTCATCAGCGACGGCTCGCTCCGCACCGTGTCCACGGACCTCATGTGCCGGCCCTGACTGTTCTGCGAAACGCCTGAGGTGTCATGCGTTTCCACCCTCACAAGGGGACGGATCTGAATGGCGCAATAGTGAGGCGGTTAGGGATGCAAGGGTATGCGGCGTTCCTACAGAACGCCGGGCTCGGGCGGGGTGGTACCCAGAGCGTTGCTCTGGGCTGGTATTCGGTGTCCCGTTGGGACACAGGGCGGAGGTCAGTGGGGCAGAGTTGAGATCGATCGTCCGGTGAGATTGCCGGTCAGCCCTTGTTCAAATCCAGCGATCACCCGCCCTGTCTTGGTGCCATTCGAGACGGACCGCTTGATGCACAGTCGAATCGGTCATGAGCCGCCGAGGCTTCGTCGGCGGCGGGATGTCAGCCAGATGGCTGCCGTTGCTGCGAGTAATGCGGACCCGGGTTCTGGAACAAGCCACAAGCTGGAGAGGGTTATCGAGAAGTTGGGGGTAGTTGGGTATATGCGGACGACGATATTCCGCATCGGGTCCGCACCGGACGGATTCAACAGGGGGACGACGGTCGTATTTGGCAGTAGATTGACCTTGAGTTGATCGATAGTGGTGCCGTTCGGAACATAGGCACTGACGAGGCCGGTCCCCGCCATGGAGTCGATTTGAAGCTGAACGGCGTCGAGGCCCACGAAGCTGGCCAAGCGGTTGGAGTAGCTGTACATGAAACCCAACGAGTCGAACGAGCTTGGCTGGCCCCTCAACTTATTGAATGAAAAAGTGAGCGTTCCTTCGGTGGGACTCTGAGT
>JAIXPK010000096.1 GCA_027486335.1 Verrucomicrobiaceae bacterium | reverse complement strand
GGGGACGGGTCTTTTTCCCGATTCCTGTGTTGCTCGTCGGTTGCGAATCCTGATTCGCGCCCTCCTCGCGCCGTGGACTCGGAAAAAATCCCGCGTCCATAAGACACCATCTGTAAGACGGACTACACGAGGTGCGGCCGCGGATTTTCGTTGGTGCATTCCGGTCCCCCTGTTTATGCTGAGGGAAGCATGGATGATACAGCGACACCGACGCCGCGATTGGAGCGGGAGATGGTTCAGGAGGCACTTGAGGGCCTTGCGGAGCTTGTTGTGAGGGGGGTGCGTGCGAGTGCGGACCCAGGGGAGGCGGCTGGGAAGGCTGGGGCGGGGTTGCGAGCGCTCGGTGTGTGGGTGGAGCGATTGGCTGGTGAGGGGAGTGTGGCGGGGAATGTGAGGCACGAGCCGATGCAGTTGCGTGCGGAGGTGCCTGTGGAGAGTGGGCGGATGAGTGTGGGGATTCCGTCTGCGGTCGGGGTGCTTGATCCCGGGGATTTTCCGGAGGCGTTTGTGGTGACGAAGGAACCGGAGGAGGAGGCAGCGCTGGCGGAGGGGGATTCGTTTCTGATGGTGGATGGACCGTGGGGTCCGGTGGTGGTGCCGGAGGAGGTGGCGGTTCGAGTGGAGGTGGCTGGCGAGGGTGCGGTGGTGGAAGTGCCGGTGGCGGCGGATACGTTAGAGATGGCGGCTGAGGTGACGGTGGAGGCGGCTGGGCCGGCTGAAATGGTTGTGGAGAAGGAGGTGTCAGTGCCTGAAGAGGTGCCGGTGGTGGCGGTGCCTGAGGTGGTTGTGCCGCTGGCGGCGTTGGAACCGGAGCCGGACGCGGTGGTGGAGGTGCGGGTTCCTGAAGAGCTTCCTGTGGTGGCAGCGCGGCTGGTTGCGTTGGAGCCGGAGGTGAACTCTGTGCCTGAAGAAGTGCCTGTTGTTGAGGAGAAGAAGCCTGAGGTGGTTGTGCCGATGTTTGCGTTGGAGCCGGAGGTGAAGGTGCCGGTGCCTGAAGAGACGGTTGTGTCGGCAGGGGAGGCGAAGGCGCCAGTTGAGGCTGGGCGGGAAGTGGTGGGGTGGCGGATGCCGGAGCCGGTGGCGGTGGCGCCTCCGGGTCGGGGGCCGCGGGTGGTGATGAGGCTGATGCTGCTGGTATTGCTGGTGGTGGTGGGGTGGTTGGCGTACAAGGCGGTGGTGCTGAAGGGGTAGTGACGCCGGGTGGAAATTTTTCAAATACTTGCTATTATGGATTACTATTACGCTGACGCATCCGGGCAGCCGGCCGGGCCGGTTGATTTTCAAGTGTTGTGCCAGTGGCTGGCTTCGGGGAATCTGCTACCGTCGGTTCAGGTGGTGGAGGCAGGGGGGACGGTGTGGCGGCCGCTGGATACGCTGATCATGCTGAGGTACACGGGGGCGGACGGGCAGGCGGCGGGGCCGGTGCCGCTGGAGACCTTGCTGCGGCAGCGGGCGGCGGGGAAGCTGCAGTCGGACAGCTGGGTACTGCCGGAGAATGCGTCGCAGTGGGTGCCGTTGAATGCGGTGGTGCCGGTGCATTTGCAGCCAGCGCCGGTGGCTGCGGGCCCGGCGCGATCGGGGGCGCGGCAGATCAGCCGGAATGTGCGGCCGGTGCAGGGGGCGCGGGGGTTAAGTCGGCAGGTGTATGTGCTGGTGGTGGTGGGGTTGTCGCTGCTGCAATTGAGTTTTGTCGGGCTGGTGATTTACCGGTTGCTAAATGCACCGATGGAGATGGCGAATCGGGATGCGATGGGTTCGCTGGCGATGCTGGTGGGGACTGGGAGTGTGGTGCTGGGGGTTGTGGGCGGGATTGCGGTGATGGTGATGACGGGGTTGAGGATTGTGAATATCGGGTGGTCCGGGTGGCTGGTGCTGCTGATGCTGGTGCCGGTGGCGTCGTTTTTGCTGGTGATTGCGTGTCTGCTGCTGCCGGCGCGGTATGCGGAGCATGGGAAGACGGACAGCGGGACGGCGATGGGAGCGGCGCTGATGGCGTTGACGCTGGTGGCGGCGGTGGGGGGCGGCGTGCTTGTGTGGCGGACGTATTCCGGGCCGCTGATGAAGCGGTTCGGGGCGGAGGTGCAGGAGGCGCGGAACCGTGCGGGGGTGATGGAGCCTGGGGTGCCTGCGGAGCCGGTGCGGTGAGTGGTGGTGAGGCGAGGTTAGTGCAGCCCGTCTTGCAGATGGTATCTTCTGATTTTGTGGGAAGGAAGGAGGCTTCAGCCACTCTGCTGAGGGAGGGGGACGGGTCTTTTTCCCGATTCCTGTGTTGCTCGTCGGTTGCGAATCCTGATTCGCGCCCTCCTCGCGCCTAGGACTCGGAAAAAATCCCTCGTCCATAAGACACCATCTGTAAGACGGACTACACTAGTCCGGGAGTCGGTCGAAGTGGAACTGGCAGCAGCCGAGGTCGAGGATGTTGCCGTTGCGGGCGAGCTGGTGGCGGAAGTTGGCGGCGAGGGAATAGATGTGGTGCTGGCCGTGTTTTTCCATTTCGAGGAGACTGGCTTTGCGGAGGACGCGGAGGTGTTTGGAGACGTTGTAGGGGGTGGCGCTGAGGAGATCGCAGAGTTCGCCGACGGTGCAGGGGCCGGCGATGAGATGGCGGACGAGGCGGAGCCGGGTGGGTTCGCCCAGGGCCCGCATGGCGGCGAGGCAATCGAAGGGCTGGGGGTCGGGGCGGCGCGGCATGGGGGGGATTACCATTCCGGGGAATGGGGTGCAAGACGCACACGCGGAGGTTGCCTATTTGCTGACATTGGCAAATAAGGGTGGGAGCATGGCAATGAAAGCGAGATACATCATGATCGGGGGGTTCCTCGGGGCGGGGAAGACGACGACGGTGGGGCGGCTGGCGCGGTATCTGAGCGGGCAGGGGTTGCGTGTGGGGTTGATCACGAATGACCAGGCTGGGGGATTGGTGGATACGAAGCTGTTGAGGGGTCAGGGATTTGCGACGGAGGAGATTGCGGGCGGGTGTTTCTGCTGTCGGTTCAACACGCTGGTGGAGGCGGCGCAGAAGCTTGATGAGGCCGGGAAGCCGGAGGTATTCATCGCGGAGCCAGTGGGGAGTTGTACGGATCTGGTGGCGACGGTGACGTATCCGCTGCGGCGGTTGTACGGGGATTCGTTCACGGTGGCTCCGCTGGCGGTGCTGGTGGATCCGGTGCGGGCGCGGCGGGTGTTCGGGCTGGAGGGAGGGGGGACGTTTTCTGCGAAGGTGGCGTATATTTTCCGGAAGCAGCTGGAGGAAGCGGATGTGATCGTGATTACGAAGAGTGATCTGCTAGGCGCGGAGGAGCTGGAGGAATTGAAGGGTGTGCTGGGCCGGGAGTATCCGCTGGCGAGGGTGATGGCGGCGTCGCCGCGGGAGGAGACGGGGCTGGAGGCGTTGTTTGAGGTACTGATGTCAGGGGAGCAGGCGCGGCGGAATCCGATGGCGGTGGATTACGAGGTTTATGCGGAGGGTGAGGCGCTGCTGGGGTGGCTGAATGCGACGGTGACGCTGCGGCATGCGGATGAGTTTGATGCGAATGAAGTGCTGAGGGAGCTGGCTGGTGCGGTGCAGGGATTGCTGGCGGGAGCAGGCGCGGAGATTGCGCATTTCAAGATGACCTTCAGTCCTGACGACAGCCTGGCCGGGGAGTTGGCTAGTGTGAATCTGGTGCGGAGTGATTACGTGGCGGAGCTGGGGATGGAGCTGGACGAGCCGGTGGGCGGGGGGCAGCTGATTGTGAATCTGCGTGCGGAGGCAGATCCTGCGGTGCTGCTGGAGGCGCTGCGGGAAGGGTTAGGGGAAGTGGTGGCCGCGATGCCCGGGTTGGAGGCGGTGGTGGAGCATGCGGAGCATTTCCGTCCGGGGAAGCCGGTGCCGACGCACCGTGACGGGGCGGAGGGCTGAGGGGGAGGGATGATCAGAGAAGAACCCCGGGATGACACGAGCCTGACATTTGCCAACCTGGACAAATAATGAATGTGGAGACTGTGGTGATTCTTGTGGCGGCGGTGGTGGTGGCGTATGCGAATGGAGCGAATGCGAATTTCAAGGGGGTGGCGTCGCTGTACGGGAGCGGGACGAGTGGTTATGCTGGGGCGGTGCGGTGGGCGGCGGTGGCGACTGCGGCGGGGAGTCTGGCTGCGGCGGGGTTAGGCGGGGCGATGCTGAAGGCGTTTTCGGGGAGGGGGCTGGTGCCGGATGGGATGGCGGCGGAGCCGAGGTTTCTGCTGGCGGTGGCAGGCGGTGCAGGGGGAGCCGGGATGCTGGCGACGCGGTTAGGATTTCCGGTGTCGACGACGCATCTGCTGGTGGGAGGGCTGGTGGGGAGTGGCTGGGTGGCTGGGAGTGTGAATGGGGGGAAGCTGTGGGAGAATTTTCTGATGCCGCTGCTGGTGAGTCCGGTGCTGGCGGTGGCGGGAGGGGCGCTGGTGCATGGGTTGCTGCGGATTGCGGGGATGGCGGGGGAGGGGCGCAAGCGGGGGGTGGATGCGGGGCACTGGCTGAGTGCGGGAGCGGTATGTTTTGCGAGAGGATTGAATGACACGCCGAAGATGGCGGCGCTGGTTGCGGGGAGCGGGTGGCTGGGCGGGAGCGGGGCGATGGTGCTGGTGGCGGTGGCGATGGCGTGCGGTGGGGTGATCGGGGCGAGGCGGGTGGCGGAGACGCTAGCGCACGGGATTACGGGGATGAATCCCGGGGAAGGGTTTGCGGCGAATCTGGCGACGTCGCTGCTCGTGACGACGGCGAGCCTGCATGGACTGCCGGTATCGACGACGCATGTTTCGGTGGGGGCGTTGTTAGGGGTCGGGGTGACGACGGGTCAGGCGCGGTGGAAGACGGTGCGGCCGGTGCTGGCGGCGTGGGTGGTGACGCTGCCGTGTGCGGCGGTGCTGGCGGGTGGGGTGTATGCGGTGCTGAGGATGACGGGTGAATTTCGCTGACAACACGAAACACAAAGAAACCACAACACACGATGAAACGGAGACACATGATGAACAAGGCTGCTGGAGTGAGAGCGCGACTGGTGATGCTAGGCGTGGTGCTGGCGGCGGGGGTTCCGGGAGTCCGGGCGACGCCGACCGGGTTGAACAACATCCCGACGGCGGACACGGTGCCGCACCGGACGGTGGCGCTGCAGGCGTTCAGCAGTTTTGGGGGAGCGAATCAGTTTGCGGCGAACGGGCCGGGGCGGCATTCGTTCTGGCTAGGGATGAAGACGGGCTGGGAGTTCAAGCCGTTTTCGTTCGAGTGGGGTCTGGACAGTCCGGTGGCTCCGGGGGACGCGGGGGCGCTGCAGTATCAGGCGAAGGTGAATGTGAGTCCGTGGGAAGGCGGGCGGTTCGCGGTTGGGGTGGCGAACGTGGCGCTGACGGATCAGGATCGTTGGAGTGAGCCGTTCACGTATGCGATGATCGCGCATGATTTCGGGGTGGTGCGGGTGCACGGCGGGTATGGATTGCAGCAGAACGGGAACAGTGCGCTGTTCGGGGTGGACCGGACGTGGAAGGTGGCGGGACGGGATCTGAATCTGAATGCGGATCTGGTGCAGGTCCGGGACGGCGATGCGTGGCTGCCGTCGGTGGGAGCGAAGTATGCGCTATCGAAGCATGTGGTTCTCGAGAGCTGGGTGAATTTTCCTGACCGGGGGGCGGTGAGTTTCATCGCGAAGGCAAATCTGATTTTCACCTTCTGACAGGAGATTCGAAACATTGAACTGCTATCACATTATGAAAATGAACATGAGAATGAAAACGAAATTGAGTTGTCTGTTGCTGATCCTGCTGCCTGCGGTGCTGCG
>JAIXPK010000348.1 GCA_027486335.1 Verrucomicrobiaceae bacterium | reverse complement strand
GGAAGACGTGGATCGGGAAGCAGGCGATGCAGACGCAGAGCAGTGCGGGGCTGGCGCAGCAGTGTGCGCTGGATGAGCTGTATGGGTTAGGGTTTGACCACTATGAAGCGGTGCTGGAGAGTGTGCGGAGCATCACGGTGGAGGAAGTGGCGGCGGTGTGCCGGCGGTATTTCACGGCGGCTCCGGTGCTGGTGGCGGTGGGGCCGGAGGGGGAGGAAGTGAGAAGTTAGAAGTGGGAATGGGGAAGTGAGAATGGGGACGGGGGCGTGTGGGTTGATCTGTTGGCGCTGTGCTGGCCGTTGAGGGGCGACGTATTCGCGTGGACTTACTGGATGACGTTTACTCCATAGAGTCCGAAGAGCGGTGCGGCGGCGAGGAGGTGTTTGTCGTTGGAGTAGATTTCCGTGAAGCCATTTTCTGCGGCGGTGGCGAGATGGAGGGCATCGGCGGCACGGAGCCATGTGGTGGCGGGAGCGGTGGCGAATACGAATTCGATGCGGTCGAGAATGGTGTCGGTGAGGGGAAGGATGACGACGGTGGTTGAGGAGATGTCGGATCTGAGTTGGGCGGTCAGCCGCTGGTAGTCGGCGACTGTTGCCTGGCCTTCCCGAACCTTACGAAAGGCCGCTGACGCGAATTCGGCCCGTGCGTGCTGGGCGGTGTGGATTTCCAGCACGGTGGCGGCGTGAGCCTGGACATGGGTGCTGCCTGATTCGGCAATCAGGAGTTTCAGCAGGTAGTTGGAGTCGTAATAGGCCGGCCTCATCGGGCGTCGCGTTCCTCAGAGATGATCTGGGTGGAGTCTGTGCCTCCGCTGAAGGCACCTGAGGCAATCATGGCCTCGTATTCGGGCAAGAGCTTGCGGTTGGCCCATTTTGAGTGGCCAGTTGTGGTAGGAGACGATTGTTCCTCTGCAGCGATTGCTGTCTCGATGAGGTGGATGGTTTCCTGTGTTACGGACCGTCTATGGGCGGCGGCAAACTGCCTCAGTTTGGCGTGGAGGGCTTCGGGGAATGATTTGATGACCAGTGTTGCCATGGTAGCGAAACGGTGACTTAGAGCTTCCGTTTTGCAACTTTTGACTTGGGTGGGGTGGCGATGCGTGAGAGGTGGGTTGATCAGGCCGGGGCGGCCTGAGGGCGGGGGCAAGAAGACAGGCCTCTTCGGGGCCCGAGGCTTTTGGGGGTCACAGGCAGGATGCCCGTGCCACTTTGGGGGGCTTGTGGGGAGAGGAGCTTGTGGGGAGAGGGAATGACGGACAGGAGTGTCCGTCCTACGTTGCGAGTTACGTTGGGCGGGTTGGGAGAGGGGGGGAGTCAGGTCTGGGGTTGCAAATGGTGGGGTGGCGGGTTCAGGTTTAGAAGGAGCGAGTGGCGGGGAACCGTCGGGGCTCTGGCGGCGTTGTTACTGGTGGTGTGGTGCGATGATGTGCTGCGCTGCTGATTTTCTGAAATTGAACCAGTTGGGACTGACATTATGTGGACATCAATCAAATCGTATACGGACATCCGCTTTGAGAAGACGGAGGACGGGGTGGCGAAGATCACGATCAACCGGCCGGAGGTGAGGAATGCGTTCCGGCCGCTGACGGTGAAGGAGTTGCTGGATGCGTTTGATCTGGCGCATGAGGATCCGGAGATCGGGGTGATTGTGCTGACTGGGGAGGGGGAGAAGGCGTTTTGTTCGGGAGGTGACCAGAAGGTGCGAGGGCATGCGGGGTATGTGGGGAGTGACGGGGTGCCGCGGCTGAATGTGCTGGATTTGCAGAAGAAGATCCGTGGGTTGCCGAAGCCGGTGATTGCGATGGTGGCTGGGTATGCGATCGGGGGCGGGCATGTGCTGCATGTGGTCTGCGATCTGACGATTGCGGCGGACAACGCGCGGTTCGGGCAGACTGGGCCGAAGGTGGGGTCGTTTGATGGCGGGTTGGGGTCGTCGTATCTGGCGAGGATTGTGGGGCAGAAGAAGGCGCGGGAGATCTGGTTTTTGTGCCGGCAGTACGATGCGCAGCAGGCCTTGGACATGGGATTGGTGAATGCGGTGGTGCCGCTAGCGGAGCTGGAGGCGGAGACGCTGAAGTGGGCGCGGGAGATTCTGCAGCACAGCCCGCTGGCATTGCGGTGTCTGAAGTCGGCGCTGAATGCGGACTGCGACGGGCAGATGGGGCTGCTGGATCTGGCTGGGAACGCGACCTTGCTGTACTACATGAGCGAGGAGGCGAAGGAGGGGAAGAATGCGTTTGTGGAGAAGCGGAAGCCTGACTTCGGGAAGTTTCCGCGGGTGCCGTGACGTGGTGCGGGGGAGGGCCGGGCGGGCCCTTGAGGGCGGTCAGTAGTCCATTTCGCGGAACGTCTGGCGTGTGAGTTCCTCGCGGGCGAGCATTTTGTCGGCGTTGGCGCGGAGGCGACGGCAGAGGAGACGGCCGAGCCATTTGAGGACGAGGAAGGCGGCGTGGGGGTCGGTCTGGACGATGTGAGTGAACTGGTCGTCGTCGATGGTCCAGATGTCGGCGCGTTCGATGATTTCGACATCGGCGCTGGCCTTCTGGGGGTCGATCATGTTCATTTCGCCGACGGTTTCGCCTGGGAGGATGGTGGCGAGTTCGAGGTATGAACCGTGGGCGTGGCAGGAGACCTTGGCTTTGCCGGAAAGGAGGACGGTGAGCGTCTGATGGGGTTGGCCCTGAGTGGCGAGGCGAGTGCCGACGGGGATGGCTGCGAAGCGGCCGGCGCGGGCGAGTTTGGCGCGGAGGGAGTCGTCGAGTTCCGACAGGAGACCGAGCGGCGGCAGCATGTCGGGAGTGTTGTCGGGATCCATGGCGGTAGCAGCGAGATTTCTGCTTTGAAGTTCCGTCACGGACCTTGCTGGGGCAAGACCGGAGTGATTGAATCGGGGACGGGGCTGGGGCTGCTGAAACCTGAAGGTGCGGCGGAGGAACACGGTTTGACCCGATGGGGGAGCGGAGGTGTGAGTGCCCGCGGGAAGGCGCGAAGCGAGGTGGCGGGAGACGCGTCAGTTTTTCTCGCGGATCCGGTAGAAGCGGTTAGGGCCGAGAGGTTTAAGGAAGTGGGAAGTGGAGGAGGAGGTGGCTGGGACGATGGCTTCGGTGGACCATGAGGAGAGGTCGGTGGAGCTGAGGACCTCGTAGGAGCGGGAGGGTTGGGAATCCCAGCGGAGGATGAGGTCGGTGCCGACGAAGGCGAATTCGCGGAATGCGAGAGGAGGGAGCGGGCCGGAGGCGACGTTGAAGCGGAGTGGGCCGAAGGCTGGGGCAGGGAAGTCATTGGGGAAGAGCAGAGAGAACCATGAGCCGACAGGGAGTGGGAAGCTGAGGGAACCTGAGGGGACCGGGCCGCCGGGGGAGTCAGTGCCGTTGAGGAAGAGCCGGAAGGCCGGGGGAGTAGAGGCTGGGTCTGAGCCGTCTGCCCAGATGCCGATCCAGCTTTCTGGTGTGGCGGCTGGGAAGTTCCACGAGACGGGAACGGGTTGGTCGTCCGGGTTGACGGGAGCTGGGATGGAGAAGGCCTGGGAGGGTGAGGCGGCTTTGAAGACCCATGTGGAGGCGGAGACGGTGCCGTTGAGTGTGAGCGTGTAGAGAGTGGAGGTGGTTGGGGAGACGTCGATGGTGTCGCGTGAGATGACATCGATGGGGGCTGGGCCGCCGGAGAGGACGAGGGATTGGATGCCTTCTGCGGGCGGGCTGATGACCCATGATAGGGTGATGGGGACGCCGTCGTCGATGAAGAGGTGATCCGGCATGAAGCCGAGGATGGGGGAGGCGACGACGTCGAAGTCGAAGGTGGCGAGGGATTCGTAGCCGTCATTGGCCAGGAAGTAGGCGCGCCAGCTGCCTTCGGGGAGTGCAGGGGAGGAGAAGGTGACGGAGCCGGAGGCTAGGGGGGAAGTGGCTGACTGGGCGCCGTTGACGTAGAGCCAGATGGTGGAGCCGGGGCTGCCGTCGGGGACGCCGTCGAGGTTACGGGGGTAGATGCCGACCCAGTCGGTGGCGACGGGATTGGAGCGATTGGTCCATGAGGCGGTGATGGATTCGCCCGGGCGGTAGACTGGTTTATCGAGGGAGAAGGACGCGACGGTGTCGCGGTTGCCGACGACGGAGAAGTCAGCGGAGCCGACGATGGAGTAGCCGTCGTTGGATAGGAAGAAGGCGGACCATTCTCTGACGGCGAGGCCTGGGTTGGTGAAGGAGACCGAGCCGGAGGTGAGAGCGGCGCCGGGGGTTCTGGTGCCGCTGACGTAGAACCAGCGGGTGGAGGCGACGCTGCCGGGGACGGTGTTGCGTGGGTAGATGCCGATCCAGTCGGTGGTGGTGGCGGCATCTCTGCCGGACCATGAGGCGGTGATGGTTTCGCCGGGTTCGTACTGGGCGCGGTCGAGGGAGAAGGAGAACTGGGCGCGGGCGGAGAGCGTGAGGAAGCACGCGAGGAAGAGCAGGAAGAGGCGGTTCATGGCGGGTCAGTCGGCGGTGATGGAGAAGGAGAAGCGGTTGGAGACCTCGGTGTAGGAATCGTTAGTGAACATGGCGACGAAGTATTTTCCCGGTGGGAGGGAGGGGAGCTTGAAGGTGACGGAGCCGGAGGTGCGGCCTTCGAAGTAGAGGTAGGCGAGGAGAGGGTCGATGCCTGGGGTGCCGCCGTCGTTGAAGAGACCGATCCAGTCTTTGGGGATGCCTGGGCCGCCGGAGAACTGTACGGAGAAGTCGCTGCCTTGTTTGACGGAGGAGGAGGCCATGGAGACCGAGGCATTGAGATTGCCAACGGAGAAGGGGAGACGCTGACTGACTGGGAAGGAGCCGCCGGCGAGGAGGACGGCGTAGAAGTAGCCGTTGGGGAGGCCGGGGATGGAGAGGGTGCCTGAGGGGGTGCGGGCTGGAGCGGTGGCGGCCGGGGGTGTGGATGGGGAGGGGTTTACGCCGGCTGGGTAGATGGCGATGATGTCGGAGGCGTTGCCGGGGGCGGAGGACCATGAGAGGTCGAGGGCCTGGCCGGATTCGATGCCTGGTTTGGCGGTGGAGAGGAGGGCCGCGGAGCCGACGAAGAAGGGGACGCGGGCGGCGAGTTCGGAGGTGGAGTTGTCGGCGAAGAGAGCGGCGAAGTACTCGCCGTTAGGGAGGTCGATACGGAACGTGCGGGTGCCTGCGCCGTCGGTGATGTACTGGCGGGAGGCTGGGGCGACGGTGCCTGGGGTGGTGCCTGCGCGGAAGATGCCGATCCAGTCGGCGGTGGGGAGATTGATGCGTTCGTAGCCGATGACGAGGTCATCGCCCGGGGGGCAGATGGATTTCTGGAGGGAGAGACTGTGGCGAGCGGAAGCGCTGCCTTCGACGGTGAATTCCCATGGGGCTGACCAGTCGGACCAGAGGGCATTGGAGTCGCGGTGGCGGACACGGGCGAAGCAACGAGAGTTCGGGAGCGAGTCTGCGGCGATGGAGAACTGGAGGATATCGAGACCTGCGCTGGTGTTGACGGGTTCGAAGAGAGGAGCGCCGGTATCGCCGTAGAGGTTGATGGAGTCGCGGATGGAGTCGACGCGGAGGCTAGCGAAAGCCGGGTCGACGGCGATCTGGAAGTGGGAGCTGTTGAGGGATTCGCCGGCCGGGGAGGAGAAGGGCGAGCTGAGGAGGGTGAAGGGGAGGGAGATGCGGTTAGGAATGCCGGGGCCGCTGCCTGGGTTGGTGATGGCGGGGCGGGAAGGTGCGGGAACGCCGAGACGGCGGTGGAACGAGTCGATGAGACGGCTGCGGTAGGCTTTGGAGGTCCAGCGTTCGGATTCCGGGAAGCGGACATTGGCTTCGGCGAAGGATTCGACGAGCATTTCGCGGGAGGCGAGGTTGAAGTCGATGAGTTGCCATGCCCAGTTGGCGATGGTCATCTGGACGTCGTCGAAGTCGCGTTCTGTGGACTGGCCCCAGAACTGGTCCCATGCGCTGGCTCCGGAGATGATGTGATAGACTGGCCAGTCGCGGGTCTGGCCGCGGGCGTAGAGGTGGTGATGGGCTCCGATGTTGAGGACGTGTTTTTCGGATTGGGCGAGGATGGGCATGATTTCGGAGCGGAACCATGAGGAGATGTCGCCGATGTACTGTTCAGCCTGATAGGGTCGGTGGACGAGACTGACGATGAAGTCGATGGAGGGGTCGGCGTGGGCGGTGGTGACGAGCTGGCGGATCCATTCTTTCTGGGCGGTGCCTGCGCCTTCAGCGGGGACGGGCATGGATTCGCTGTTGAGGTGGATGAAGAGGACGCTGGCCTGCTGGTGGGCGTAGTAGGTTTTGCCGCCGCCTGGGTTAGCGAGGCCTGCGTAGCGGAAGGCGTCGTAGTGGAAGAGGGATTTATAGAGTGCGAGGGAGCTGTCGCCGCCGTAGGTTTCGTGATTCCCGACGGTGGTCATCGAGGCGAGACGCGGGGTGACGGCGGCTCCGTAGGCGAAGTGGAGGTTTCGCCAGTGGTTGAGAGTGCCGACGTCGACCTGGTCACCGACATTGAGCATGAGGTCGATGGAGTCCTCGAGGGGGGCGTTGAATTTTTCCTCGAGTTTGGTGACGGCGCGGTTGATGAGTTTTTCCCAGCGGCGTTCTGCGGAGATGATCTGGTTATCGCCGAGGACGAGGACGCGGAGGTGGCCGGTTCTGGAGCCGAGGGGAGGAGGCGTGCGGAATTTCCAGATGGCGGAGGAGGCGGTGCCGGAGCGGGCGCAGTAGTGCCATGAGGAGGCGGGGGAGAGGCCTGTTAGCTGGACGGCGTGGTAGTAGTTGCCGGCCGCGATGAGCTGGACGGAGCCGGAGGCGGAGCGGTTGAGGGAATCGGGTGATGAACCGAAGTCGACGGTGCTGTTGCCGCCGGTATTGCTCCACCATGTGACCCAGACGGAGTCGGGGCGGAGGGTTTCGAGGTAGGGAACGATCTGATCGCCGTCGGCGGCGAGGGCGAGGTTCGGGAAGGCGAGGGAACCGGCACCGAGGCCGGAGAGTTTGAGGAATTGCGAGCGATTCATCTGGTACCGGAGGGTGGGACGACGGACGGGTACCGATGGTGAGCGCGGAGACAATTTCTTTCGGTGAATGTGGCGCAACCTTCACATGTGGAAGTGATGAATCAGGATGACGCGGCGAAGTCTTTGAGGAGCGGGTTGAGGGGTGTTAGGAGCGGCTCGAGCCATTTGGCGTAGTGGTGCCAGCGGCCGACGGAGCGCTTGTGAACAGGGCGGGAGACGTCGGCGTAGCTGGGGGTGCGGACGCCGCGGAGATGGTCGGGCGAGGGAGAGGAGGGGAGAGGAGCCGGGAGGTTGAGGAAGTTGCGGACGCTGGCGATGGTGGGGGCTGGGTCAGCGACGAGGGATTCGTAGCGGACTTCGAGCCATGGTTGAGGGAGGATGGATTTCCAGCGTTGCCAGAGACGGAGGGAGAGGGCGACGGATTGGACGGCGGAGGGGAGGTCGAGGGCGGCGGCGCTGTCACCGGCGAGCGGAACGATGGTGAAGAAGAAGCTGAGGGCGACGTCGCGTGGGTCGCGGAGAGGCATGATGACGGAGGCTTCCGGGAAGAGGCGGAGAGGGAGGAGGAGGTCCTGGGTGAGGAAGGGGTCTTTTTCGATGAGGAGGTTGTTGCCGATGGGCTGGCCGAGGTGAGCTGCGGTGGCGCGGCGGTAGAAGTCGCGGCCTGCGGCGAGCTGTTCCGGGTCGAAGCTGTGGATTTCGGAGAGCGCGGCGGAAGTGGAGGGAGGGTCGAGGGTGAGCGGGCGAATGAATTCGTGGTGGAGGATGCCGGTTTCGTCGGTGGTGAGGACGTTAGGGGAGGAGGCGAGGAGGTGTTCGAGGAGCGTGGTGCCGGAGCGCGGGTGACCGGCGAGCAGGGCGATGCTGGCGGGGAGATTGTCAGGAGGCGGGGAGGCGCGCCAGCGGGCGAGGTCTGAGGAGGAGATCGAGGTGGCGAGGGATTCGCGGCGTTTGGAGTTGAGTTGCCAGCGGGCGTGGGCGGGGGTGGCGAGCGGGCGGAGCAGGTCGCGGGAGGCGAGCATGGCGGCCATGGCTGCGGGGTAATCGGCGGAGGCGTCGAGAGCGGCGGCGAGTTCGATGAGGAGACGCCAGTTGTCAGGGTGCGGGCCTTTCTGGAGGGCGAGGTGGAGGAGAGAGATGGCCTCGTCGGTACGGCCGAGACGGCGGAGGATGAGGGCGAGGGCGCGGGTGGCGCGGCGGAGGTCCGGGTTGAGGGCGAGGGCGGCGCGGGCGAGCGGTTCGGCGTCGGCGGGGCGGCCCTGACGTTCGCGGAGTTCCGCGAGCATGCGGAGGATGTCCGGGTCTGAGGGTGAGGCGGCGAGGGCGAGTTCGAGGGCAGTGGAGGAGTCAGAGAAGCGGCCGAGGCTGAAGAGACGGCGGGCTGCGACGAGGGAGGCATCGCGCTGGGCGGTGCCGGTGGAGGCTTGCTGGTAGGCGTTGAGGGCTTCCGGGAAGCGGTAGTCTGACCAGAGACAATCTCCGAGGAGGAGGAAGTCGCTGGAGTTAGCGGCGGAAGAGCGGACGAGGGCGTTGAGGCAGTCGATAGCCTCGAGGAGATCACCGCGTTTGAGGTGAGACGCGGCGAGCTGACGCCAGTCTGCGGGCGAACGGCCCTGCATTAGAGGGGCAGGTCAGGCGGAGGGGCGGCGGCGGCGCATGATGGCAGCGCCGAGGCCGAGACCTGCGAGCATGGCGGAGGAAGGTTCCGGGACTTGGTCGAAGGTGAGGTTATCGAGAGCGAAGTAGGAACTGGCTCCGGAGAGGAGGGTGAAGGAGAGCGTGACTGGTTCGCCGAGGAGGCCAGCGGAGGACGCTGGGAGGGAGATGGTGTCTCGGCCGCCGGCGTTGGATTTGGACCAGTTACCGGAGGCGAGGATGCCGCTGGAGCTGCCGGAGACGCTCCAGTTGATGGAGCCTGCGCCGCCGCCGGCCCATTCGTCGAGGTCGAAAGCGTTGATGAGGACGGCCGATTCGGCGGAGGGGGTGAAGAGGATGGAGATGGTGGGGATGCCGTTGAAGTCGATTTGGGCGACGGAACCGCGGCCGTTCCAGCCGGTGTAGGTATCCCAGCCTGCGGTGAGCCAGTCGAGGGAGATGCCGGGGGTGCCGGTGACGAGGAGGCCGGGGCTGACGGAGAAGCTGGGGCTGCTGGAGGTGACGTTGTCGCCGAAGCCTGCGATGGCGGCGATGTCGGCGTTATTGGAGGAGAAGCCGTCGAAGGTGATGACGGTGGTGGCGTGGGCCACGGAGGAAGCGAGAAGGCAGGAGGCGAGGGCGCAGTTTCTGGCGTTCATGGTAGGAAAGCTGGATGAGTGAAGTCGACGGGGATGAGGATAGCCGTGAGGGAGGGGCCGGGCAAAGGGAAAGGGGTGACGAAAAAGACGGGGAGGTGGAGTCAGCGGAGGCCGGAGGCGAGGCGGACGCGGTCCATGGTGGTTTGGGCGATGGAGCGGGCGCGATCGGCGCTTTTGCGGAGGACCTCGTGGACGTAGTCGAGGTTGTTTTCTAGATTGGCGCGGCGCTGGCGCATGGGTTCGAAGTGGAGCCAGATGGCTTCGAAGAGGCGTTTTTTGAAGTCGCCGTAGCCGGTGCCACCGCGGCGGAAGTCGGCTTTAAGGGCGTCGACGTCGGCTTCGGGGGCGACGAGTTTGAAGAGATCGACGATGAGACTGGAGTCGGGGTCTTTGGGTTCTTCGACTGGGGTGGAGTCTGTTTTGATGCCCATGACTTTTTTGCGGAGGGCTTTTTCGGATTCGAAGATGGCGATGGTGTTGTCGTAGCTTTTGCTCATTTTTTCGCCATCGAGGCCGGGGACTTTGGCGACATCTTCTTTGATGCGGGATTTGGGGAGGCGGAGGGTTTCGCCGAAGGTGTGATTGAATTTGGTGGCGATGTCGCGGGTGACTTCGACGTGCTGTTTCTGGTCCTGGCCGACGGGGACGAGGTCACTGTCGTAGATGAGGATGTCTGCGGCCATGAGGACCGGGTAGGCGAAGAGCCCGTGATTGGGGGTGAGGCCGCGAGCGGTTTTGTCTTTGTAGCTGTGGCAGTTTTCGAGCATGGGCATGGGCGTCAGGGTGCTGAGGATCCATGCGAGTTCACAGACTTCGGGGACGTCGCTCTGGCGGAAGAAGGTGGCTTTGGCGGGGTCGAGGCCGCAGGCGAGGAAGTCGAGGGCGAGGTCGAGGACGTGGGTGCGGAGGGCTTTGGGGTCCTGGAGACTGGTGAGCGAGTGGTAGTCGGCGATGAAGTAGAAGGCGTCGCCTTCGTCCTGGAGGCAGATGGCGGGTTGCATCATGCCGAAGTAGTTGCCGAGGTGCAGACGGCCGGAGGGCTGGATGCCTGAGAGGATGCGCATAAGGGGGGCACAGTGGCGGCGGGGTGAGGAGTGTCAATGGGTGTGGCGGAGGCGGGGTGAGGGGTGAAAAGGAGGTGTAATTTCCGTTTTCGCGTGGGCTGGCTGTGGGGTAGGAGCGGGGCCAGACAACCGATATGGCGCTACTTGACATTCAGCAGATCAGCCGGACGCACCGCACGGCGGCGGGAGAGATTACGGTGTTGGATGATGTGAGTTTCGGGGTGGGGAGGGGAGAGATTTGTGCGGTGACGGGGCCGTCTGGGAGCGGGAAGTCGACGCTGCTGGGTTTGTGTGCGGGGTTGGATCTGCCGACGGGAGGGCGGGTGGTGCTGGACGGGAGTGATCTGACGGCGCTGGGGGAGGATGCGCGGGCGAAGTTGAGGAATGAGAAGGTGGGGTTTGTGTTTCAGAATTTTCAGCTGCTGCCGACGCTGACGGCGATGGAGAATGTGCTGGTGCCGCTGGAGCTGCAGGGGCGGAAGGCGGACCGGGAGCAGGCGCGGGTGCTGCTGGAGAAGGTGGGGTTAGGGCACCGGATGGATCATTTTCCGGTGCAGATGAGTGGCGGGGAGCAGCAGCGGACGGCGCTGGCGCGGGCGTTCATTCACCGGCCGGCGATATTGTTTGCGGACGAGCCGACGGGGAATCTGGATGCGGAGTCGAAGGAGACGGTGGAGGACATGCTGTTTGCGCTGAACCGGGAGTCGGGGACGACGCTGGTGATTGTGACGCATGATCCGGTGCTGGCGGAGCGGACGGGGCGGGTGATTGCGCTGCGCGGGGGGCGTTTGTACAGCGACACGAGGCGAGCGGAGGCGGGGCCGCCGCCGCTGGAGCCGGAGCCATTTCCATCCTGAAGAGAGCTAAAACCTGACAAAACTTATGGAATCGCGACGCATTGGACAACTGCTGCTGACTGGGGTGCCTGGGCCTGAGCTTGACGCTGACACGGCGCGGCGGTTCAAGGCCTTGCAGCCGGGAGGTTTCATCCTGTTTGGCCGGAACATTCAGTCGCCGGAGCAATTGAGGAAGCTGATTGATGATCTGCGGGACATTTCGGATACGGAGCCGTTCATAACGATTGACCAGGAGGGCGGGCGGGTGTCGCGGCTGCGTTTGATAGGGCAGGAGCCGCCGAATGCGCAGGCGTTGCGGGACAAGGGGGATGCGGAGCTGATCCGGCGGCACGGGCAGTTGACGGGGCAGCTGCTGAGGTTGTTCGGGTTCAATCTGGATCTGTGTCCGGTGCTGGATATTTCGTATGATGATCAGGCTGACAATTCGCTGAAGGGGCGGTGTTACGGTCGGAATCCGCAGGAAGTGATTACGAATGCGGGGGTGTTCAATCGGGCGATGAGGAAGGAAGGCGTGCTGTCGTGCGGGAAGCATTTTCCGACGTATGGGAGTGCGGATGTGGATCCGCACGAGCATCTGCCGGTGATCCGGCGGACGCGGGAGGAGTTGCTGGGAGAGGAAGTGATGCCGTTTTCGGCGCTGCTGGGGGAGCTGGATGCGATGATGATCGGGCATGCGTGGTTTCCGGATTTTGATGCGGACCGGGAGCGGTGGCCGAGCAGCCTGTCGCGGAACATCATTCAGGGTTTTCTGAGGGACCAGCTAGGGTTCGATGACGGGCTGGTGATGACGGACGATCTTGATATGGGGGCGATTCTGAATGAGGTGACGTTTGAGCAGGCGATTCAGGAGGCGGTGCGTGCGGGGAATGATCTGGTGATGATCTGTCACCGGATAGAGATGGTGGAGCAGGCGCATGTGCATCTGCAGGGATTGGAGCATACGGTGCTGGACGATGCGTTGCGGCGGATTGAGCGGGCGAAGAAGCGGATGGCGGTGCCTGATCCGTGGAGCCGGAGCCGGTTTGACAAGCTGAACGAGGACGTGTGGAAGCTGCGGGTGGACACGTTAGGGGAGGAGAAGGCGTCGGTGCTGTCGGTGGAAGACGGGAAGCGTTCGCCGGTGGAACTTTATTAACAGAAAACGATGAAGAGAATCCGGATGATGATTGGGGCGGCGGCGGCGGCGATGATGGTGTCGTGTGTGCAGGTACCGGTGTCGACGGGGGTGCAGCATGTGGTGGTGGTGTGGCTGAAGAAGCCTGGGGATGCGGCGGACCGGGAGCGAGTGGTGGCGGCGTCGCGGGCGTTCCGGGCGATTCCCGGGGTGTGTGATCTGACGGTGGGGACGTGTGTGCCTGGTGGGCGGCCGATCATTGACGGGACGTATGATGTGGCGATCAGCATGCGGTTTGCGGATGAGGAGGCGATGCAGGCGTATGTGGAGCATCCGGACCACAAGGCGGCGGCGGAGGCGATCATTAAGCCGCTGGCGAAGAAGGTGGTGGTGTACGATTTCCGGCTGCGCTGAGGGTGGGGCGGGAGTGGAGTGTTAGGCGAGGGTGAGTGTGAGCGATGTGATCGGGGAATCCGGGCATGAAAAAGGCGGGTGCCGCGATGAACGCGACACCCGCCGTGAGGAGAGCCTGAGTCAGGTCAGGGGTTAGGGCGGACGGCTGGGTTGCGGAGCCTCCAGAAGCCGCTGCCGGGGGTGCGGTGAGCGGGGATGGCGTCGGTGACCGCGGCGGAACCGCTGGCGTTCATGGTGACGTTGTCATTGACCTCGGACCATGTGCCTGCGGAGAGGGCTGGGCTGTAGTCGAGCGCGTAGACGCCGCCGGGGGTGCCGGTGGCGGTGAAGTTGACACCGGAGGAGGTGACGGTGACGATGTTGAGGCTGGCCGGGATGATGGGCAGGGACTCGAGGGTGAGGCCTGCGAGGATGGGGTTCTTGTCCGGGGCGAACGTGTCAGCGCCGTCGAGTTCGATGCGGAGGACGGAGTCGTGAGCGGTGAACTCGTAGCTGACCATGGCTCCCTGGGTGACGACCGGGCCCTG
>JAIXPK010000108.1 GCA_027486335.1 Verrucomicrobiaceae bacterium | reverse complement strand
GCCGGCCTCGTCGTCCTCCGCGATGTCCTCTCCTCCCTCGCCGCATGGGCCATCTGGCACCGCCACGGCCGCGTCCGCATCTCCCCGCACTGGACCGGTAAAGTCGCCACCGTCCTCCAGCTCCTCGCCCTCGGTTGGGTCATGCTCCAACTCCACTTCCCTCCCTCATGGATCGTCATGCCCGCCGCAGGCCTCTTCACCTTCGCCTCAGGCATGTGCTACATCGCCGAAGGCTACCGCCAGTTCCATCTCGGCCCGCCTCCGCCCTGATCTCTCCCACGATCCGCCACCCTTTCACCTTGCAGCACCCCGCTCCGACGGCTATCCGCCCCTCCCATGGACGACGAGGAACACGGAGAAACCAGCATCGCAGACCGCTGCACAGCCGTGATCACCACCCAGCAATGGGACGCTCTCCCCGCGCTCCTCGAGGAAGCCCACCCAGCTGACCTCGCCGCCGCCTACCAGGCCCTCCCGGAAGAAGAACGCGCCACCATGGTCCAGCACCTCCCGCGCGACTTCCTCCCTCTCTTCCTCCCTCAGCTCCCAGGCTCCGACGCCGTCGAAATCCTCGGAGCCATGCCGGACCACGATCTCTCCGGCGTCCTCGACGATCTCTCCGACGATGTCCTCGTCGACTTCCTCCAGGAAATGCCCGGCACGCTCCGCGGCCACGCCTTCCACCTCCTCTCCGAAAGCCGCCGCAAAGCCGCCCGCGATCTCCTCCGTTTCCCCGAAGACACCGCCGGCGGCCGCATGACCACCGCCTTCGCCGCCGTCGAAGAAGACTTCTCCGTCCGCGAAGCCATCGAAGCCCTCCGCACCATCCAGGACGAAGCCGAATTGCTCGCACGCATCTACGTCGTCGACTCCGAAGGCATCATCCTCGGCAAGGTCCGTCTCCACGACCTCACCTTCGCCGACCCCTCCGACCGCATCGGCAATCTCAACGACGGCGATACCCGCGCCGTCCTCGCCACCGCCGATCAGGAAAAAGCCGTCCGCGTCATGGTCAAATACGGCATGCTCGCCCTCCCCGTCGTCGACGACGACGGGCGTCTCCTCGGCATCATCACCCACGAGGACGCCCTCGAAATCCAGGAGGAAGAAAGCACCGAAGACCTCGAACGCCAGTCGGGGATCGCCGGCGACGCCGCAGAAGAGGTCTACCTCAATACCCCCGTCCTCCGCCACGTCCGCAGGCGCGTCGGCTGGATCGTCTCCCTCGGCTTCCTCGGCCTCGTCTCCGGCAGTGTCATCTATTCCTATCAGAATCAGCTCGGCGCGGTCTTCGCCCTCACCATCTACATGCCCATGATCGTCGCCGCCGGCGGCAACACCGGTGGCCAGGCCGCCACCATGGTCATCCGCGCCATGTCCCTCGGCGAAATCTCCCCTGCCGCCTTCCTCCGCGTCGCATGGAAGGAACTCCGCGTCGGCCTCGCCCTCGGCACCATCCTCGCCCTCTGCATGACCATCCAGGTCCTCTGGTTCCGACCAGACTTCATGGCCATCGACGCTACCCTCCTCTTCCGCTTCGCCGCCACCGTCGGCCTCGCTCTCCTCTCCCAGATCACCGCCTCCACTCTCATCGGTGCCGTCCTCCCCATCGGAGCCCGCGCCATCCGCCTAGACCCAGCCGTCATCGCCAGCCCAGCCATCACTACCATCGTCGACGCCACGGGCCTCCTCATCTACCTCAATCTCGCCCGCGCCATCCTCCCGCTCGGCTGATCCCCCATCGCGTCATCCTTCCGGCCGCTCCCCGCGCACTTCGTGCTCATAAAGCCGACTGTGCCTAACAAACGTCTGATACGCCGTGCTCCACGCAATCCACAACCCCGGAAACCCATCCAGAAAACCCCGCCGCAGCACATACGCACGGAAAAACCGCCACAACGGCCGCGTCACCGTCGGCAGCAACCGCCACCGCTTCCCCTCCGCCAGCTGCCGCTTCAGATACTCCCCCGCAAACACATTGATCTTCATCACATACCTCTCCATGTCCGGAAACGAATAATGATGCAGGTCCCCGCGGCACGCCAGCACCGGCCCCGCCACCTCAAGGTAGTCATGCTCAGGACTGCCCCCCCACCGCGCCCCCTCACGCCTCACCAGCCGCAGCTTCCGGTCAGGATACCAGTCGCCATGCGTGATCCATCGCCCCAGAAACCACACCTTCCGCGGAAAACTCGCCCCGCTCCATCGCTCCGCCCCGTCTCCACCAAAAAAAGCCTCAATCTCCCCGCGCATCTCCGCAGACACTTCCTCATCCGCATCCAGCGCCAGCACCCACGGCTCCACACACTTCTCCAGCACCGCGTTCTTCTGGTCACGATACCCCAGCCACTCCTGTTCCCACCAGACCGCCCCGTGCCGCTCCGCCACCGCACGAGTCCCATCCGTCGACCCCGAATCCATCACCACGATCTCCGACCCCAACCCAGCCACACTCGCCAGACAACGCTCAAGGTTCCTCTCCTCATTCCGGGTAATCACAGAGATCGATATCGGCAGCCGCTTCATGTCTCCTCCACATGGAACCCCTTCCCCTCCCCATCGCAATCCTTTTCTGCCATCACGGCCGTTGACAGCACCGCCTCCGGCTGACACCCTCGTCACGTCTCCCAGTCTAAACCTCATGGCCATTCGTCTGGAAAAAGCGGTGATCCGCGGTGAACTCTCTAACGAGATCCGCGGCCAAGTCACCGGTCGCCTCTGGCTCCTCGGCCGCAAGGACCCGCTCACCTTCAAACTCCTCGGCGATTGCCTCCGCGATCTCGCCGGATGCGTCCTCTCCTTCGAAAACCCCAACCCGGAACCGCTCCCCCATCTCGACCTCCTCGCCGCAATCCAGCAAGGCCCCGTCGGCGACATGACCGCTTCCCGCAAAGCACGCATCCCCACCGTCAGCGAATCCGATCTCCTCGACCTCCTCGCCAAAGGCAAATCCATCCCCGCCAAGCTCTCCAATATCCTCTACCTCGAATGGTTCAGCGATACCAACGGCCGCGTCGTCATCGAGGCCCCGGACTTCAATGTCTCCCTCAGCGAGGCCTTCTGGAAAATGGACCGCCACGACGGCTCCGCTCAGGAACTCGCCAACCAGAACGCCTTCCACGACTACATCGACTCCATCACAGGCATGGACCCATCCGATGATGACGAGGACGACGAAGAAGACCTCGCCGACGACGAAGACGAAGACTCCTTCGCCAATTCCTCCGACTCACGCACTTCCTCACCCCACTTCGCCTCCTCCTCCAAGGACGCCTTCGATTCCCCACTCAACGAATTCGAATGGGAACAGGAACTCCGCGAAGTCGACCGCCGCGCCGAAGCCTACGCCGAAGCCTGCGACCGCTACCACAATCACCCCCAACGCGAACGCCTCATCGCCGAAGCCATGGGCTGGGAACCGGAAGACATCGAGGAAATGAGCCGCCACCTCGCTAGCGTCTCCGACGAAATCGATTTCATCGACCCCTCAACCTCCCAGCTCTCCCCAGACGACATCGACGACATCGCCGCTCAGCACCCACTCAGCCGCCGCGCCGTCACCTTCGCCCTCGGCCTCCAGCGCGACGCCGAAGCCGCCGGCCTCCTCGCCCGCGACTGCAATCGCGAAAGCCCAGTCGTCAGCGTCATCGTCAGCGTCATCGCCCTCGGCGGTAAACTCGCCGCCGCCCTCGACCCGCTCATCGAAGGCTTCGATCTCGACCCGGGCTTCGTCATCGCCATGCTCAAACGCGCCCTCGTCCCACTCAACGAGGCCCTCCACGCCCTCGCCTCCATCGACACCCGCCCACTCAAGCGCCCCGCCCGCGCATGGATCCGCGTCGCCCGACGCGAACTCTTCTCGCTCCGCGCCGACGTCCTCGACCTCATGCAGCAGCTCCGCGCCGCCAGCTGACCCAACCGCTCACACCCCGCCTCGCGGCAGCAGCGTGATCCGCTTCATCCGGCTCTCGTCCTCCGGTGCCCACGTCTCCACCTCCGGATCGTCCCGGAACAAATGGTGCACCAATCGCCGCTGGTAACTGTTCATCGGCTCCAGCTTCACCGCCCGACCCCCCTCACGCACCAGATCCGCCTGCCGCCGCACCTCGTCCAGAAACACATCGTCCTTCCGCGCACGGTACCCGTTCACATCCAGCCGCACCCGCGCCGACCCGGGATGCCTCTGCCGCAGCAGCTTGTTCACCAGAAACTGCAAATCCTCCAGCCGATCCCCATCCCGCCCCAGCAACGCATCCGCCTCCTTGTCATCCCCCAGCGTCACCTCCAACCCAGGCGGCCCCCCATCCGACGACTCCACCTCCCACACATCACAGTCATACCCAAGGTGGTGGAGCATCGTCGAAAGAATCTCCTCAGCAGCAGTTACATCGTTCATGGCAAGGGGGGGTCAGCAACCCCACCCATATTCACCTTTCCCACGCTGCCAATTGCCGCTCTCGCCTTTTTTTCAAACCCCCCTCTCCCAACCCGCCCCAAAGTGTCACAGGCATCCTGCCTGTGACCTCAATGCCCTCGCACCCAAACAGGAAGCGACCTCCCGCCGCCCCTCTCGCCACAAGCCCCAAAGTGGCACAGGCATCCTGCCTGTGACCTCAATGC
>JAIXPK010000379.1 GCA_027486335.1 Verrucomicrobiaceae bacterium | reverse complement strand
TGCCGGACTGGAGCATGGTGTCGAAGTCCGTGAACTGGGCTTCGCCGGGGACGGGATCGGGGAGGGATTCTGCGCGGTCGCAGATGGCGGTGAGGGTGAGGCCTTCGACTTTACCGGCGCGGATGCTGGCGCGGTGAGCGCGTCCCATGTTGCCGAGTCCGACGAGTCCGATGCGTACAGTTTGCATGGGGAACGAGGATGAAGCGGTGGTGAACGGTGTCAACCTGCGAGCGCGGCGAGACTGCGAGGGTTGGCGAAGCGGAGACCGGAGAGGGAAGGGGTGAAGGGGGAGGGGGCGGGGGATTTGGTGAGGACGAGGACCTGGAAGGAGCGGCCGAGGTGGGCGGGGTGGGTGAGGGACTGGAACTGGCGGTGCCATGAGGAGGCTTCCGGGGAGCGGATGCCTTCGAGGGAGGCGAGGATGGGGGTGGCGGCACCGGTTAGGAAGCGGGCCTGGTCGAGGAAGGCGGCGACGTGGCAACCGGCGGCGCGGGCGGCGGAGGCGGCGAGGGAGAAGTCGACGTGGGCGGTGATGTCGGTGTCGCCGATGGCGTCGAAGGGGTTTTCGTGGGCCTTGTGGTGGCGGTAGCAGCGGAGCGTGCCGGTGGATCGTTCGGGGAGGTAGTAGTCGGAGGCGGTGAAGCCGTAGTCGATGAAGAAGAGCGCGCCGTGGGCGATGGTGGCGGCGGCGAGACGGACCTCGCTGGCGACGGCTGGGGCGACTTCGGTTTCGTAGCCGTCGGGGAAGTCGTCGCCGAGGGAGGCGAGGCGGGATTTGGTGGAGCGGTCGAGGAGCGGTGAGTCGGACCAGCAGAAGGATCCGTCAGGTGTTAGAGAGACCGAGCGCTCGACCCATGCATTGCCGCGTCGGACGACCCTGCGGAAGGGGACGGCGTCGAGGAGTTCGTTGGCGAAGAAGACCCCGGTGACGTTGGATGGGGAATCGTGCTGCCATTTGCCTAGGAAAGGGGCGAGGCGGGCGGCCTGAGCGGCGGCGGCGGAGGGGAGAGGTTCGTCGATGGAGTAGGAGATGGCGGCGTGGAAGTCGGGGCGGTGGGTGAGGGACCATGAGAGGACATCGGCGGCGAAGTCGCCGTTATTGGCGCCGCGTTCGACGATGTGGAATGGGGAGGGGCGGCCCATGGATTCCCAGAGTTCGGCGAACTGGGTGGCGAGGAGGGTGGCGAAGAGCGGGCCGGTGCTGACGCTGGTGTAGAAGTCGCCGTGGCGGCCGGTGCGGTTGGGATTGGTGTAATAGCCGTGCTGGCGGTCGTAGAGGGCGGCGGCCATGAAGGAAGGGAAGGGCATGGGGCCGGAGGCGGCGATGGTGGCGGCGAGCCGTGCGGCGAGAGGAGAGGGGTCGGACATGTTGATAGGGTGATGTCAGGGAGGAGGAGGTGATTTCTCTGAGGCCGAGGCGAACTGCTGACGCCAGAAGTCGAGACGTTCGCGGATGCGGGATTCCTGTCCGTTGGCGGTGGGGTGGTAGTAGGTGCGGCCCTCGGGGAGATAGGCCTGGGGGACGAAGTTGCCGTCGTAGTCGTGGGCGTAGCGGTAGTTTTCGCCGTGGCCGAGTTGTGAGGCTCCCTTGTATGCGGTGGAGCGGAGGTGCCTGGGGACAGCGAGCGTGCGGCCGTCGGAGACGTCTTTCATGGCGGCACCGAGGGCGGCGTAGGAGCTGTTGCTTTTGGGAGCGGTGGCTAGGTAGACGGTGGCGTGGGCGAGAGGGATGCGGCCTTCGGGGAGACCGACGAATTCGGCGGCCTGCCATGCGTCGACGGCGACGCGGAGGGCATTGCTATCGGCGAGGCCGATGTCTTCGGAGGCGGCGATGACGAGACGTCTGGCGATGAAGCGGAAGTCCTCGCCGGCGTGGAGCATTTTGGCTAGCCAGTAGAGGGCGGCGTCGGGGTCGCTGCCGCGGATGCTTTTGATGAAAGCGCTGATGGTGTCGTAGTGGGCGTCGCCGTCGGCGTCGTAGACGACGGTTTTTTTCTGGATGCTGTCGGCGGCGACGTCGAGGGTGATGGAGATGAGGCCTGAGGGGTCGGGCGGGGTGGTGAGGGCGGCGGTTTCGAGGGCGGTGAGGGCCTTGCGGGCGTCGCCGTCGGCCATGGTGGCGAGGTGGAGGAGAGCGTCGTCCGGGGCGTTGATCTTGAGGAGCCCGAGACCGACGTCGGGGTCTGTGAGGGCGCGGCGGAGGATGGTGACGATGTCGGAGGAGTCGAGGGGTTCGAGCTGGAAGACCTGGCTGCGGGAGACGAGCGGGCTATTGACGTAGAAGAACGGGTTGTGGGTGGTTGCGCCGATGAAGCGGACGGTGCCGCGTTCGATCCATGGGAGGAGGACATCCTGCTGGGATTTGCTGAAGCGGTGGATTTCGTCGACGAAGAGAGTGGTGCCGCGTTGGTGGAGGCGGCGCATGGCTTCGGCGGTTTCGACGGCCTTGCGGATGTCGGCGACATTGGATTCGACGCCGCTGAGGTTGACGAAGCGGGATTGGGTGGAGCGAGCGATGAGCTGGGCGAGACTGGTTTTGCCGGTGCCTGGTGGTCCGTAGAACAGGAGCGAGGAGAAGCGGTCGGCTTCGATGGCGCGGCGGAGGAGTTTGCCGGGGGCGAGGATATGCTGCTGGCCGGCGTATTCGTCGAGCGAGCGCGGGCGCATGCGAGCGGCGAGGGGGATGGCGCTGAGGTGGGCGGGGAGCTGGGATGGGATGGGGGTGCGACTGTCGGCGTCGTCGGCGTCGTCGCAGAAAAGTTCGTCCATGGGGAGGGACGATGGGGCGCGGGGTGTGGCGGGCAATGAGGAAAGCGCGGGGCGGGAGGAGGAGCCGGTCAGGGGAGAGCGGAGGCGCGGAGGCGGACGAAGCGGTTGGGAGTGGCGGCGTGGGGGCCTGGGAGAGAGAAGCGGAGCGTGGTGGTGCCGTCCGGGTTGGTGGTGGGTGGGAGAGAGGTGAGGGGGATCCATGGGCTGGTGCCGTCGCTGGATTCCGCGGAGATGGAGAGTGCGAGGAGGGCCTGGGTGCTGACGCGGGTTTCGGTGGAGAGGAAGGGAGGGGAGAGGGAAGGCTGGGGGAGACGGTCGAGGGCGGCCGGGTCCGGGCGGTCGGGTCTGGTGGCGAAGGCGAACTCGAAGAGATTGGGGAGACCGTCGCCGTCTGGGTCAGCGGAGGGGCTGGCGACGAGGGGATCGTCGATGGCGGCGGCGTTGAAGTGGCCTTTGAGCCACGAGGCGAAATCCGGGCGGATGAGGGTGCCGCCGGGGTTGCCGGCCCATGCTGGGGAGGCTGACCAGTTGGCGGGGAGGGAGTGGTCCGGGTTGGAGTCCGGGTTGGATAGGGAGAGGGACGGGCCGCGGCCGTCGGGGAGGTCGGGCCAGCCGAGGGCGGGGTCGTCGTCGTAGGAGAAGTCGCGGATGGTGTCCGGGTCGGTGTTGGCGTCTGTGCCGTCGGGGCCGGTGATCCAGAGACGTTCGCCGCTGTTGCTGAGACTGCCGAGGTATTGTCCGGCGATGCGAGGGGCGAGGGAGGAGCCGTAGCGTGTGAGGAAGGCGTCGCGGTTAGCGACGAGGAAAGTGGAATCGCCTGGGGCGAGGGCGCGGATGGGGGATTGGGCGGTGGAGTTGCCGAAGTCGAAGCTGATGCCGGCGATGCATTTGACGCTGTCGAGGGAGACGGGGGAGTTGCCGATGGCGCGGAGTTCGAGGAATTCGAAGTCGTCCTTGTCGGTGAAGCCGGCGGCGGCTTCGGCTGGGGAGACGTCCGGCGGGTTGTACATGATCTGGCTGACGGCGAGGCGGGAGGAAGTGGCGGGGACGGTGGCGGTCTGGAATGTGGCTTCAGTGAGGGCGGACCATTCGCCGGAGGTGTTGTTGCGGACGCGGACTCTGACGGTGGTGACGAGCCTGTTAGGGAGCGTGATGGAGAATGAGGACGGGGAGGAGGAAGTGGTTCTGGTGGTGGCGGCGGGGAGGATGGTGCCGCCCCAGAGGCGCGGGTCGGAGCCGTCGGTGGTCCATGCGATGGTGCTGCCTGTGGGGACGGAGGTGCTGGTGGAGATGGTGAGGGAGAAGCCTGGGGTGATGGTGCCGCCGTGCTGACTGAAGGTGGGGGGTTCGGTGGAGGGCCAGAGCCCGTGGGTGCGGAAGCTGATGGAGGACGCGGGGGTGGGGGATTCGTTGAAGAGGTGGGAGCGGCGGCGGCTCATGGGAATGGTCCATGAACCGGCGTTAGGGTTGGCGGTGGTGGCGGTGGTCCAGTTGTTCCAGAAGGCGTCGCTGTAGGTGGTGCCGTGGGTGTACTGGAGGAGGGGTGCGAAGGGGGCGCGGAGTTCGTCTTTGCGGCGCTGGATCAGGCAGTTGGCTGGGGTGCGGTCGTCGAGGACGTTGCCGTTGAAGAACCATCGGTTGATGCGGTCGGCGAAGCGGAGGCGGATTTCGGGGCTGGCGTAGAGACCGCGGAAGAGCTGACTGAGGGCGTGGGCGCCGATGCCAGTGGGGTTGCGGAGATCGGTGCCGATGGTGTCGTAGTTAGGTGGTTTGACGTTGCCGTGGCCGAAGCTGCCTTCTGCGTCCCAGATGTGGAGCCGCCATTTGCCTGAGGAGATGCGCTCGCGGGAAGCGACCCAGTTGTTATTGGGCCAGTCCCACATGGCGGTGTAGATATTGAGGAGGAAGTAGTCGAGGCACTCGTCGAGGTCGAGCTGACTGACGGCGTTGTCGTAGTTGGCCTTGATGGAGAGGTTGAGGGCGAGGGCGTCGAGGAGACGGGACCATTCGGCGTCATCGCCGACTTCGACGGTGTCGATGATGCGGATATCCCATGGGTTGGAGGAGCCGAAGTGGGACTGGAAGTAGGATTCGCGGTAGCGTTCGACGGTGTTGAAGAAGCCCTTGTAGCTGCCGTTGATGTAGAGCGTGTTGATCTGGCCGCGGACGGATTTGTGGCCCATGTCATTGAAGATGCGGCGGACGAGTTCGTCTTTGATGAACGGGTTGCTGATGTCGTTTTTGCCGGCGCGCGGGCGGAGCTGGTCGAAGGATTTGACAGGATAGTCCTGGCCGAGGAACGGGTA
>JAIXPK010000192.1 GCA_027486335.1 Verrucomicrobiaceae bacterium | reverse complement strand
GCCGAAGAAGGCGAAGACGACGGAGGTTTTGGTTTTTTCGAGCCATTGTTCCGGCGAGCCGAAGTTTTCGGAGCGCGTGCGGATGGTGAGTTCGTCGGCGGCGAAGCCGAGATTGCGGACGGAGAGATTGAGGTCGGGGAAGGCCTGATGGAGCATGGCCTCGAAGGTGCCCTCGTGCTGGAGACGGTCTGCGAGGGCGTTGCCGACGATGGAGATGTGGTCGTCCTTGGCGAGTTGGAGGGCGGGTTGCTGGGCGAGGGCGTGGAGGGCCGGGAGGAGCGTGAGGGAGAGGGCGAGACGGAGATTCATGGCGAAAGGGAGATTACGCGGGGGAGGGATTTTTTTGTTCACGGCAAATCCGGAGGGGGCGGGAGCAGTCTGCGATTGCGAGGGGAGCGGTGCGGGGTTTGGGCGAAGGGATGAAACTGGTGATTGCTGCTGCTGCTTTGCTGATGGTGTCGTGTGCCGGGCCGGGAGGCGGCGGGAGTACACGGGATGTGTGGGGGCACCGGGCTGGGCCGCGGGGATTCCGGACCGTGGTGCTGGATGCGGGGCATGGCGGGAAGGATTCCGGGGCGCGGAGTGGGGTGACGGGGGCGCTGGAGAAGGAACTGACCTTGGACATGGCGCAGCGGGTGAGGCAGGAACTGCGAGGGGCTTTTGGGGTGAAGCTGATGCGGGAGGACGATCGGTTTGTGGATCTGGATGTCAGGGCGGCGCGGGCGGCTTCGATGGGGGATGTGCTGGTGAGCATTCATTTCAACAGCGGGCCGAGTTCGGTGCGGGGGCCGGAGACGTACTACTGGCGAGTGGACAGCCATGGATTGGCGGTGCGGATGCAGCGCGGGATGGCGGCGGTGAGTCCTGCGGAGAGCGGGTCGCGCGGGATGGTGCGGCGGCGGTTGCGGCTGACGCGGAATCCGGAGATTCCGTGTGTGCTGATTGAGGTCGGGTATTTGAGCAATCCCGGGGAGGCGCGGCTTTGCAGTGATGCGGGGTACCGGCAGCGGATGGCGAGGGCGGTGGCGGACGCGATTCGGGCGCAGGCGGCGCAGGGGGATGCGGGAACGGGGGCGTTGCCGCCGCCGATTTTTGCGCCGCCGAGTCGGCCGACGGACGCGAAGGAGTGAGGGATGGGCCGCGGGGCGAGGAATCAGGTATCGAGTCGGAGCCGTTCGCCGGGGAGGGGGATGATGACCTCGGTTTCGGGGAGGGCTGCGGAGAGCGTCTGGGCCATCCATTGGAGGGCAGGGGCGTCGCCGTGGACGAGGAGGAGCTTGCGTGGTCGGACGCGGGTGGCGTAGGCGACGAGTTCGTCGCGGGTGGCGTGGCCGCTGAAGTCGAAGGCTTCGACGTCGGCGCGGAGCGTGACGGGAGGGTGGGCGTGGTGGAGCCGGATTTCGTCGCCGAGGGCGGCGCGGCGGAGGTGGCCGCCGGGGCTGTCCGGGTCAGCGTAGCCGACGAAGAGGACGGCGTTTTTGGGATTGTCGATGAAGTGGTAGGCGAAGTCGTTGGAGACGGTGTATTCGCTCATCATGCCGCTGCTGAGGGCGTAGATGCGGCCTGGGGCGGCGGTGGTGAGGCGTTCGCCTTTCTTGGTTTTGACGAGGCCGGCCATGTTGTCGAGGATGCGGAAGCCGGGGTGGGTGCGCGGGACGTCGTTAGAATGGCGGTCGATGATCTGAGTCATGCGGGTGCTGAGCCCGCCGATGTGGATGGGGATGCCTGTGGCGAGGTGACCTGTGCGTTTCAGGTCGTGGATCATGATGAGGATTTCCTGGGTCTTGCCGAGGGCGAAGACTGGGACGAGGACGCTGCCGCCGCGGCCGATGGTGCGCATGATGGCTTCGGCGAAGCGCCATGATTCGCGCTGGCGGGAGTAATCTGGCGGGCGAGGGGCGGCGCCGCGGGTGCATTCCATGATGAGGACGTCTGCGGGTTCGTCCGGGAAGGAAGCGGCGGTGCTGAGGGTCTGGGGTTCGAAGTGGACGTCGCCGGTGTAGAAGACGCGGAGGTTTGGGTAGTCGAGGCGGACGCCGACGGAGCCTGGGAGGTGGCCTGCGTCGAAGAATTCGCAATCGACGCCGGTGCGGCCGAGTTCGAAGCGGCGGCCTGGGCGCTGGTGGCGCCAGCGGCGGAGACTGTTGTCGATTTCGCGGTGGGTGAAGAGCGGGTATTCCACGATGCCGTCCTGATCGCGCTGGGCGGTCATGACGTTGCAGCTGTTGTGGAGCATGGTTTCGGTGATTTCCGCGGTGAGCGGAGTCATGACGGCGCGAGCTTCCGGCTGGCGACGCATGAGGACTGGGAGCGAGCCGATGTGGTCGAGGTGGGCGTGGGTGATGATGACCGCGTCGAGGAGGGCCTGGCCGAGGAGGGAGAAATCGGGAAGGGCGTCGAAGCCTTTTCCTTTCGGGTGCATGCCTGAGTCGAGGAGGATGCGGGACCGGCCATCGTCGAGGAGATAGCTATTGGCACCGATCTCCTGGGTCCTCGTCAGGTT
>JAIXPK010000401.1 GCA_027486335.1 Verrucomicrobiaceae bacterium | reverse complement strand
GGGGTGACCTCGACGATGCGGCCGAGGGCGACGGCGCGGTGGCCGCGGGAGCGGAGGGCGTCGAGGAGCGGGGATGGGGTGGAGCGGCCTTCGGCGAAGAGCCGGAGATCGTCCTGGATCTGGCGCTCGCGTTTTTCGTGCGTGCGGATGTCTTCGGTTAGGGTGCGGGTTTTTTCGGAGGCATCGGCGAGGAGACGGTCGGCGGTGCGGGCGAGACGCGTGGAGGCGTCGAGGGCGGGGAGATCGAGACGGCCGCGGAGGAGTTCGAGGTCGGCGTCGGCATCGGTGGGATGGGGGACGCCGAGGGAGGTGCCGGCGCGGAGCCATTGGGTCCATGCCTGGGAGCGGGAGTGGAGGAAGTCGCGGACCGATTGCTGGAGCGTGCGGAGCCGTTTGAGTTCGGCGGTTGCGGCGGTGTGACGGCGGCGGGTTTCGTCGAGACGGGAAGCGCCGTCGTCGTTGAAGACCTCGCGGCGGACGTCTTCGAGTTGTTCGCGGAGAGAGTTGCGTTCGGTGAGGGCGGCTTCGCGGGCTTCACGGTTAGCGTCGTGTTCCTCGTGGAGGGCGGCGAGACGGTCCTTGCGCTGCTGGAGGGATTCGAGGGCTTCCTCGTGGGCGAGGGCGTCGCGGAGGTGGGACCAGAGGGCGGCTTCCGAGCGAGCGGCGTCGGCGGTGGCGTGGAGGGAGGCGATGGCGGCGAGACGCTGGTGCTGGTCGGCCATTTTTTCGAGACGTTCCTGAGCGCGGCGGTGGGCGTCGACACTGGCTTTGACGGCGCGGACGTCGGGGAGGGCGGGTTCGAGGAGGTAGTCGCGGATGAAGCGTTCGAAGTTTTCGACGGGTTGGAATGCCATGGCGCTAGGGAGCGTCTTGTTCATTTCCGGGCGGCCGAACCCGAGGTGGGAGCGGAGGGCCATTTCGTCGAGATAGGTGGTCTGGCGGTCCCAGATTTCGGCGTGGAGGTCGCGGCGCCAGCGGACGCGGAATTCGTCTTCGGGGAGGAAGGCGAGGGAGTCAGGGGAGGAGCCGTCGGTTTTGAGGAAGTCGGATTCCTCGAGGCGTTTGGGGATGCAGAACCATGCGGTGCGCGGGCGTGCGGTGGGGCTGTCGTACTCGATGCGAGCTCCCCATGTTTCGCGGCGCTGGGTGCCGTCTTCGTCCGGGGGCCATGAGAATTCGAGGCCTGCGAGGGTGACGCCGGAGGGACGGAGGTAGCGTTCCTGGCCGTCGCGGCCGAGGGTATTGGTGTCGCAGAGACAGTAGCCGCGGAGGGTGCGGCCGCTGCCTGCGCCGGCGGCGGCTTTGTTGAAGCGGCTGGTTTGTTCGCCGAGGAGGACGAACTGGATGAGGTCGAGGAGGGCGCTTTTGCCTGAGCCGTTGGCACCGGTGATGAGGGTGAGGCCGTGGACGTCGATGAACTGGCGGTAGCCGTACCAGTTGACTGCGATGACGCGGGAGAGAGTGACGCGGGGGTTCACGCGCTAGGGGAGTTAGGGTTCGAGGAGGCGTCGGGATCGGTGTCCGGAGTGGCGTCGGGACTAGCGTCTGGTTCCGGCTGGCAGAGGGAGGCGCGTTCGAGCCATGCGGCGGGGTCGTCGAAGGGGATGACGCGGGGCAGACTGGCGAGGACCTCGATCTGGAGTTCGCCTGGCTGGGTCATGCCCTCCGGCTTATGGGTGCGGATGAGACGGAGCTGGCGGAGTTTGGTGAGGACGGTATCGATCTGGGTTTTTTCGGGTGGGTCGATGCGGTCGAAGAAGATGCGGAGTTTCTGCCAGAGATCGTCGACGGAGAGCGTGACGACGGAGGTGGCTCCGTTGACCTGGGCGTCGTCCCAGACGCGCCAGAGGGCGAGGATGACGAGGGTGGCGTCGCGGGAGAAGCCTGCGAGGAGCTGGCAGGAATCGGAGGCGGAGCGGACCTGGAGGAGGGAGGCGTCGTCATCGATGATGAGGTCGAGGCCGAGGGGTGAGAGGTAGTCGGCGATGTGATCGGAGTAGTGGTCGCGGATGAGGAGGAAGAGGTCGCGGCCTGAGCCTTCGGTGCCGAGGATGACGCCGTGGCCGAGGAGTTCTGCGAGGACGTCGCGGATGGGAGCGCGGTCGGCTTCCGGGACATCGTGCCAGAAGGAAGGCCAGAGGGGCGAGCGGTCGTGAGATGACATGGTCAGGGGCGGGGCGGCGATCAGCGGGAGCGGGAGGAAGGCGGGAGACGTTCGATGTCGATGCGGTCGGCGAGCCATTCGGCGTGGGGATCGCGTGGGATTTTGTCAGGATCGAGGCCGTGGAGGCGGCGGGGGCCGGAGACTGACCAGCGGACGATGCGGCCTGAGGAGCCTGGGGCGTGATCGTAGGCGGCGAGGGCGAGGAGGTCGAGGACCTCGTCGGTGTTGGCGAGGGAGAAGGCGTTGGAGGCGATGTGGCCGGAGGGTTCCGGGATGAGACGTTCGAGGAGTTTGGCGGCGCGTTGCGGTGTTAGGGCGAGACGCTGACGGGAGCGCCATGCGGCGAGAGTGGCTTCGGCGTCATCGGCGCTGGCGCGGCCTGAGGAGAAGGAGAGGTTGGTGGCGGCGCGGGGTTTGCGTTTCCGCCAGAGGGATTCGGTGCCGAAGTAGATGCGGACGTTAGGGCAGCGTGGGATGAAGGCGGGTGGGGCGTCGGCGAGGTCGCGGAAGCGCTGGTCGGCGTGATCGTTGTTGAGACGGTCGCAGAGGGCTTTGACGAGTTCGGGGCGGCGGCCGCGGAGTTCGGTCTGATAGCGGTAGCGGTGCTGGGAGAGCCGGTTGAAGGCGGCCATGCGGGCGTCGATGGCTTCGGCGCGGAGGTGGAGGCCGCCGAGGGCGCGTTCGAGGCGGAGGAGGGCGTCGCCGGCGAGCTGCCATGATTCGGTTTCGTCGCAGGAATAGTGGGAGGCGAGGCCTTCGGCGAGACGCTGGCGGCAGAGGGTGTCGTCGCGGGCGTCGGCGACCATGCGGCGGGCGGCCTGGAGACGGGGGAGGAGACCGCCGCGGCGGAGGACATCGTAGCAGACCATGTGCTGGCCCTGGCCGAATTCGGTGTAGAAGAGCTGGAGGGTTTCTGCTGGTGAGGAGGAGGCGCGCTGACGTTGTTCGAAGATGGAGACGAGTTTTTCGACCGAGTGGAGCTGTTCGATGGCGTGTTCGAGGCGCTGATTGAGATCGGTGACGGTGGAGCGCATGTCGTCGCCGGAGCGATCGAGGGGGTCGAGGATGCCTTCGCGGGAGAGCGTGTCGCAGACGCTGCGGAGGGTGTCGGCGAAGGTGCGGAGTTCGGCGGCGTCGTCCTCTGCGAGGTGGCGGAGGAGGCGGAGGAGCGGGCGGAGGCCTGGGGAGATGAGGGCCCAGCGGTCCTGGAGGCCGAGGGTTTGTTCTTCGAGCCAGCCGGCGGCGAGCATGCGGTTGAAGAGGACGGCGGCGCGCTGGCGGATGTCGCGGAGGGCGGCTCCTTCGTCGTCGCCGAGGATGACGTCCGGGTGTTGGGCGATGACTTCGCGGACGATGGCGACGGCGTCGCGGTAGGGGAGGCGTGCGGCTTCACCGGCTTCGGCGACGAGGCGGTCGGCGCAATCGACGTAGACGGGAGCGGACGGCCGCGACAACGGTCGGAAGAATTCGGTTCCGGCGAGGCGGAAGAGGCGCTGACTCAACGCGGGCATGGATGATTGGAATCAGGCGCGCGGGGCGGTGTGGCAACCGGGAGTGCGGGGAAAGCGGGGGGATGTGGGGAGGGGTGGGGGGAAGGGGTGGGGGGCGATCGTTGCCGGAGAGGCGGGCGAACCGGCATGGGACGGTCTCGGCTGGATCCGCGAATTTCGATGATCGGCAGGCTTTGGCCTCCGATCACCCATCGATGGGATTCACGATTTCTTTGAAGGGGAATTCGGAGAAGTCACGGGTGTTCCGGGTGTGGAAGGTGGTCACACCGTTGCCGAGGAGGGTGATGGCGAGGATGCGGTCGAAGATATGTGCAGATGAGCGGTCTGAGCCTGCCAGCGGCACAACGATTTTTTCCCAGAACCGGGTGTCGTAGCCGCAGTGGAGGACGCCGGATTCTTCGCGAAGGAAGCGGATCTGATGGAGGGCGGCGGCGTGATCGAGCGGACGCTCGAGAATGCGTGGATTCCGCAAGGCGCGATAGAACTCGAAAAGGACTTGGTCGGCCACGATCCACTGAGAGGGTTCCTCGAGCATGACCTCGTAAATTCGCCTAGCACGGTCGTGCTCCGAGCAGCCCTGATTTACCGCGTAGATGAGGATGTTTGTATCAAGGCTCTTCATAGATGGCCTCCCTCATTTCCGCTGCGCCTAAGAGACATTGTCCCGCATCGACGACCGGTACGCATCTTATGGCTTTCGTTTCCTCGGGAAAGCGTTCCAGCCACTGCTCGGTTGCCCGGCGAACGACTTCGCTAACAGGGAGGTCAACCTGCCCAGCGACGCGCCGCATTTTCCGCATCAGGGGATCGGGGAAAAGGATTTGGAGCTTTTGCATGGAGCCATGATATCCATGGATGAAAGGGGTCTCAAGCTGTAAAGTGGAGTGGAGGTCCTTAAAATCCGACCCGGCAATTGGTTCCGGCGAGGCGGAAGAGGCCTGGGAAAGCGGGGGGATGGGGTGGGGGGATGGGGGGGGGGAGAAGGATGACAAAACGATGACAATGGGTGGGGAGGTTGTGGCTATAGTGGGAGGCGATGAAGAATTCACGAATACTGAAGCAGGCGGGCGCGGTGGCGCTGGTTGGGGCATTGCTGATTGGGGTGGTGTCGGCGCAGACGGGGCAAGCGGCTGGGGGGGTGTCGGGGTTGGCGGGGTTGTTGCGGGACAGTTTGTATGAGGAGGAGGCGACGCGTGATCTGACGAAGGCGGCGGCTGGATATGAGGCGTTGTTGGCGGCGTGGAATGAGGTGCGGCCGACGGCGGCGGCGGCGTTGTTCCGGCTGGCGGAGGTTCGGAGGAAGCAGGATCGGAAGGAGGAAGCGATCGGGCTTTATGAGCGATTGCTGCGGGAGTTTCCGGAGATGGAGGTGCAGGGGCGGATGGCGCGGGAGAATCTGGCGGCGCTTGGGGTACGGTTGGGTGAGCGGGAGTCGGGGGTGGTGGATCCGCTGCTGACGAAGGATGAGGCGGAGGCGTTGCAGCGGGTGAAGAAGCTGCACGCGGAGAGTCCGGATCTGCTGGTCGGGCAGGAGTTTACGGGGGCGTGTTCGAGTGGGTGGCTGGCAGTGGTGCGATTTCTGGTGGAGAAGGGGGTGGATGATGGCGGGAAGGGATTGGAGTTCGCGGCGGGCAGCGGGCATCTGGCGGTGGTGCGGGAGTTGCTGAAGGGGAAGCCAACGGCCAAGGTGCTAGGACTGGCGGTGGATGCGGCGGCGGAGAAGAAGCGGGTGGCGGTGCTGAAGCTGCTGCTGGAGAATGGGGCGAGTCCTGATGGGTCGGGCGGGGAGCGCAAGCCGCTGACGCTGGCGATTCTGAGCGGGAGCGTGCCGGCGGTAGAATTGCTACTGGAGCGGAAGGCGGATGTGAAGCCGGCGGGGGCGTTGATCACGCCGCTGTATGCGGCAGCGCGGCGGGGGAATGCGGAATTGGTGCGGCGGTTGCTGGCGCTGGGAGCGGATGTGAATCAGGGGAGTGATCCGGTATCGCTGGCTCCGCCGATACCTGGCGGGCCGGCGGCGGACTGGGGTTATGCGGGAGGGCCGGGGTCGGCGCCGCTGCATGGAGCGGTGGCGGGGGCGAGTGAGGAATGCGTGAGGGTGCTGCTGGAGGCGATGGCGAAGCCGGATGCTGCGGATGATGAGGGATACACGCCGCTGCTGCTGGCGGTGGCGAACGAGAACGAACCGGTGGTGGAGCGGTTGCTGGCGGCGGGGGCGGATGCGAGCCGGGCTAGCAAGAATGGGACGTCGCCGCTGTCGCGGGCGGTGTCGGGGAGGAATCTGGCGATGGCGGGAGTGCTGCTGAAGGGGAAGGCGGATCCGAATGTGATGATGGTGGGGCAGGAAGACATGAGCGCGTTCGGCGCGGTCTTCACGTTCGGGACTGAGGAGGAGCGGGAAAAGTGGGTGGGGTTGTTTCTGGAGCATGGGGCGGATCCGTTTCTGGAGGCGGCTCCGGCGGTGCGGTCTGCGCCTGCGGCATGGCGGATCAAGCTGCTGCGTTCTCACCGTTATCCGGTGCTGGCGGGGAAAGCGGAGGTTTCGCTGGTGTACGGGAACGAGGCGGTGGAGAGGACGCTGGAGGTGCGGAAGGAGGAGACGGCGGCGCCGGGGTCGCTGCCTGAATTGATGATGGCGTGGAGTTTGAGGGCTTCGAGCGGGTTGGGGACGGC
>JAIXPK010000184.1 GCA_027486335.1 Verrucomicrobiaceae bacterium | reverse complement strand
CAGTGGCGCGAGGGCTGGTTCAATCGCTGCGATTCCTACGCCCGCGGCCTCTGACCAAACCGATGTCCGTTCCGCAAACCACCATCGCCGTCGTCTACGATTACGATCAGACGCTGTCACCAACCTACATGCAGGACGAGGTCCTGTTCCCTGCCTACGGCATCGATCCAGGCTCGTTCTGGAAAAAATGCCAGACCCTCGTCAGGCAGGACGGCTGGGAAAGCGAACTCGCCTATCTCAAGACGCTCCTCGATTACCTCCAGATGGATCCCCCCACAAACAGGGAACTCGAAAAACTCGGCGCCAATCTCGGCTTCTACCAAGGCCTCCCGGAAATGTTCGGAGAACTCGAGGAAACCCTCAGCCCAGCACACCGCGGCATCGGCATCCGCCTAGAACACTACATCGTCAGCAGCGGCATGAAGGCGCTCATCGACGGCTCCCGACTCCGCCCGTTCATCAAAGAAGTCTTCGGCTGCGAATTCGCCACCGACAGCGAAGGTCGCATCTCCTTTCCCAAGCGCGTCATCTCCCACACTCAGAAAACGCAGTACCTTTTCCGCATCAACAAAGGGCTCCTCGACCTCAGCCAGGACGTCAACGACCACATGCCCGCCGACATGCGGCCCGTCCCGTTCTCTAACATGATCTACCTCGGTGACGGCCCCACCGACGTCCCCTGCTTCACCATCATGAAACAGTACGGCGGCCATGCCATCGCCGTCTACAACAACGAGGACAAGTCGCGCAACAGCTTCCGCAAATGCTACCAGCTCGCGGCTCACGCCAACCGCGTCAAACACATCGCCCCTAGCGACTTCCGCGCCGGCTCCCATCTCCGCCTCATCCTCGAGGAAATGATCGTCGAAACCGCCGACCGCATCCTCCGCAACCGCCGCGACGAAATCGAAGACTCCCGTGTCTCCGCCCCCGGCCACACCTGACCCATTACCATGACCGCCGACGAATTCCTCGCCATCGCCAGCGACTTCCAACTCGGATCGCTGGACACCGAAGCCCAGCACCCGCTGACCCTCAACCTCTCCTCGCTCGCCTGCCAGAATCTCCCGGCAGCAATAGAGACCCTTAAATCCGTCGACCTGCTGGCTCTCGACCGCTTCACCGCCGCCGCCACGCAACTCCCGGACCTCGCCAGCGCCATCTCCCTTTGCTTCGCCTCCGGCGGCCGGATCTTCCTCTGCGGCTGCGGAGCCACCGGCCGTCTCTCCCTCTCCATCGAACTGTTCTGCCGCGAAGGGCTCCTCCCCCCACCCCTCGCCGATCGCGTCATCGCCTTCATGGCCGGCGGCGACCTCGCACTCATCCGCGCCGTCGAAAAATTCGAAGACCACCCGGAATACGGCGCCCGTCAACTCGACGACCTCGGCTTCCGCGACGGCGATCTCCTCATCGCTTCAACCGAAGGCGGCGAAACCCCATGGGTCATCGGCGCCACCGAACGCGCCGCCGAGATTTCCAAGGCCGCCCCGTTCTTCCTCTACTGCAACCCGGACGACATCCTCGCCGCCGCCGCAGAACGCTCCCGTCGCGTCATCAACAATCCCGCCATCCGGAAAATCAATCTCGCCGTCGGCCCCATGGCACTCAGCGGAAGCACGCGGATGCAGTCAACCACCGTCCTCACCGCCGCCATCGCTTTCGCCTTCGCCAACCGCGACTGCCCGGAAGCCGCCGCCGCCGCCCCCGCCCTCTTCCGCGAAATCGTCGCCAGCTCCGACTGGTCTTTCCTCGCCGCATTCACCGCCCACGAAACCGCCATCTGCCAGCGCAAGGAATTCACTCTCTACGAACCAGGGCCTTTCGCCATCACCGTCCTCACCGATACCACCGAGCGCAGCCCCACCTTCAGCCTCGCCCCGTTCGAAAATCAAAAGGACCTCCGGGCCCCCGCTTCATGGTGCCACCTGTTCACCCCGGCAGCACCCGACAGTCCCTCCGCCTGGAGGCGCCTCCTCCACCGCGCCCCCCGACCCGTCGCATGGCCCGAAGTCGCCGCGACCACAGGCCTCCCGGTCATCCTCGGCTACAACTTCTCCGCTCAACTCCCGGAACTCAGACGCCGCCGCACCCAAGGCGCTTTGCACCACGTCTTCCGCATCGCCGGCGGCCCAGGCAAGATCACCTTAAACTTCGACCACCTGCATCACACTGTCTCCTTCAAGGCCGTCCAAGGCCCCGTTGGCAGGGTCCTCGCAAACCTCCTCCTCAAACTCCTCCTCAACTCCCACAGCACTCTCCTCATGGGCAGATTGGGACGCTACGAGGACAATGTCATGACATGGGTCCGCCCGGCCAATAACAAACTCATCGACCGCGCCATCCGCTACATCCGCCACCTCGCCGTCTCCCGCGGGTACCCATCGCCTTCCTACGAAACCGCCTGCCGAGCCCTCTTCGCAGTCATGCCAGGACTCAAGCCAGGTCAATCCGCCGTGCTCTCTGCACTCAGTCGCCTTGAGCGCATCGCCCGCGCGCCATCCCCAGACCAGCAGGCACAGGCAGCGCATCCCGAAGAGGCACCATCACCAACATGACTCCAGTCGGCTCACTCGACACCTGGTCGGAGTCTCCCTTTCCTCGCTGCCGTCGGCCGAACGGATTCCTGCGTGGGCGTTCCTCCGCGGGATACAGCCGCAGGATACAAGTCAGCCCAGAATGGCGCTAAGGTAATGCGGGTGATCGCTGAATCTGAGCCTCGACGGAACGGCAATCTAACCCGAAGACCTCTCTGATCTTTGCGCCGATCCGTGTCCCAACGGGACACCGTATTTCAGCCCGGAGCATCGCTCTGGGTACGACACCGCCCGAGAGCCCGGCGTTCTGGAGGAACGCCGCATACCCTTGCATCCCCAACCGCCTTATCATAGAACCGACTGGGCCCAGATCCACTCCCGCTCAGCATCGCCTGTTCCATCCAAGGATCTCCTTCGACGCAGGCCACACGGCTCCCGTCCTGCCATCTCGCAATCCCCAACCACTCGATCGTCCCGCGTGAAAAACAAGCGGCCCGTTTTCCTTTCGGAAAACGGGCCGTTATAACCTGGCAACGTCCTACTCTCGCATGACCTGTCGTCAAACTACCATCGGCGCTGCGGCGTTTCACTTCCGTGTT
>JAIXPK010000523.1 GCA_027486335.1 Verrucomicrobiaceae bacterium | reverse complement strand
GAACACCGCACCACCCTTCCCCGCTCTCATGCGGCGAAGCACCTTGGCATCAACACTTTGTAGCGATTTCGGACGGGCCATTCTGTCAGAAACTTAGCCCAGTTTTTCTGACGGTAAAGACCTTTTTCCAAACCTCACAGCTCCCCGCGGAAACCGCGGTGAACTACACACCCGGCAAGGCCGAGGGATCGTTTGATTCAGAATTCTGGCGGCAGACTGGCATGTTCAAATGGATCGCTCTACTGGTTCCACTTCCTATAACCAGCCCCCACTCCCTGTCAGCCGATTTTCTCCCCAGTCCTGCACACCCCTGACCGGCAGCCAAGATCCGTCCAATCCGTCAGCTCCCCCTTCACTTCCCCGCCCCCACCGCCCCCAAATTCCAGATCGCATGCATCTCCTCCGCTGACGGCAGCTTCGCCGGGCACACCACCCGGAACCCCAGAAACTCCGTCGCCGTGTGATACCATAGGCTCTTCGGAATCTGCGGATCCTGCTGCTTCCACTGCGGCGTGCTCATCCGCCGCGCCGCACTCCGGCAATCCTTCGCATCGTCATCCCACGACCCCCCGCGCACACTCCTAGGGTACAGCGTCACCGGCCGCAGAAACGGATTCTCCCTGACTCCCCCCGCCGCTTCCTTCCCGTACCAGCCCGCATCGTACTGATCCAGCGTCCACTCCGCCACATTCCCGTGCATGTCGTAAAGCCCCCACGGATTCGGCTTCTTCTTCCCCACCGGATGTGTCCCCGTCTCACTGTTATCGAAATACCACGCGTACTCACCCAACTGCCGCGCATCATCCCCGAAATGCCACGCCGTCTTCGTCCCCGCACGCGCCGCATATTCCCACTCAGCCTCCGTCGGCAGCCGGAAAAACATCCCCGTCTGCACACTCAGCCACTGACAATACTTCAGCGCCGCATGTTCCGTCATCGAAATCACCGGATACCCCTTCGTCCCCATCCCGTACGTCACATCCGTGTACGGCGACGTCGGCCCGCTCACCGCATCCACATCCGTCGACCCTCCCACATTCCCCTTCACCGACCCGTCCTTGTACCGCGGCACCGGACTCTCCACCCACGGCAGAAACGTGTCCCAAGTCGCCTCGAACTCCGACATCCAGAACGCATCCACCTTCACCTTCACCGCCGGCCCCTCATCCTCCCGACGATCCTTCTCCCCCGGCCCGCTCCCCATCACAAACTCCCCCGCCCGAATCGGCACCATCCGGAATTCCGCATTTCCTGACAACGGCACCCTCACCGTCACCACACCCATCTCCCCACCCTCACCCTTCTCCGCACTCCGCTTCACAATCTTCTCCCGGATCCGCTTCACCAGCTCCAGATTGTCAGGATTCTTCGGCCGCCCTCGTTCCTCCGCTCCCGCCGCCATTCCCAACAGCAATACACCCGCACCCGTCAGCAACCGGCATCCTTGCAGCATTCTCGTTTTCATACGCTCACCCTCACTTCCCCACCCACCCCGCGCAACTGCTCCCCTTCTACGCATCAATGCCCACCCACCCGAACAAATCCAGACACCTCACCACCCTCTCCTTCACCGATGGCCCGACGGACTCCAACTCGTTAGTCTCCACCATCGTCACGGAAAGCACCGGGCAGCCAGTTCCGGATAAGCCTGCGCCTTGAGCCGCACGGCGCGTCGTCCATTGACCGTCCCGCGACCGTATTCACTCTGAAGACCGCGAGTTTCCCGGGGCGCGGCATCAAGCAACTGCCAGCGGTCAGCACGGGTTTCCATGACGAGAGCCCGGGCCACCAGCCGGGTGCCTGAAACCTCGCCTGGAATGATGTCGCCGGCAATCGGCACCCATGTCAGCGCGGCCGTCGGCAGAGCCCGCGAGTCCGACTGAATCTCGCCGAGCACCACGACGACGTGCGAGCAGCCCTGACGCGCCGCCGCAAGGCGCAGGCGGCGGCCTGCCCCGCGATCCGCAGCATCGTCATCAGTCTCCGGCCGACGTCCGTCCCAGAGCACAGGATCGCAGAACGGACGGAACGCCCCAACAAGTTCCGCGTCAGGTTGGTAGGCACCGCTTTGGACAAGCAGAATGCGCGCGCCACGCGCCGGCAAGGTACCCCTGCGGTCCGTGGCGGCCGCGATCGCCGCCTCGCCAATATTGCGATCATCAATGCCAGTCAGAGATTGCACGTCAAGGTCGCTGCCGTGGCCTCGGCCATTAGGATCGGACAGAGAAGTGGTCACGCACGAGGCAAGTGAAAGTGCTAGCGCGATCGGGACAATGTGAAAAGCGGATGGTTTCATTCGCCCGCTCCTTGGCCCGCGACGGCACGGCGCGCGCATTGATTCCGTCAATGACAGCGTTGACGCGGTCGATGGCACAAGCCGCGACCAGTCGATGCCACCCTGAATATGCCCCGCTCACCCGAACAAATCCAGATGCTCCGCCCTCGGCGGCACCGGAGCCCCCACCTTCTCATACGCCGCAGGCATCGCCACCCGACCCCGCGGGGTCCGCTTGATGAACCCCCTCATAATCAGATAGGGCTCGTTCACTTCCTCGATCGTCGTCGTGTCCTCACCCACCACCACCGCCACACTGCTCAATCCCACCGGCCCGCCGTCAAACTTGTACACCATCGCCTCCAGAATCCGCTTGTCCATCTCGTCCAGTCCGTCCGCATCGATCTCGATCAACTGCAGCGCCGCATCCGCCACCGCCGCCGTGATCACATTGTCCGCCCTCACCTGCGCGTAATCCCTCACATACCTCAATAACATATTCGCCACCCGCGGCGTCCCCCGCGCCCGCGACGCAATCTCCTCCGCTCCCTCCGCCTCAATCTGAATCCCGATCAGCCCCGCCGACCTCATGATGATCCCCGCGAGTTGCGCCACATTGTAATAGTCCAGCCGGCTGATCATCCCGAACCGGCTCCGCAACGGCGCCGTCAGCATCCCGCTCCGCGTCGTCGCCCCCACCAGCGTGAACCTCGGCAGCGGCAGCTGAATGCTCCGCGCACTCGGCCCCTGATCAATGATGATGTCCAGTTTGTAAT
>JAIXPK010000257.1 GCA_027486335.1 Verrucomicrobiaceae bacterium | reverse complement strand
TCGCCGCCATCCTCGGCATCCGCGGCGAATCCTGCGGCTTCGTCTCCGCCTGCGCTTCCTCCGCACACGCCATCGGCTATGCCGCCGACGCCATCCGCCTCGGCCGCCAGGACCGCATCATCGTCATCGGCGCTGAAGACATCTGCGTCGAATCCGTCATGCCCTTCCACGGCATGGGAGCCCTCAGCACCGCCTCCGATCCCGCCCTCGCCATGCGCCCGTTCGACCGCGACCGCTCCGGCTTCGCCGCCACCGGCGGTGCCGCCGTCCTCATCCTCGAATCCTCATCCTCCGCCCGCCGCCGCCACGCGACTCCCCTCGCCCGCCTCGCCGGTTGGGGCCAGGCCGCCGACGGCTACCACCCCGCAGCCCCTCAACCTCAGGGCATCGGCCTAGCCGACGCCATCAACCTGGCCCTCGCCGACGCCCAATCCTCACCCGCCGACGTCGATTACATCAACGCCCACGGCACCGGCACCCCCGCAGGCGACGCCGCCGAAGCCCTCGCGCTCTCCCGCATCTTCACAGACTCCCACCCGCCCATCTCCAGCACCAAAGCCCTCACCGGTCACGGCCTCTCCCTAGCCGGAGCCATGGAAGCCGTCCTCTGTATCCTCTCCCTCCGCCACGCCATCATCCCCGGCCAGGCCCACCTCACCAACCCACTCCCCGAAGGCGCTCATCTCAACTTCCCGCGCCTCACCACCAGCCACCCCATCCGCTCCGCCCTCAACAACAGCTCGGGCTTCGGCGGCGCTAACGTCGTCCACCTCTTTACCCATGCCTGACCTCCCCCACTCCATGACCGATCCCCTCACCCTCCTCATGCTCAAAACCGTCTGGGCCGGCATGCTCGCAGGCGTCCTCAGCGGTGCCATCATCGGACTCTTCTTCGCCCGCGAAGACTTCATGGGCGGCTATCAAAGCTGGCGCCGCCGCCTCACCCGCCTCGGCCACATCTCCTTCTTCGGCCTCGCCCTCGTCAACGCCGTCTTCGCCTTCACCCACCACGTCGCCTCCCTCGACCCATGGTGGGCCCGCATCGCCAGCATCGGCTTCCTCACCGGTGCCGCCACCATGCCCCTCATCTGCTTCCTCGCCGCATGGAAACAACCACTGCGCCACCTCTTCCCCATCCCCGTCATCTCCGTCTCCACAGGCATCCTCGCCACCCTGATCGCATGGCCCTGAATCCCCTCACCCTCACAACTCCATGAAACTCGGCTTCATCGCCATGTCAGGTGTCCGCTGCCAGAACGCAGAACTCCTCGCCATCGGCCTCAACCTCCCCGGCTTCGTCGAACGCAGCAAGGTCATCGCCTCCCTCCCCTCCCTCGGCCTCCTCACCCTCGCAGGCATGACCCCGCCAGACCTCGACATCTCCTACGTCGAAGTCCCCGATATCAAAAACCTCGACGGCCTCCCCGGCGACTTCGACGCCGTCGCCATCTCTTCCTTCTCCGCCCAGATCCGCGAAGCCTATCAACTCGCCGACCGCTATCGCGCCGCAGGCGTCACCGTCATCATGGGCGGCCTACACGTCACCGCCCGACCCGACGAAGCCCTCCAGCACGCCGACTGCATCGTCATCGGCGAAGGCGAACCCGTCTGGCCCACCGTCGTCGCCGATCTCCTCGCCAATCGCCTCCAGCCACGCTACGATGCCCGACCCCAGCGCTTCGACTTCGCCCACTCCCCCATGCCGCGCTTCGATCTCCTCGAAATCCCGCGCTACAACCGCCTCACCGTCCAAACCCAGCGCGGCTGCCCCTACAATTGCGACTTCTGCGGTGCCAGCATCCGCCTCGCCCCAGGCTTCCGCGCCAAACCCGTCCCCCGCGTCATCGACGAACTCCTCGCCATCAAAGACCTCTGGCCCCACCCATTCATCGAATTCGCAGACGATAACACCTTCGCCGACCGCCGCCGCGGCCGCGACCTCACCCGCGCCCTCATCCCCCTCGGCCTCCGCTGGTTCACCGAAACCGACATCTCCGTCGCATGGGACGACGAACTCCTCCGCCTCATGAAGGAAAGCGGCTGCGCCCAGATCCTCATCGGCCTCGAAAGCCCGGACGCCGCCTCACTCAACGGCGTCGAACACAAGGCCAACTGGAAAAGCCACCAGGCCAACCGCTACGCCGAAGCCATCGCCCGCATCCAGGACGCCGGCATCACCGTCAACGGCTGCTTCGTCCTCGGCCTCGACCACCACGACTCCTCCTGCTTCGACCGCGTCTTCCAATTCGTCAGGGACACCGGCCTCTACGAGGTCCAGATCACCGTCATGACCGCCTTCCCTAACGCCCCACTCTACGACCGTCTCGCCGCCTCCAACCGGCTCCTCTCCCCGGAAGCATGGGAAACCTGCACGCTCTTCGACGTCAATTACCTCCCAGCCAACATGTCCGTCGCCACCCTCGAGAACGGCTTCCGCGACCTCGGCCGCCAGATCTACGACAGCGGCTTCATCGAAGAACGCCGCCGCCGCTTCTTCCAGCGCCAGGACACAATCCGCCGCGGTCTCTCCTGACCCCAGCCATTGTGGCGCACCCCTCCCACCCGGAACGCATCACTTCCGCGCCAATCCGTCGCATCGATCCACCCCCGGAATCGCCCCATTAAGCCCACAACCACCTCTCCACCAATGACTTGAACATCCCAGAACGTCCCGGCACCACTCCTGCACTCCTCAGGGGAAAACCCTCTCTCCCTCCACCCCTTTCCACGCATGAACGCCGAACGCTTCACCCACAAAACCACCGAGGCCATCCAGTCCGCCCAGTCCTTCGCCACCAAAATGGGCCACGCGGAACTCAAACCCGCTC
>JAIXPK010000211.1 GCA_027486335.1 Verrucomicrobiaceae bacterium | reverse complement strand
GCTGCCCTCACGTGCCTTCGTGATGATCGTATTCGCCTCCGCAGCCGCCTTCTGACGCTCGGACTCACCAGCCGCAGCTGCCGTCTCACGAGCCTCTTTGATCATCCGGTCAGCCTCGGCATTCGCCTTCGCCTTCACCTCTTCAGCCGTCGCCTCGGCAGCCGCCAGATTCTCGCGGATCTTCTTCAAATTGTCCTCACCCTCGGCAATCCGGCGCCGCCGCTCCTCTAGCAGCGCTGTCACCGGGCCAAAGGCGTACTTCGAAAGGATCAGATACACAATCCCGAAGACCAACATCTGCGCGATGATGTCCGGGGTGTTGATGCCGAGCTTATGGAGGATCTCAAGCATGGGAAATTAGTGCCGAAGGCGGAAAGTGAATGCGGGCAGTTTCAATCAAATACCGATCCAGTAAACCGGCGGCCGCCCGCGCGACCGCCGGTCCCCGGAAATTCAACTCAGCGACCTTGCAGCGCCAGAATGAACGCGTAAATCGCGATCGCTTCCGCCAGCGCCATCCCGATGATCGCGATCACCAGAATGTTACCGAACGCGCCCGGATTCCGACCCACCGCCTGCGTAGCGGCAAATCCAGTCAATCCAATCGCAATACCCGCGCCGGCACCAGCCACCCCAAGGGTGAACGATCCGTTCAGGTTGCTCGCCTTTGCAAGGTCTGTGGCGGCTGTAGCGGCTGCCGCAGCATCCTGCAGCATGGAGATGAGGTCCATTGTCATGTGTTTTTCTGTGCTTGGTGTTGTTCTGGTGTGACGTGCTGCCGCCCGCAGTCAAGCCACGGTCACGGCAGCAAAAGTTTCCGAAAATCAATGATGCGCTTCTTCCCCGTGCTCCTCGTCGTGCGTCGTCGAAAGCTTGATGAACACCGCATTCAGCAGCGCAAACACCATCCCCTGCAACACCCCAACCAGAATCTCCAGTAGGAAGAACGGAATCCGCAGCAGCACGCTGCAGATGAAATCAACCGCCGCATTCCCCGTCTGCACCAGCGTCGCCATCGTGTGCAGCAGGTTCTCGCCAGCAAAAACATTCCCATACAACCGCAGCGACAAAGTCATCGGACGGAAAATGATCGAAATCACCTCAATCACCCCCACCACAATAAAAATCGGCATCAATCCGTACTTCATCGCCCCCTTCAAACCACCCTTCGGCCCGAACGTGTGATTGATGAACCCTCCCACCCCAAGTTCCTTGATCGTAATCACAAACCACACCACCAGCGAAATCAGCGCGATCGCAATCGTCATGTTCATGTCCGCAGTCGCCGGCCTCAGCAACGGCGCTTGCCCATGACCATCAGGCCCCACCCCCAACACAAAAATCGACCCCACCCCAGGCAGCAACCCAAACCAGTTGGCAACCGTAACAAAGATGAAAATCGTCGCCAGCAGCGGAAACGCCTGCGGCGCAATCTTCGGCCCCACAATGTTCTCCACCTGTTTGTACAGAAACTCGATCACCAACTCGAGGAAGTTCTGCTGCTTCCCAGGCACCGACTCCACCTTCTTCATCGCCCCACGCACAAACCACAAAATCAATCCCACCACAATCACCCCGACCAGCACCGAGTTCGTAATGTAAGTCAGAACCCCATCTCCCGCAAACAACCCCTTCGCATCAGGATCAACCCCATGATGGCCTCCATGCCCGCCTTCATGCGCTCCCTCCCCGTGCGCTGCAGCAGCGTCGGACAGTACGGAAATAATGGATGTCAGAAATACGGAATCAGCCAGCATGGCACTGCATTTTAGAGAAGTCCGTCGGCCTCTGGGGGAACGCCAACAGTCCTTCCGGGTGAAGTAAAGCGGTTCTATCCCAGCGTCGTCACACGCGCAAGGCTAATTTGTGAAATTTTTCACAAGCGGCTGCAAGCCTTGATTTATAAAGCCCCGGACGCTTTATGAATCACCGTTCCTTTTCCCCTCCGACCAGTTTTCCGCACGCTTCTCACCGCTGCGTCGCACTAGGAACACTCTCGAAAAGCGGGCTCGCCTTCCGCACCGACTGCTGCACTCCCCATCCCAGCGGCACCGCCACCGCCAGCCACGAAATAATCAGGATCATCAATTGCATGTCTCTCTCAGTTCACTGGTTTCTCCTGATACTCCGCGCTCACCGGCCGCACCAGCAGATTCGCCACCAAGCCAATCCCCAGCAGCACACACATCAGGTAAAACGTCCCGTTGTACGCCTCCGCCTTCGGCACCCCAGCCGCCACCCGACTCGCATACAACCCGTTGATCAGCGACGGCCCAATCACCGCCGCCATGCTCCACGCCGTAATCAGCCGCCCGTGAATCGCTCCCACCTGATACGTCCCGAATAAATCCCTCAGATACGCCGGGATCGTCGCAAAACCCGCCCCGTACATGCTGATAATCAACGCTGTACACACCAGAAACAAGGTCCGGTTCCCCGTCTGCTGCGCCCACGGCAGGGTCGCATACAGCGCCGCCCCAAGCACAAAGTAAATGCAGTACACCACCTTCCGCCCCGTCAAATCCGACACCGACGACCACACAAACCTCCCGCCCATGTTGAATATACTTAGCAATCCCGCAAACCCTCCCCCCACTACCGCCGACACCCCGAACATGTTCTGCAGCATGTCGCTCGCCAACCCCAGCACCCCGATCCCCGCACTCACATTCATACACAACACCACCCACAACAGCCAGAACTGCGGGGTCCGCCACGCCCGGTCCACCGAAACACTCGCCGTCGTCACCAGCTTCGACTCCGATTCCTTCGGCACCCAACCCTCAGGCTTCCACCCCGCCGCAGGCACCCGCACCATCAACGCCCCGAACAGCATGAACCCACTGTAAATCGCCGCCATCAGCGTCAGCGCCACCTGCGCCCCGGTGTCCGCACCCTCCCCAAACCGCTTCATCAGCTCCAGCGCCAACGGTGCCCCCACCAGCGCCCCACCCCCGAATCCCATGATCGCCATCCCCGTCGCCATCCCCGGCCGATCCGGAAACCACTTCACCAGCGTGCTCACCGGCGCAATATACCCAAGTCCCAGCCCAATCCCGCCCAGCACTCCATAACCCCCCAGCAGCAGCGGCAGCGACTGATACCGCACCGCCAGCGCCGCCAGCAGCAACCCACCGCAAAAACACAACCACGACGCCAGCATCGTCTTCCGCGGCCCACTCCGCTCCACCCACTTCCCGAATACCGCCGCGCTCAACCCCAGCATCACCAGCGCAATCGAATACGCCACCTGCACCTGCGGCACCGTCACCCCCAGCTCCGTCGCCAGCGGCTTATTAAACACGCTGAAAGCATACACCTGCCCAATGCACATGTGCACCGCAATCGCCGCCGGTGGCACCAGCCAGCGGTTGAATCCCGCACGCGCCTCAGTCGCCGCCCGCCCTAACCATCTGTCTGCTGAAAATCCCATACGTCCCCCCATGTTGCGCACCCCCACACGCCGTGTCAGCAAAAAAACACCCGTTTCCCCCGTCCCCCGCCAGCAATCAGGCAGCACCTCCACCCAATCCCTCCATCACTCCGGCAACCCCTTCAGATCCTCCGGCAGCACCGGGTTGTCCTTCACAACCTCGGCCTCCATCAATCCCCTCAGCTCCGCCACCTTCTCCGGATGCTCCCGCGATACCTCCCGCTTCTCTAACGGATCCTCCCCGATCCGGAACAACTGCACCTTCCCTTTGTTCCCGACAATCAGCTTCCACTCGCCTCGCCGCAGCGACCTCTCCCCCTTCTTCGCAATGTAAATGCTCCGCTCCGCCACCGGCTCGCCCGACTTGATTCCGCCCCAGTGATTCACACCATCCCACCGCGGATCCTCCTCCGGCTTCCGGTGAATCATCGCCGCCATCGTCGGCAACCAGTCCACCGCATGCATCGGCACGGTGTACTTCCCTGGCCGCAGCACCAGCGGCCAGTTCACAAACGCACACACCCGCGTCCCTCCCTCATAGAGAGTCCCCTTCTCCCCCCGCAGCGGATCATTCTCGCTGTTCAGCGGCGAATCCCCCACCTTCCCAGCATACGCATTCTTCAGCGACTCAATCCCGCCATTGTCACTCGTGAAAATCACTAGCGTGTTGTCCCGCTGCTTCGTCTCCTCCAGCGCCGCCATCATCTCCCCAATCTTCGCATCCAGCTGCGAAACCATCGCCGCCATCCGCAGCCTCGACTCATGCCGCACCGGATCTTCATCAAACTTCACCCCGGCATACCGCTCCTTGTACTCCGCCGGCGCATCCACCGGGGTGTGCACCGCATGAAACGCCACATACAGAAACCACTGCGGCTCCTTCGCGCGAATCACCCGCAATGCCTCCGCCGCCACCAGTTCCGTCGCATTTCCCTCCTCACGGAATAGCTTCCCGTCCCGATGCCACGTGTCCTTGTACACCGACCCCTCACGGTAAAAATGCGTCCACGGATCCGCCGCCCCCGTCAGCGTCCCGTAACTCGTATCAAACCCATACGCATTCGGCACCCACTCCGGCCGCGCCCCCAGATGCCACTTCCCGCACTGATGCGTCCGATACCCATGCGCCTTCAGAAAAGACGCCATCGTCAGGGTCCCCAGCGGCATCGCCCGCAGATTACTCGGTGCCAATGCCTGCGGCCCGAACCTCCCAGGATACCGACCGCTCATCAGCGCCGTCCGCGTCGGCGTGCACACCGGCTGCACATAATGCTGATCCAGTTCCACCCCACCCTTCACCAACCCGTCCATCACCGGGGTCTTCCCAAACCCGCCATGCCAACCCACATCCCCCCACCCCAGATCATCCGCCACAATCAGCAGAATATTCGGCGGGCGCGATTCGCCACGAACCGCCACCGCTCCGCTCAGCAGCACCAACAACAGATAACAGCACTTCTTCATAAACATGTCAGGGCTCCTTTCCCGCAGAAAACACCATGCGGAATCCCAGCCGGAATGTCTCGCCCTTTTTCACCGCCACCACACTCGGCTCACCACGCTTCATCGCCGCCCGCCCGAACGGATTCGCCACCATCAATCCATAATCCCGGTTGTGCCACCACGACGCCCTGAAATTGTCAGGATCCGGCACCGCTTTCACCCCCGCACGCACTCCCTCCACTACCCCGGAGTACTCGCACCACTCCGCCTCCTGACCCCACGTCTCCGCCGCCGATTCCTTGCCGCCACTGCTCCGAATCATCCCCCCACTCCGCTCCGCTAACCCACTCGCCACCCGCACCCCAAACCCCATCTCCTCCTGATCGCCAAACCAAAACCCGTCCGTCAGCGGCGTCACCTCCGCCTTCCACTCCAATCGCATCTCCCCACCCTCCTCCGCCACCACACACCGATTCACCATCCGCGCAAACCCACTCCCGTCCGCCTTCAGCATCGTCGACTCACTCGCAAATCGCACCGCCCCCTCCACCACCGCCGGCCCCTCCAAAAACCGATCATGCCGAATCACCGCACGGTTCCGCCAGTAATCCTCCCCGGACACATCCCCGAACCCTAGCCACACCCCCGGATGCATATCCGCATGGTCCACCGGTTCGCGTCCCTCCACCGGCGGAAACCCACGCGTCACCAGCACGCCGCCTCGCGTTCGCAGATTCGCAAAAAACGGCCGCCTCACCACCGGATGCCCAAAGTGAAACTCACCCGCCACCGTCTCCCCTCTCATCAAATCCACCCGCCCGTCCCCCATCCGAAACGTCAGCGCTCCCGCCTCCTTCGCCTCCCCGCCGCCACTCTCCCGCTGCGTCAGCAGCCACGCCGCAATGTCCGCCACCTCCTTCGCTCCTAGCAACCCTCCCTGCGGCGGCATCGGCGAAACCTTCAGGGTCTCGTGCTTCGTGATCTCCCCCTCCGGAATCTCCACCGTCTTCCCTCCCGCCACCCCTAGCCGCACGACCCTCCCCGTCGACAGCAGCATCCCGAAATGCGCCTTCCCGCCAGCCTCCACCACATGCGCCGCATACCCCTCGGTAATCACCGCGTTAGGATCCAGCATCGACCTCACTACTCCCTTCGCATCCATCCGACCGCCCAACCCACTCAGGTCCGGCCCGAAGTTAATCCCGCGCCCCGCCACCCGATGACACGTCGCACACCCCGCCCCATGAAAAAACAGCGCGCCCCCGCGCCTCACATCCGCAGCCCCCATCGCCGCGAGCGCCATCTCCTCCGTCGTCGCCACCACCGGCATCTCCAGCGCCTTCGGCCGAATCACCACAAAATAATTCGCCTTCGGCCCCCTCGCACGTCCCACCAGATTCCCCCCCAGCGTCACTTTCCCAGCCGGAAACTCCCTCGACCACAGCCGGAACTCGGTGTCGCCATTTCCCACTCTCAAATCCGTGTCCGCAAACTCCCGCAGCCACCCCGCACGCTCCCGGATCCGTTCGTCATAACCCACCATCACCGTCGCCGCCACCGGCAGCTCAAATGTCAGGAACGACTCTCCTTGGGACTCATCATCCTCATTCGCCAGTCGCAGCAGGCAACTCCCGTCCACCAGCGCAGGCACGTCCCCAAATCGGTATGGCCGGTCCGTATAACAAAGCGCCCCCTTCCGCAGCACGCCCATCGCAACCCCACGCCCACTCTCCACCTTCACCTCATCCACCAGCGGATAAACATCCGCCGTCTCCTCCACCGCTTCCACCCTATCCACCTGCCCTCGCTTCCCCATTCCCAATTGCGCCACCACCCTTACACCCTCATCCCCATCACCCGCCAGCCGCGCCAGCATCTCCCCATCCGCCTCGCCAAGATCCAGCAACCCAAGCAGCCCACCACAACGCACCCCGCCCCGCACATCCCCCAGCATCCCCTTCAACACCGCCTTACCCCCGAGATCCCGCAAACACCGCCACGTCGCAAAATACGTCAGGCGATCTTTCTCCACCGCCGCATGCTCCACCAGCAGCGGCACCGCCGCCGCCAACCCAGCCTCCCGCACCGCCAGCACCGCCGCCAGCCGCAGTCTCGGCTCTCCCTCCTTCAAAGCCCCCGGCAGCACATCCATCAGCTCCCTCGCCTTCAGAAATCCTAGCACCCTCAGGCTCTGCAGTCTCTCCCCCATCGCCGCTCCCTCCTTCACATACCGCCCTGCAAACTCCCCAGCCCCCACCCCCGCCCGCGCCATCCCCCACATCACCCACATCGCCGCCGTCCGCGACAACCCACCACCATCCAGCGCCACACGCATCTCTCCCGTCACCGCCGCCCCCCGCCTCACCAGTTCATCCTGCGCCGCCACCCGACGCACCGGCAGCACGCCATCAAACTCCGCTATCAACTCCCCAACCTTCATCTCCCCCATCCGCTTCTTCGACAATGGCCGCATCCCCGCCGCCCCTCGCGGCATCACCCGGAACACCCGGCCCTCATTGCTCATCTTCCCCATCTTGTCCCACTCCACCCCGTACCCGCTGCCCCAACCCGTCACATACAACCCGCCATCCGGCCCCACCGCCATGTCCACCGGCCGATAAAGCGCCTCCCCGCCCCTCACAAAATCCCCCCACCGCCCACCCTCAGGCACCATCAGCGATCCATCCCACGACGGCCGGTACACATGCGTCCGCTTCAGCAGCCAGTCATTCACCAGAAACACCCCGCGCCACGCCGCCGGCCACGTCGGAACATCCACAAACACCACCCCAGTCCCGCTCCCCTGAAACACCGGCCCGCTCACCGGCACCGTCGGCAAATGCCGCTCCCCAGTCCAATGCGTGCTCCACCCATGCGACCACCCGTACTCCGCCTCCGCAAACGGCATCAGCAATCGATCCCCTTCGTTCTGATCCTGATCCACCGTCAGCCAGTCAAATTCCCCGCTGAACGCCAGCCCATACGGATTCCGACACCCTCGCGCCACAATCTCCAGCCCCGCCCCCATCTCCCCACACCGCAGAATCCCTCCCATCCGCCCCCAGTCATCCGCCGGATCCTGATAGGTCGCACGATAATCCGCCGCCGCAAAGGTCTGCACCGGCGGGATCTCCGGAGCCCCCGGAGGCCCCGGCTCTCCCCACAATTCCCGAAACGCCCGCGGCGCAACCCGCCACGGCTCGTCCGCCTTCACTTCCTTCAGCACCACCCCTCGGCTGTTCCCCTTGCTCATGTAAAGCCGCCCGTCCGGAGCCCACGTCAACCCGTGCAGCCCATGCTCGATGTTCCCCAGATCAGTGAAAACCCTCACATATTCATCCGCCCGCCCGTCCCCGTCACGATCCCGCACCACCGTCAGATCCGGCGCATTCGCCACCCACAGATCCCCTCCATGCCACGCCATCCCCTGTATGCAGTTGAACCCTCTCGCAAACACCGCCGATCCATCAGCCTCCCCATCCCCGTCCGCATCCCGCAGCACCACAATCTCATCCATCGGGGTCTCCACCCGCGGGCTCCGATACTGCGGCCCCTGACTCACATACAATCGCCCCTCCCCATCAAACGCCAGCGAACACGGATTCCTCACCATCGGCTCCTTCGCCACCACCCGCACCTCAAACCCATCCACCACCGCAGGCAACGCCCCGCGATCCGCACCTCGATCCTCAAACGCACCTAACACCACGCCCGCTTCCGCCAGCATCGCCACCACCGTCACAATATACTTCATCCACCCATCTTCCCGGAACCAACCTCCCCCAGTCAAGCCCCGATCCCCCATCCCTCAAGTCCACGCCGCCCGCAGGCACCTCAGAAAATTCCCGCTCTGAATCCCCGCAATGTCCTCACTCCCATACCCGCGCGCCCCCAGCAACTCCGGCAACCGCCGCAACCCATCAATCGAATCCAGATCCATCGGGGTCTGCTCGGTCCCGAACGCCCCGTCCAGATCCGTCCCGATCCCCACATGCCGCGCATTCCCCGCCAGCTGACAGTAATGATCAATGTGATCCACTAGCACCTCCAACCTCAATCCCGCACTCTCCGGCGTCGTCCGCCCGCGCTCCCAACCCGGCACCATCATCCACCCATCCAGCGCCACCCCCACCACGCCGCCCCGTTCCTTGAGCACCAGAAACTGCTCATCACTCAGCTGCCGCTGATCCGGCACTAGCGCCCGCGCGTTGTGATGACTCGCCCACACCGGCCCCTCATGCCACGCCATCGCTTCCTCAAAGCACTCGTCACTCAGATGCGTCACATCTAACACCATCCCCAGCCGCCCGATCTCCCGCAGCAGCTCGCGCCCCCGCACATTGAATCCCCCAGTCGTCGCCGTCCCCTGCGCATACACCCCCGGCCCGTAATGCGCCGGACCGATCGCCCGCAATCCATACTCCCACGCCCGCTCCAGATGCCCCACCGTAATCAGCGAATCCGCTCCCTCCAGACTCAG
>JAIXPK010000409.1 GCA_027486335.1 Verrucomicrobiaceae bacterium | reverse complement strand
TCCAAGAAGTAATCCAACACGCAGCCCTCACTGAATTTTCCCATGGCAGAAGAGCAACAGAAGCCCGCCGCACCGGTCGCACCGGCGGCACCGATTCACGAAGCACCCAAGGATGCCGCGGCGCTCCTGATGGACCCGAACGAGGGCATCAAGATCGTCAAGGCGAAGGGTTCGAAGAACATTTCGATTGGAGTGGTGCATGTCCTTGCGACCTTCAACAACACGATTGTGAGTGTGACGGACGCCCGCGGCAACGTGATTGGGTGGTCGAGCGCTGGCAAGATGGGCTTCAAGGGCAGCCGGAAGAGCACGGCGTATGCGGCGCAGTTGGTGTCGCAGGATGCCTGCCGTCAGGCGATGGGCCATGGACTTCGCGAGGCTGAAGTGCGTGTGAAGGGACCAGGGGCTGGTCGTGAATCTGCGGTTCGCGCGATTGCGACGCTTGGCCTTGAGGTCTCGACGATTAAGGATGTGACTCCGGTGCCGCACAATGGCTGCCGTCCTCCGAAGGCCCGCCGCGTCTGAGCCTGACAACAACAATTTCAACAGGAAACAATCATGGCTCGTTACACAGGACCTAAGGACAAGATCAGCCGCCGTTTTGGCACCCCAATTTTCGGGCCTTCCAAGGCTCTGGAGCGCCGCGCGTTTGCGCCGGGGCAGCACGGGGCGCGGAGTGGCCGCAAGAAGCTTTCTGATTATGCGATCGCTTTGGGCGAGAAGCAGAAGCTGCGTTATCAGTATGGGATGCTTGAGAAGCAGTTCCGGAAGTTCTTTGAAGAAGCTTCCCGCCGCCGTGGTGTGACGGGTGAGATTCTCCTGCAGATGCTTGAGTGCCGACTGGACAACGTGGTCTATCGCCTTGGTCTTGCGCCTTCGCGGAATGCGGCTCGTCAGTATGTGAGCCACGGTCACGTGACGGTGAACGGCAAGAAGGTGAATGTGGCGTCCTACCAGTGCAAACAAGGTGAGGTGATCGCAATGAAGCCAGGTGCGCGCGCCCAGCAAATGGGTCTTCGTTCGCTGGACATCACGCAAGCGATTGTGGTTCCGGACTGGCTTTCCCAGGATCGGGATAAGCTCTCCGGTACGGTGAATCGGTTGCCAAGCCGCGAGGAGATCGACCCGATCGTCAACGAGCAGTTGATCGTCGAGCTTTACTCCCGCTGATCAGCGGCGGTTCGAGACAGATTTTGCGGACGGCACCCGGGAAACTGGGTGCCGTTTCGTTTTAGGGGAAAGAAGGTTGAGGGTGTCTTGGGGGAAAAGAGTGGCGGCTGCGGGTCAAAGGGACGGGGCGTATGTGGGAGTGTGGGTGGAGATTAGTGGAGTGGCGATTGGCTTTTTGAAGGTTGAGTTTGGTGTGGCGCGGAAAGAAAGATTGGTCAGACCTCTTGGGGCTTGGGTGTGCGTAATTGGACAGACCTCTTGGGGCGGGGTCGAGGAGTCAAAGTGCACCACCGTGGAAGGCGAAGTGACCGCCGGGTCCCGGAGTTTGTGCGCGGTGCATGCCGCGGGCGGGAGAGGATTGGACAGACATTTGGTGGCGTTTGCTGAAGACGGGGGCGGGGGAGGAGTGGACAGGGCTCTTGGGCGTGGCGGTCGGGAGGCAATTAGACAGACCTCTTCGGGAGTGCTGGCGGACCGCTTCTGGTGCGCAGATATTTGGGAGTGGGAAGTGGCAGGGGGATGGATGGCAGGGGAATGGGGGTGCCGTGGTGGAGGGGTAGGGCGGGAGCTTTGGGACGCGCTGGAGGCAATTGGACAGACCTCTTGGACGGACGTGGGGCGCGGAGCCGCCGCAGGCAATTGGACAGGCTTCTTCAGAGGGCGCGCAGGAGTGCGCTTCGGGCGGGACAAATAGACAGACCTCTTCGGGAGTGCGCGGGTGCCCATTAGACGGGCTTCTTCGGGTGGTCCTCTTCTGGGGCGTACGAGAGGCAATTGGACAGACCTCTAGGACGTGGGACAGACATTTGGTGGGAGCGGGGCCGGAGACGCTGGAGGCAATTGGACAGACCTCTGGTGGCGTGGGCGGGACAAATAGACAGACCTCTTCGGGAGTGCGCTGGTGGCGTTCGCGGGAGTGCGGGTGGCGTTCGATCAGGCCCGGGGGAATTGTGAATGCGGCGCGGTTGGCGCCAAAATGTTGTGGAGGCAGAGCGATTTGGCTTCGTGCGGGCTGATCACGCGACAGTTGTAGGGCGGGGCCGCCGGTGCGCTTGACTGAGTCGGTCAGATGAAGGTGGCTCAGGGATGTTGATGTTGCGACGGTGTGCTGTTCTGACGTTCGTTGGATGCTTTCTGGCGGTTGTGGCGTTTCAGTGGATTGGGTTGGTCTGGTCGTTTGCGGATTTTCATCCGGGTGGGGATGGGGCGGTGGATTCTGTGGTGACGCGTCGCGCTGAGCTTGGGGCGGCGATGCACCGGCCTTTCCGAGTGCCGCTGGAGTGGATGCGGTTGGGCGTGGCGCGGTTGCCTGGCGGGGGTGAGTTTGTTTTGTCGGCGGCATTTGGCACCCTTTTTCAGTGGGTGCATGGGCTGGTGCTGCCGCTGATCTACGGGACGATGCTTTTCGTTGCGGTGCGATGGTTGGTCCGCTGTTTCTCGAGTCGGGAGCGAGACGCGTCCTGAGGCGATGGGTTGATCAGGAGGAGGGGGGAATCGGGGAGTGGCGGGATTGGAGCCAGGAGAGGGCGATGGGGAGGGAGGGGGAGCGGAGGGTGGGGGTGGTGGTGTCGGGGCGGGAGTTGGTGATGCGGATGGAGGTGCCGATGAGGGCGTTGTGGGCCATTTCGATGTCGCGGTCGGCGTCGCCGATGAGGGTGGAGGAGGCTGGGTTGATGGAGTGATCGCGGCAGGCTAGCTGGATCATTTCCGGGGAAGGTTTGCGGCAGGAGCAGGAGCCGGCGAGGTGGGTGCAGGCGTAGATGGCGTCGAAGGGGGCGGCATGCTGGCGGAGTGCGGCTTGCATGGTGTGGTGGATGGCGTCGAGGTCGGCGAGGGACATGAGGCCTTTGGCGACGCCCTGCTGATTGGTGACGAGGATTCGTTTCCAGCCCATGTGGGCGGCCCAGCGCATGAGATCGAAGAGGCCGTCGGTGAAGTGGAAGTCGGCTGGGCGGAGGACGTAGCCGTCGCCGGGGCAGGTATTGACGACTCCGTCGCGGTCGAGGAAGAGAGCCGTGGAGAGGGCTGGCATGGGCTGGGTCAGCAGCAGTGGGTGTGGCCGGATTGTTCGCGGCCGGTGTGGCAATCGGGGCAGATGCCGAAGAATTCGAGTTCGTGGTAGATATGGTGGAAGCCGGAGGCTTTTTCGAGTTTGCGTTCGAGGGTGTGGACTGGGCAGGCCATGTCGACTTCGGAGATGCGGCCGCACTGGGTGCAGACGAGGTAGTCGTGGTGGCGGTTGGGGAGGATGAGGATGAAGTAGGTGGAGCGGTCGTGGAGGCCGAGGCGGCGGACGACCCCGTGGGTTTCCAGCTTCATGAGGAGCCGGTAGACGGTGGCTGGGTCGCAGTTTTCGGAGAGGCGGGGGGACTGGCTGAGGTCTGCGATGGTGGCGGGTTTGTCGCGGAGGGCCATTTCCTCGATGAGGAGGTCGAGGGCGCGGGTACGGCGGAGCCCGCGGTTCCGGAGCCGGTCGGCGATGTCACCGGAGAGGGAATCGAGGTCCGAGTGGGAGAGCATCCTTGTGTGGATGAGAGGGGTGGGGCGTCAGTGGAGTTCTGGCGGGACGATGTCGACGAGTTT
>JAIXPK010000464.1 GCA_027486335.1 Verrucomicrobiaceae bacterium | reverse complement strand
GTGGTGAGTAGTTGCAAAACGGTGTGAAGAAGGTCAGGTTGGGAGGGGTGGGTCATGGGTGTGTCTGGGGTTTTGTTTGCTAGACCTCAACACAGACCCCTGTGGCCCGCTCCGCCACCGCACACTGCGCCCCCACTTCGGGGGCTGCGGCGATCGGAATAGCAACGCTCGCCTCACGCCGCAGCCCCCGAAGGAGCTTGCCGCCCAAGGCTAAAGCCTTTTACAGAACAGACATTACACCCCCCTCGAAGTTGGGCGGACAGTGTAATTATGACCGTTATCTTCTACTGATATCACCATGTCTGACCGTTGAAAACCGTGATTTTTCCGGACAATATCACGACGAAGAATTGCCGTCGGACCGGAAAAGCGGCTGGTGCGTTGGTGATAGTGCGTGTTTGGATCTGCGGGGCGGGCGGGGGGAATTGAGATTTGAGAGGGCTGGAACGGAGGGGGGCGGGTTGGGAGAGGGGGGAGGGAAGTGAGAAGTGGGAAGTGGGAAGTGTGATTGGCTTGTTGGGAGGGAGGCGTGTTGGGAGGGTGGGGGTGATGTGAAGACAGGACTCTGGAGGGGCGGAGCGGGAGCGGGAGCGCGTGGTATGCTTGATTGGTGCCGGGCCAGCGGGCTGGCTCCGGGAAAGCGGCAGCAGGCTTCCGCATTCCAAGGCCTTCGGCCGGATGGTTCGGAGGGGGCTAGTTGGGAGAGGGGCTGGCAGGCGCACTCCGTGCGCAGGGAGAGCTGTAATGCTGACAGCAGTCCAGAGCCTTCGGCTGCTGGTTCGGAGGGGGCTGCGAACAGGTCCTCTCTACGGGACGAGAGAGGGCAAGAAGACGGACCTCTGTGGGGTGTGGGCGTCTCGGCGGAAGGGGTCACAGGCAAGATGCCCGTGCCACTTTTGGGGGAGGGCGCAAGAAGACAGGCTTCTTGGAGAAGGGGGCGTCAGGGAGAGAGGTGGGGGTTTTCGTCGGTTTCTTCGGCGACGGTGGAGCGTTCGCCGTGGCCTGGGAAGATGATGGTGGCTGGGGGGAGGGAGAGGATTTCGCGGCGGATGCCCTTGATGAGGAGGGAGTGGCTGCCGCCGGGGAAGTCGGAGCGGCCGACGCCGCCGGCCATGAGGGTATCGCCGGTGAAGGCGCGGGCGCGGGAGGGGTCGATGAAGATGAGGCTGTCGGGGGAGTGGCCGGGGACGTGGGCGATGGAGAGTTGGAGGCCGGCGACGGAGAGGGGCTGGCCGAGGAGGTGGCGGAGGGGGTGGTGGACTGGGTAGTCGGGGATATTGAGGGAGGTGCCGGTCCACTGGCGGACGAGAGGTTCGAGTCGGTCTTCCGGGGTGCTGGCGTCCCATGCATAGACTGCGGCACCGGTGGCGGCGATGGCGGCGGCGTCCATGACGTGGTCGAAGTGGGCGTGGGTGAGGAGGAGGGCTGCTGGGCGGATGTTTTTCTCGGCGAGGAAGTCGGCCATGCCTTCGGGGGCGTCGACGACGACCCATCCATCGGGGGCTTTGAAGGCGAATCCGTTGGTGGCGGCGATGCCGCCGGTGAACATGAGGACCTCGTGCATGGGGCCAGATTGCGGAGCGGGAAACCGATAGACAATCGCAAAGGTTCGCGGAAACTCCGGCATCGAGCGGCGTATCTTGATCGTCAACTAATCCCCTTCACAGACCGGTTTTCTGAATCCAATTTTCTGGTATGAACAGACCTGCTTTCCATCTGAGCCTTCCGGCGTTTGTCATTAGCGCGGCCTTGCTGGCCGGGCCAGCATCAGCTGCGCAGGAGTCCAAGACGAATTACGCCGTGGTGGCGCACTCGGTGGTGAAGCTGCTCGAGGAGGCACATTACTCGCTGGGTGAGTTCGGGGACGAGCTGTCGAGGAAGTCGCTGCAGCATTTCATCGACACGCTGGATTACAGCCGGATGTATTTCACGAAGGGGGAGATTGACGACTACAACGCGCGGTATGCGACGACGCTGGATGACGCGGTGAATCTTTACAAGCTGGAGCCTGCGAAGGAGATGTACGGGGCGTTTGCGAAGAAGGTGCAGGCGCGGTACGACAAGATCAAGGCGTTGATCGAGGGCGGGGAGCCGTTGGATTTCAAGACACCGGAGACGGTGGAGATCACGCGGAAGGAGTCGCCATGGGCGGCGGACGAGGCGGCGCTGGACGTGTTGTGGCGGAAGGAGATCACGCGGGAGATTCTGCAGGAGCGGTTGAATCTGCGTCGTGCGGAGGAGCGGAAGAAGGAGAAAGAGGCGAAGGAGAAGAGTGCGCCGCCGGTGCCGGAGGCTCCGAAGCCGGGAGCTGAAGATGCTGGCAAGGGGACGACGCCTGCTGGTGGGGTGGAGCCTGCGAAGGCGGTGCCTGCGGTGGAGAAGAAGGCGCCGGACTCGCCTGAGCAGAAGGTGCTGAAGCGTCACAAGCGTTTTCTGGATGCGATTCTGGAGAACGACGAGGAGGACATCACGAATTTCTTTCTGTCGGCGATCACGGCGGCCTATGATCCGCATTCGGAGTATCTGAGTGCGCCTGAGAAGGGGCAGTTCGACATTGATATGAAGAAGGCGCTGTATGGAATTGGCGCGGTGCTGCAGTCGAAGGATGGGGCGGCGGAGATTCGATCGGTGGTGGTGGGAGGTCCTGCGGACAAGAGCGGGCAGGTGAAGATGGGGGACATGATCATTGCCGTGGCGCAGGGGGTGGATGGGGAGATGGAGGATATTGAGGGGATGAAGCTGCAGAAGATTGTGGAGAAGGTGCGTGGTGATGAGGGAACGGTGGTGCGGTTGAGGATTCAGCCGAAGGACGACCCGATGGTGACGAAGGAAGTGCTGATTCAGCGGGCGAAGGTGGAGATTAAGGACACCCTTGCGAAGGGTGAACTGATCGAGGTGACGCCTGAGGGGAAGGCTGGCGCGGCTCCGGTGCGGATTGGGTGGATCAATCTGGATTCGTTCTATGCGGACATGGAGAATCGGGATGGGCGGAGTGCGACGAAGGATGTGAAGATCATTCTGGGTCGGCTGGCGAAGGAGAACATTGCTGGGCTGGTGCTGGATTTGCGTGGCAATGGGGGAGGGTCGCTGGACGAGGCGATCAAACTGACGGGATTGTTCACCAAGCCTGGGCCGGTGGTGCAGCAGCGGGACAGCCGGGACCGGCGGGAGCCGAGGATCTGGAAGGGTCAGCCGGTGTATGACGGGCCGCTGACGGTGCTGACGGATCGGGCGTCGGCGTCGGCGTCTGAGATTTTTGCCGCGGCGCTGCAGGATTGCGGTCGCGCGGTGATTGTGGGGGATCAGTCGACGTTTGGGAAGGGGACGGTGCAGACCCTGCTGGATGTGGGGCAGCACATGCCGGTGTTCAGCCAGCGGGATCGGGCGGGGAGTTTGAAGGTGACGATTGCGAAGTTCTACCGGATCAGTGGCGGATCGACGCAGAATGAAGGGGTGGAGCCTGACATTGTGCTGCCGTCGCGTTATGATGCGATGGATGTGGGTGAGCGGTTCCTGAAGGACCCGCTGCCGTACGACAAGATTGAGAAGCTGCCGTATGAGATGGCAGCGACGAATCCGCTGCCGATTGCGCCATTGAAGGAGAAGAGTGCGGCGCGGGTGGCGTCGGACAAGGATTACGGGTATGTCCGGGAATACATTCAGCGGACGCGGGACCTGATTAAGAAGAACGTGGTTTCGTTGAATGAGGAGACGCGGCTGGCGGAAGACAAGGCGAACGAGGCGCGGAACAAGGCGCAGAGCGAAGAGCGAAAGCAGCGTGTGGCGTTGGCGGCGAAGGCTGGGGATCCGTTCAAGGTGTATCCGCTGACGCTGGAGAATGCTGGTGATGCGCAACTGAAGCTGGACAGCGAGGTGAAGAAGGAGGCGAAGCCTGCGGTGCCGAAGCTGGATGACGAGGAAGAGGTGGAGGACACGGAAGACGAGTTCCCGCATGGGTTTGACCCGGGCAAGCTGGAGACCCTGCGGATTATTCAGGATCTGGTGGAACACAGCGCTGCGAAGGCGGGGCCCAAGGACACGGCGAAGACGAAGTGAGCCGGTGATGGACGGGGGCTGAGGTGAGCCCTTGCGAGTTGCGGGTCGGCGTCGATGAGCCCGTTGAGGCGGTAGGTGTGCCTGTGCCGGGGGAGATTCTGTGGGGATGGACGTTGGGTGATAATTCGGGGTGGTGTGCGGCGTTGCTTGCCATCCGCCTGCGAATTCTCTAATCCCGCCCATTCCGATGAAAAAACATCCTATTCTCCCCCTCCTGCGTCTCCTGCCGTTTGCGGCTCTGGTGGCGGCGGTTGAAGCCAAACCTCAGTGGATCTGGGCGGCACCGAAGGCGAAGCCTGGCCAGACGATCTGGGTGCGGCGCACGTTTAACCTTGAGGGGCCTGCGAAGGGAGCGAGGCTTTCGGTTTCTGCGGACAACACGTGGGAGTTGTGGATCAACGGGGAGTTTGCGGGTCGCGGGGACGAGTGGGCGACGCCGAAGCGGATCAATGCGGAGAAGTTCATGCGGCCGGGAGCGAATACGATTGCGATCAAGGCTGGGAATGATTCGAGCGACATGGCTGGGTTGGTGGTGAGGGTAGAGCGTGGGAAGGCGGTGCTGCTGGAGTCGGACACGACGTGGAAGGCGGTGGCGGCGGATCCGGGGGCTGGCTGGGAAAAGCCGGAGACGGCGGACGCGTTCTGGCAGCCGGCCGTGAAGGTGGCGCAGCTTGGGGATGCGCCTTGGGGGGATGTGTTTACAGGGGCTGGGAAGGGTGGTGGCGGGAGTTTGCTGGCGGCGGAGGAGGTGAAGGTGCTGCCGGGGTTCAAGGCGGAGCTTTTGTATTCGGTGCCGAAGGGCGAGCAGGGGTCGTGGGTGAGTATGACCCTCGATGACAAAGGGCGGCTGATCACAGGTGATCAGGGAGGAGGATTGTTCCGGGTGACGCTGAAGGATGGTGCGGAGCCTGAGGTTGAGCCGCTGAAGACGAAGGCTGGGCACGCGCAGGGATTGCTGCACATCAATGGTGCGCTGTATGTGGTGACGAACGGGCCGAATCCGGGGCTGTATCGTCTGCGGGACACGAATGGCGACGACCAGTATGATGAGGAACAACTGCTGCGGCCGATTGATGGTGGTGGCGAGCACGGGCCGCATGCGGTGATTGCCGCGCCGGACCGGAAGTCGATTTATGTGATTGGCGGGAACCACACGAAGGTTCCGAATCCGGAGAAGAGCCGGGTGCCGCGGTTGTGGCAGGAGGATCATCTGGTGCCGCGGATGTGGGATGCGAACGGGCATGCGGTGGGGATTCTGGCTCCGGGCGGATGGATGTGCCGGACGGATTTTGATGGGAAGGAGTGGGAACTGGTGTCGATGGGGTACCGGAATCAGTACGATGTGGCGTTCAACGCGACGGGTGACCTGTTCACCTATGATGCCGACATGGAGTGGGATGTGGGGACGCCGTGGTACCGGCCGACGCGGATTTGTCAGGCGATGCCGGGGAGCGAGTTCGGGTGGCGGTCAGGATCGGGTAAGTGGCCGGCGTATTATCCTGACAGTTTGCCGCCGGTGACGGACATTGGTCCGGGGAGTCCGACGGGGGTGGAGGCTGGGCTCGGGGCGAAGTTTCCGGCGAAGTATCAGCATGCGATTTATGCGGCTGACTGGACGTTCGGGACGATGTATGCGATTCACCTGACTGCGGACGGGGCGTCGTGGAAGGGCGTGAAGGAGGAGTTTGTGTCAGGGAAGCCGCTGCCGCTGACGGATCTGGTGATCCGGCCGCAGGATGGGGCGATGTATTTCCTTGTGGGTGGCCGGGGGACGCAGTCGGGGTTATACCGGGTGACGTATACCGGGAGCGAATCGACGGCTCCGGCGGCCGTGCCGGCGCTGACGCCTGAGATGGTGTTGCGTCGGGAGTTGGAGGCGCTGCAGGTGGAGGCACCGTCGGCGGCGGCGCTGGACAAGGCGTGGGCGAATCTGGGGCATGCGGACCGCTGGATCCGGTTTGCGGCGCGGACGGCGCTGGAGTTTCAGCCGGTGGCGGGCTGGGCGCAGCGGGCGCTGGACGAGAAGGAACCGGCGGCGTCGATGAATGCGCTGCTGGCATTGAGTCGGGTAGCGGCGAAGGAGCATCAGGCGGCGATTCTGGCGGCGCTGGGACGGATTGATTATGCGGGGCTGAAGGAATCGGCGAAGCTGGATCTGATCCGGACGAATGCGGTGTGTCTGGTGCGCGGGGGGATGCCTGACGAAGGTGCGAAGGCGGCGTTGCGGGCGCGGTTCGAGCCGCATTTCCCGGCGCAGGGGAATGCGTTGAACAAGGAACTGTGTGATCTGCTCTGTGCCCTGGACAGTCCGGGGGCGGTGTCGAGGACGATGCAGCTGCTGACGACGGCGCAGGACGACGCGAATGTGATTGCGGACGAGAAGCTGATCGCGCGGAATGACGGGTATGCGAAGGGCGTGCGTGATGCGATGGCGTCGCGGCCGAACCGTCAGGAGATTGCGTATGGTTACGCGCTGCGGATTGCGAAGAGCGGGTGGACGCCGGAGTTGCGGCGGCAGTATTTCCGGTGGTTCAACCGGGCCCGGAAGTTCGAGGGCGGGAACAGCCTGCGCGGGTTCATTGAGAACATCCGGAAGGATGCGCTAGTGAATGTGCCGGCGGAGATGAAGGCGGAGCTGGAAGGGATGTCGGAGGAGTTGAATGCGGCTCCGGCTGATCTGCCGCGTCCGGTGGGACCGGGGCGGGCGTGGACGATTGATGAAGTGCTGGCGCTGACGGAGAAGGGGATGAAGGGGCGGAGTTACGAGAACGGGGCGAAGATGTTCAAGGCGGTGCTGTGTGCGAGTTGTCACCAGTTCGGGACGGAAGGGCGTGGAGGGATTGGTCCGGATGTGACTGGAGCGGGCAACCGTTACACGATGAAGGATCTGCTGGAGAACATCATGGAGCCTAGCAAGGTGGTGTCGGATCAGTATGAATCGACACTGATCGAGAAAAAGGATGGGTCGTCGGTGGTGGGTCGGGTGCTGCGTGAGGCGGACGGGAAGGTTGGGGTGGCGGAGAATCCGCTGGCTCCGGCGACCCTGACGGAAGTGGCGGTGGCCGACATCAAGAGCCGGAGCAAGTTCCCGCTGAGTGCGATGCCGCCGGCATTGCTGAATTCGCTGAACGAGAATGAAGTGCTGGATCTGGTGGCGTATCTGCTGAGTGGCGGGAACAAGGACGACAAGGCGTTCAAGCCCTGAGGCTGATTGAACAATGACGAGGGGAGGGGCTGCGGAGCGATGCCGCGGCCCCTTTCCGGTTATGCTAGGTATGAAAACCTTCTTTCGGACCATCTTTCTCGCGTTATTGCTGCCACTCCTCGGTGGCTGCGGCGGGAATGCCAGCAAGACGACGGATGGTGACAGCAGGCGTTTCGGGACGGTCACTGAGAAGCAGGCGTTTCTGGAGCGATATGTGAGTTTTCGGAGGTGTTATGACGAATTGGATTTCGCGATCAGGTACATTGATGGTGGCGATGGGATGGTCCCCGGTCCGACTGAGTGGGATGTTCGAATCCTTGCGAAGGTTCCAGCGGAGTCGCTCGACGAGTGGGCTTCAGGAATGGAGCTGATACAGACGTCGGATGTGAGTTGGGTTTCATCCATTCCGAATGCGCCGACCATGGTGGCATCCTTTGAATGGTATTCCGGTGGAGGACGGATCGTCGGGATCAGCCGCGGGAATCGGCAGGTTCTTTATCGGAGTCACGGCAACTGAAGGCGAGGACGGGGCAAGGCCGGGACGGCGTTGTTGCGGGTGGGGGGGCTGCACTGGTGCGTGTTGTGGCGTGGTTGGAGCGGGTGATTCTACGCATGAACGGGGTTCCAATGGGGGCGGGTGTGCGCCATGGTTGCGGGAGCGGGCACGAAGCCCCGATTCATCCCCCTGACAAATCATGAACACCTCGTCTCTTCCGTTTGCTGTGCGCGTCTGCGCTGTTTCGATGCTTGCCGTGATGGCCCCGGTGCGGGCGGCTGAGGATTATCTGCATTTTCCGGCGAAGGAAGGGGCCGGGAAGGGAGCGAAGGTGGTGCTGATTGCGGGAGATGACGAGTACCGGAGCGAGGAGGGATTGCCGATGCTGGGCAAGATTCTGAGTCAGCGGCACGGGTTTGACTGCACGGTGCTGTTTCCGGCGGGGCCGGATGGGATCATCAAGCCTGCGGATCACGTGCTGCTGTCGAATCCAGGGGCGCTGGATGGGGCGGAAGCGATTGTGATGCTGACGCGGTTCCGGTCGTGGGACGCGGCGGCGGCGGCGAAGTTTGACGCGGCGTTTCAGCGGGGGGTGCCGATCATTGCGTTGCGGACGTCGACGCATGCGTTCGACTTTCAGGGTGACCATCCGTACAAGAAGTGGAGCTGGAATTTCGGGGACGGGGAATGGAAGGGCGGATTCGGGAAGCATGTGCTAGGAGAGACGTGGGTGAATCACCATGGGGCGCACAAGGTGGAGGGATGCCGTGGGATTGTGCAGAAGGGGAGTGAGAAGAATGAGCTGCTGAAGGGAGTGAGCGGGGTGTTTGCGGACAGCGATGTGTATACGGCGACGGCGCCGGCGGATGCGACGGTGCTGCTGCTGGGGGAGGTGACGGAAACGCTGAAGCCTGACAGCAAGGCGGTGAGCGGGCCGAAGAACAATCCGCTGCAGCCGGTGTTCTGGACGCGGGAGCACAAGAATGAGTCGGGCAAGGTGAACCGGGTGGTGACGACGACGATGGGTGCGGCGACGGATCTGCTGAACGAGGGCCTGCGGAGACTGCTAGTGAACAGCGTGTTCTGGGGATTGAAGCTGCCGGTGCCGGAGAAGGCTGATGTGACGTTTGTGGATCCGTATGCGCCGAGTATGTATGGATTCGACAGCGAGCGGAAGAATTTCAAGGTGAGCGAGCTTGGTCTTGGCAAGGCGCTGGCGCCGCGGGGGGAGTGAGAGTGTGAGGGAAACGACGATTACTGACTAACTGAATTCATGATTAAATCGAATCTATTTGTGCGCTGCCTGCGTGGTGGCTTGAGCTGGTCGCTGATGATGGTGATTGCTGCCAGCATGGCGGCGCGGTTGCCCGCGGCGGAGGGGAAGAAGAAGGACCCGACGAATGTGACGGCGGAGGTGGCGCGTGCGGTGAAGGACGAGAGCCTGTCGATTGCGGCGGCGAATTCGGTGTTCGGGGATCCTGCGGACGGGGTGCCGAAGAAGCTGCGGGTGGAGTACCGGGTGGGCGGGGAGACGCTGGTGAAGGAAGTGCCGGAGGGCGGGCAGTTGGAGATTGCGGCACCTGCGGGCGGGCATCTGGAGATTGTTAAGGCGGTGTACGGGCCGGCTGACGGGTCGGTGCCGGTGAGCCGGGCGGCGTTGTCGGAGGAGCCAGGGGAACTGCTGGATGTGCCGGCTGGGTTTGTGGTGGAGCATGTATTGAGGGCGGATCCGGCGGTGCACGGGTCGTGGATCTGCATGGCGCGGGACCCGAAGGGGCGGTTGTTGCTAGGCGGGCAGAATGGTCAGCCGATCACGCGGGTGACGGTGGAAGGAGGAAAGTGTGTGAAGGCGGAGGTGCTGAAGATTCCGGTGAATGAGACGATGGGGCTGCTGTTTGTGGACAAGGTGCTCTACATCAACGGGAACGGGAGCAAGGGGTTCGGGCTGTACCGGAGCCGGGATCCGAAGGGGGATGAGAGTTACGACGAAGTGGAGTTTCTGAGGGCGTGGAATGGCGGGTCGGGCGAGCACGGGGCGCATGCGTTAGTGCTGGGGCCGGACCGGATGCTGTATGCGGTGTGCGGGAATTTCACGGATGTGCCGGGGGATCTGGCGGAGAGTTCGCCGCATCGGAGTTATGGTGATGATCTGGCGATCCGGCGGATGGAGGACGGGAACGGGTTCGGGGCCGGGAAGCAGCCTCCGGGCGGGTATGTGGCGCGGATAGATCTGGACGGGAAGAACGCGGAGTTGTTTTCGGCGGGTCAGCGGAATGATTACGACGTTGCGTTCAACGCGGATGGCGAGCTGTTCGGATTTGATAGTGACATGGAGTACGACTGGGGGAGTCCGTGGTACCGTCCGGTGCGGGTGTTCCATGCGGTGCGCGGTGGGGATCATGGATTCCGTGAGGGGAGTGCGAAGTGGCCTGAGTACTATGCGGACGGTTTGCCGGCGTCGGTGAACATCGGGATCGGGTGTCCGACGGGGACGGTGTTCGGGACTGGGGCGAAGTTTCCGGAGAAGTACCAGAAGGCGATGTACATCTGCGACTGGACGTACGGGCGGCTGATTGCGGTGCATCTGGCACCGGCGGGGGCGAGCTACCGCGGGACGTGGGAGAATTTCGTGGCACCGAAGTCGCTGCACAGTGCGCAGGGGAAGGTGCCGTTGAATCTGACAGATGCGCTAGTGGGCGAGGATGGGTCACTGTATTTCACGGTGGGCGGTCGCGGAACGCAGGCGGATTTGTTCCGGGTGAGTTATCGGGGGAACGAGCCTGCGGCGGTGCTGGGGGCGGCCAAGCTGCATGATGCGGCGGGGAGCGAGGCGCGGGGATTGAGGAAGGAACTGGAGGCGTACAATGTGAAGCCTGATCCTGCGGCGGTGGCGTTTGCGTGGCCGCATCTCGGGCATGCGGACCGGTTTGTGCGGTATGCGGCGCGGATGGCGGTGGAACGGAATCCAGTGAGTGAATGGCAGGCGAAAGCGCTAGGAGAGAAGCGGCCGGAGGCGGCGTTTACGGCGCTGCTGGCGCTGGCGCGGTTGGGAGGGAAGGAGACGCAGCCTGCGATTATGGCAGCGCTGGCGGGGTTCCCGTCGGCTGGGTTGAGCGAGGAGCAACTGCTGGCGAAGCTGCGGGTGGTGCAGGTGTCAATGGCGCGTCAGGGAGTGCCGGGCGGTGATGTGGCGGCGAAGCTGCTGGTGGATGTGGACCGGTTGTATCCTGCGAAGACGGCGGAGTTGAACCGGGAATTGTGTCAGGTGCTGCTGGCGTTGAATGCGCCGAAGGCGGTGGCGAGGACGGTGGCGTTGCTGAAGAGTGCGGCGACGCAGGAGGAGCAGGTGACGTATGCGGTTTCGCTGCGGGTGGTGAAGGATGGATGGAATCCTGAGTTGCGGCGTGATTACTTCTCGTGGTGGAGCACTGGGGCGGTGGCGGAGCATCCGCTAGCGGTGACGCAGTGGTTCACGGATGCGGGGATCCGGTACAACAACGGGGCTAGCTATCAGAATTTCCTGAAGCAGGCGCGTGAGGATGCGCTGAGCACGATGACGCCTGAGGAAGTGGCGGCGCTGGGGGATTTGAGCAAACTGCCGGCGCTGGAGCGGCCGCCGGTGGTGCCACGGGCATTTGTGAAGGAGTGGACGACGGCGGATCTGAAGCCGCTGCTGGGCAAGGCGTCGAAGGGGCGGGACTTTGCCAGGGGCAAGGCCGGGTTCGAACTGGCGCAGTGTGCGCTTTGCCACCGGTACGGCGATTTCGGCGGGGCGGTGGCTCCTGATCTGACGAATGTGGCGACGCGGTTCAAGCGCGAGGACATTCTGGAGGCGATCACGGAGCCGTCGAAGGTGGTGTCGGAGCAGTACACGAGCACGGTGTTCACGCTGAAGGACGGGAAGAGCGAGGCTGGTAGGATCAAGCAGGAGACGGCGGACAAGGTGGTGATTATTCCGAATCCGTTTGATCCGGCGACGACGACGATCAGCAAGGCGGATATCAAGTCGCGCGAGCTGTCGAAGGTTTCGATCATGCCGCCGGGACTGCTGAACACGTTCAGCGAGGACGAGATTCTGGATCTGATAGCCTATCTGGAATCGATGGGCGACCCGCAGCACCCTAACTTTGCGAAGTGAGGGGGTGAGGCGGGGCCCGCGGTGGTGCGGGTCCCGCGTTCCGGGTCAGCCGAGGAATTTGCCTGGGTTGAGGAGGCGGCTGGGATCGAGGGCGTTTTTGACGGCCTGATGGAGGGCGCGGCCGGCGTCGTTGACGGCGTCGGGGAACCAGCGTTTTTTGGCGATGCCGATGCCGTGTTCGCCGCTGATGACGCCGCCGAGGCTGAGGACGTGGCGGAAGAGATCGTCGAGGGCAACGTCTGCGCGGGCGCGCTGATCCGGGTCCTTCATGTCTGGGACCATGATATTGACGTGAATGTTGCCGTCGCCGGCGTGACCGAAGCAGGCGACAGGGAAGCCGCTGCGGATCTGGAGGGAGGCGGCGAATTCGACGAGGTCGACGAGCCGGCTGCGGGGGACGACGACGTCTTCGTTTAGTTTGGTGAGGCCGGTGTGGCGGAGACTGTAGGAGAATTCGCGGCGCATCTGCCAGAAGGCTTCGATTTCGGGGTCGGTGGTGCCGGGTTTGATGCTGATGGCTCCGTTGGCGCGGAGGAGACGGGTGACTTCGCGGAGTTCGGTGCCGACGCCGGCGGCGGAGCCGTCGAATTCTGCGAGGAGGTGGGCTTCGCCTGGCGGGATTCGGTCTGGGCCGAGGTATTCACGGGCGGCGTTGAGGGTGAAGCTGTCGGTGATTTCGAGGGCTGAGGGGAGGAAGCCTGAGCCGAGGATGAGTTGGACGGCGGCGGCGGCTTCTGCGAAGGTGCGGAAGGTGGCACCGACGATCGCGCGGGCCTGGGGGTGGGGGATGAGGCGGAGGGTGATTTCGGTGACGATGCCGAGCATGCCTTCGCTGCCGACGAAGAGCCCGGTGAGGTCGAAGCCCTGGCGGTTTTTGTGGCAGCGGCCGCCGGCGTTGATGATGGAGCCGTTGGGGAGGACGACTTCGAGGCCTAGGACGTAGTGGCGGGTGACCCCGTATTTGAGGCAGCGAGGGCCGCCGGCGTTGGTGGCGACATTGCCGCCGAGGGAGCATTCGCGGAGACTGGCCGGGTCGGGGGGGTAGTACCAGCCGAGTTTACGGACTTCTTCCTGGAGTTCGCCGGTGATGACGCCGGGCTGGACGACGGCGACCCCGTCAGCGGGGTTGATTTCGAGGATGCGGTTCATGCGTTCCATGGCGAGGACGATGCCGCCGTTGATGGGGACGCAGCCGCCGACGTAGCCGACCCCGCCGCCGCGGACGGTGACGGGGATTTTGTGCCGTGCGGAGAGAGTCATAACGGCGCTGACGTCGGCCGCGGATTCGGCGAAGACGACGGCGTCCGGTTCTTTTGATGCGAACCATTTGTCCGAAGCGCAGCGGGCGAGGTCCTGAGGGGTGCGGGAGACCTTGTCCGGCAGCAACGATTCCAGTTCAGCGATCCAACTCATCGGTGAGCCTTAGAACGGCTCCCGGCGGGAATCCAGCAGCATTGCTGCGGGTGGGGTGCGCTGGGGATGAGATGGCCGACGATAGGGGTGTTCGTCGTGGCGTGAAGCAAGTGGAAAGGCCTCTGTGGTGTGTGCGGATGCGGTCGGCGACTGGGGCGCTGGTCGCGGGCAGGGCGGATTGAGGTGGGACCGGCCGCAGTGTGTGCAAGTAGACAGGCCTCTTCGGGGGGACTCGGAGGTGGCGATCGACCGGGGTTGCTGGGCGTGGACAGGGCGCGTTGAGGTGGGACCGACCGCGGTGAGTGCAAGAAGACAGACCTCTTAGGGGGGGCGAAATCCAGACTAAACGCGGACATCGTTGTTCGAGGGGCAAGAAGACAGACATCTTCGGGGAGACCAACGGTGTCCGTGTTTGGTCTGGATTTGACCTGCTTGGGCGGGTGACGCCGGCGCTCTGAGCCCTGACTCGAAGGGGGCCCGAGGGTTCCCGGGTCCCTGCCCGAGGGTCGTTTTC
>JAIXPK010000267.1 GCA_027486335.1 Verrucomicrobiaceae bacterium | reverse complement strand
GGTGCGGGGCATGCGGCGGCGGTGGGGAGCATGGCGGTGACGTTCGGGATGTTTCACGTGGTGTATGCCGCGGCGGTTTTTGTTGCGTCGCGGGCGAGCCGGGCAGACAAGGCGGGAGGGGCATGATTGATTTTTCCCAGATAGATAAGACGATCCACGAGAAGGGGCGTCTGGCGATCATGACGCTGCTAGCGGGGCGAGCGGAATGGGCGTTTCAGGATTTGAAGGCGGAGCTGGGGATGAGTGACGGGAATCTGATCACGCATCTGAGGAGTTTGTTTAAGGCTGGGTATGTGTCGGAGACGCGGGAGATGAAGCATCGGCCGCAGACGAGGTATGCGCTGACGGAGGCTGGGCGGGAGGCGTTCACGCGTTATCTGGGGATACTTGAGGCGATTGTGAGGCAGGCGAGGGAGTGAGGGTTTTTTTGGGCGCAAACTTTGTCACGCAAAGCAATAACAACCAACCATGAGAATGAAATGAGCATGAAGATTACTTTAGCGAAGCATTACGGGATGTGTTTCGGGGTGAGGGATGCGTTGAAGGCGGCGGAGGAGGCGGCTGGGGCGGGGCCGTTGACGGTGTTAGGGGAGCTGGTGCACAATCCTGTGGTGGAGGAGCGGATGAGGGGATTGGGGGTGAGGCGTGGGCGGCTGGAGGCGGTGGGGGAGAGCGGCACGGAGCGGGTGATGATCACGGCGCATGGGGCGTCGGATGGGGTGCGTGGAGGATGGGAGGCGGCGGGTTACCAAGTGGTGGACACGACTTGTCCGCTGGTGAAGCGGGCGCATCGGGCGCTGGCGGTGCTGGTGGCTGCGGGGTGTCATCCCGTGGTGATCGGGACGGCTGGGCATGTGGAAGTTAGGGGATTGACTGGGGATTTTCCGGGGGCGACGGTGGTGGAGACGGAGGCGGACCTAGCGCGATTGCCTGAGGCGGAGCGGTATGGGGTGGTGAGCCAGACGACGCAGCCGAAGCGATATGTGGAGGGATTGGTTGCGGCGTTGCGGCGGGCGAGGCCGGGGTCAGAGGTGGAGTTTCGGGATACGGTGTGTCAGCCGACGAAGGACCGGCAGACGGCATTGGAGGAGTTGTGTCAGGGGAACGAGGTGGTGATTGTGGTGGGGGGGCGGCACAGCAACAACACGAGGCAGCTGGTGGAGACGGCGCGGCGATTGGGGAGGGTGGCGTGGCAGGTGGAGACGGCGGCGGATTTGCGAGCGGAGTGGTTTGAGGGTGTGGAGCTGGTGGGGGTGACGGCGGGGACGTCGACCTTGGAGGAGACCGTGAGCGGGGTGGTGGCGGGGATTCGGGCGATGGCGGCGAGCTTGGGGGAGCGGGTGATGGGTTGAAGTGCGGGTGAAATCCGGGATTGCAAGGTGGGGAGGCGGGGCATGGTGGCGGTTCTAAGAAACACACATGGTTGCCTTTGATTTTGTCGTGGTTGGAACCGGGATTGCCGGGTTGTCGTTTGCGTTGGACGCGGCGCGGCACGGGCGGGTGGCGGTGTTGTCGAAAAAGGGGGCTGGGGAGTCGAATACGGCGTGGGCGCAGGGAGGGGTGGCGTGTGTAATGGGGGAGGATGACAGTTTTGAGCTGCATGTGGCGGACACGCTGGATGCGGGGGCTGGGTTGTGCCGGGAGGAGGTGGTGCGGACGATTGTGGAGGAGGGGCCGGCGCGGATGGCGGAGCTGATTGAGCTGGGGGTGCGGTTTGACGGGAGTGGAGAGGGTGAGAACCGGGTGGTGAATCTGGGGCGTGAGGGCGGGCACACGCGGCGGCGGATTCTGCATCACGAGGACACGACGGGGCGGGAGATTGCGGAGCGGTTGCTGGAGCGGGCGCGGGAGACGGCGGGGATCGAGTTTTTCGAGGAGCATTTTGCGATCGATCTGATCACGGCTGGGAAGCTAGGGTATGCGACGGAGGATCGGGTGCTGGGGCTTTATGTGCTGAATGAGCGGAGCGGGGAAGTGATCACGTTCCGATCGGATAGGGTGGTGCTGGCGACCGGGGGTTGCGGGCGGGTGTATCAGTACACGACGAATCCGGCGATTGCGACGGGTGACGGGGTGGCGATGGCGTGGCGGGCAGGGGCGACGATCGCGAACATGGAGTTTGTGCAGTTTCATCCGACGTGTCTGTATCATCCGTCGGTGAAGAATTTTCTGATTACGGAGGCGATGCGAGGGGAGGGCGGGGTTCTGATAGGAGCGGACGGGAAGGAGTTCATGCAGAAGTATGATGTGAGGGGATCGCTGGCACCGCGGGATATTGTGGCACGGGCGATTGACCGGGAGATCAAGCGGACGGGTAATCCATGTGTTTATCTGGACATGCGGTCGAAGGATGAGGCGTTTCTGCGGGAGCGGTTTCCGAATATCTACCAGACGTGTCTCGAGGCGGGGCTTGATATTACCAAGGAGCCGATTCCGGTGGTGCCTGCGGCGCACTATCAATGTGGGGGTGTGCGGACGGATGTGAATGGATCGACGAGCCTGCGAGGGTTGTATGCGGTGGGGGAGGTGGGATGCACGGGGTTGCACGGGGCGAACCGGCTGGCGAGCAATTCGCTGCTGGAGGGAGCGGTGGTGGGGCGGCGTGCGGTGGTGGACATGGTGCGGCGCAGTCCGCTAGGGCAGGTGCCGGGGGTGGCTCCGGTGATTCCGGCGTGGCGGGCGGGGAATGTGACGGACGTGGATGAGTTGGTGGTGATTTATCACAACTGGGACGAGATCCGGCGGCTGATGTGGGATTATGTGTCGATTGTGAGGACGACGAAGCGGCTGCAGCGTGCGGCGACGCGGCTGAGGAATCTGCAGCGGGAGGTGCAGGAGTTTTACTGGAATTTCAAGATCACGCCGGAGCTGCTGGAGTTGCGGAATCTGGTGCAGGTGGCGGCGCTGATTGTGGATAGTGCGCAGTCGCGGCATGAGAGCCGGGGATTGCATTGCACGCTGGATTATCCGGAGACGGATCCCCGGTGTCTGGACGACACGGTGCTGCGGCGGGTGTTGTGAGGAAAGGAGACGATTATGATACCCTGCGGGATACTGACAATTTCCGACCGCGCGGCGGCGGGAGCTTATGATGACCTCGGCGGCCCGGCGGTGCGGCAGGCGGTGGAGGGGTTAGGCTGGGTGGTGATGGCGGAGGGATTGGTGCCGGATGATCTGGAGGCGATTCAGGCGGCGGTGCGGTCGTTCATTGCACAGGGTTGTGAGCTGGTGCTGACGACTGGCGGGACGGGGATCGGGCCGCGGGATGTGACGCCGGAGGCGGTGCGTGGGATGATGCGGGTGGAGCTGCCGGGGTTCGGGGAGGCGATGCGGATGGTGTCGTTCGCGTCGCTGCCGAATGCGATTCTGTCGCGGAGTCTGGCGGCGGTGGTGGATGATGCGCTGGTGATTACGCTGCCGGGGAAGCCGAGCGGGGCGGTGGAGTGTCTGAAGATTGTGGCGGCGGCGGTGCCGCACACGGTGAAGGTGGCGCGGCGGGTGCCGACGTCGTGCTGAGGGGGGAAGGGAAGTGAGAAGTGAGAAGTGAGAAGTGAGAGATTTGAGAGGGGGCTTGTTGGGAGGGGGGGAAGGGAAGTGAGAAGTGAGAAGTGAGATTGGCGTGTTGGGAGAAGGGGTCTCGCACGAAGGGCCGAAGGGGCTTGTGGGGAGAGGGGGGGAGTGGATGGGGTGGAGGGCGAGTTCGCTGGGGTACAGGTCTGGTGCTGGGCGGAGTTCCTGAAAGGGGTCATTAATGACTAGCGAACGAGGGGGTGAAACAGGTGGTGAATTCTCTCTGGCGTGATTCAGGGACGGTGTTATGGTGAAGGAACGATGGCCAACGCCATGACGGTTCCGCGCTTCCAGATCACTCAATTGTGGGATGAATGGAAACTAACAGGAAAAAAGGCACCATGAACCAGAAAGTCCTCATTGGAATCGCTTTGCTACTGGCGGCATTCGCGAGCTATGGCATTATGCGTGGCGGATCATCGCAAGCACCCGCAACCAAACCAATGGCTGGAACGGAAACGGGGGCAGCCAGTGTGGATGTTCAGCCTGCCTCGTTTTCGGCGCCGGCGGCACAATCCAATCGGGGGGAGCCGGATTTTAGTTCTGTGCTTTCTCATCAGGAAAAGGCGCGGTTGGCCGAAGGTTACGTGCTGACGGTCGAGGACAAGGAACGACTCTTGCGAAGAATGCGTCAGACGGAATCAGTGCCGACGATGGATGAACTAGAGGTCTTGATGGATACACCCGTAGAGTTTTTCGGGCAGGTCTTGGACCAGTTCGATCAGCCGGTAGTTGGTGCGGATATCAGCTGTTCCTGGTCATTTATGGCACCACATGAGTCGCCTCTGAAATTACAATCGCTCGCTCCTAATGGAGAATTTGAAATCCCAGGCTTAAAAGCTATTTCCATTCATGTTTTTGTCTCTCCGCCCAAAGGTTATGATGAACAAGTGGACGACTCCAGACGCATTCGAATTGCAAAAGCTCCGGATAGAATCCTAAATAGCGAGGGTTACAAGAGAATGACTCCCGAGCAGAGGGAACAGTTGGTCGATCTCCAAGGCCGGGCAGAGGCGTACAAGGGGGACAGGAAAAGTCCGGTTATATTCCGGCTGAAAAGGCTCTGAGGGTGCCGGTGGGGAGGGGGATTTGAGATTTGAGATGGGGCTTGTTGGGAGGGGGGCTGGGTCGGAGAGGGGTGTCTCGCGCGATGACGTGAAGACGCGGAGGGTTGGTGGGGTGGAGGCTGGCAGGCGCACTCCGTGCGCAGGGAGAGCTGTGATTCTCCCAGCAGTCCAGAGCCTGCGGCGCTCTTGTGGGGAGAGTGCGAGTACAGAGCCTCGCGGTCCCGGGCTTGTTGGGAGGGGAGGGCAGGCGCACTCCGTGCGCAGAGAGAGCTGTGATTGTCCCAGCAGTCCAGAGCCTGCGGCGCTCTTGTGGGGAGAGTGCGAGTACGGAGCTTCGCGGACCCGGGCTTGTTGGGAGGGGCGGGCAGGCGCACTCCGTGCGCAGAAAGAGCTGTGATTCTCCCAGCAGTCCAGAGCCTGCGGCGCTCTTGTGGGGAGAGGCGCGAGTACGGAGCCTCGCGGAGCCGGGCTTGTGGGGAGAGGCTGGCAGGCGCACTCCGTGCGCAGGGAGAGCTGTAATGCTGACAGCAGTCCAGAGCCTTCGGCTAGCTGGTACGGAGATGGCGCGTGGGGAGGGGGCGGGTTGGGGGAGGGGTTGCTGGGAGGCGATGGGTGGAAAAGGCAACAGGCGGAACGGGTGAACCGTTCCGCCTGTTGTGGGGACAGACTATCGTGTGGGGGGATTACTTGGCTGGTGGCAGGATGACGGAGTCGATGACGTGGATGACGCCGTTGCTGCCGACGATGTCGGTGGTGACGACTTTGGCACCTGCGATGGTGACGCCGCCTTCGGTGACGATCTTGGCGGAAGCGCCGTTGACGGTCTTCACGTCACCAGCCTTGACGTCTTTGGCGAGGACCTTGCCGGCGACGACGTGATAGGTGAGGATAGCGGCGAGCTTGGCCTTGTTTTCTGGCTTGAGGAGGTCTTCGACGGTGCCCTTAGGGAGCTTGGCGAAGGCTTCGTTGGTTGGGGCGAAGACGGTGAAAGGGCCTTTACCGGAGAGGGTTTCGGCGAGACCGGCGGCCTTCACTGCGGCGACGAGCGTGGAGAAGTCCTTATTACCGGCGGCGATTTCGACCACCGTTTGCTTTTCGTCCGCGGAGGCGGTGATGGCGCTGAACTGGAAGGCAGCGGCGATGGCGGAGAGGAGGAGGATTGTTTTCATATGATTTAGGTATTGGTAGTTTTGAGATGTTCTGCCAACCTGGCAGCGGATGACAAACGGTGCGGGTGCGGCGAGCGGTTGCGCTGGATGCGAAGATTGGAGAAAGTATTTCCTGCATCCGGCGGGTGGGATGGCGGCGTTGGCGGGGCCGTGTTTCCGGGTGAAGAAGGGGCATCCGGGGGAGGGGTAGGGATGGATGAAGGGGAGCGTTATGGATGATTAGGGGCCGGTGGTTCGGGGCCGCGGGAGGCTGGTTGGGGGGCTGGTTCGGCTGTGAGGGTGGCGAGGGGAGGCGGGAGGTTCCGCGAATGGCAGAAAATCAACAGTTGCGCGGGTGGGGGTGACCGATAAAATCGCCGCCCCCTCCCCGAATCTTAACTTTCACCTGGCTCCCCGCAGTCCGGCACGACCATGATTATTGCAGCATCCGAGTTTCTTCTTCACAACGGCATCGCGCTGGCGCTGGTGCTGGCGGTCTTTGGCCTGCTGGTGGCGTTCTGGCTGATTACGCGGATTCGGGCGGCGTCGCCTGGGAATGCGCGGATGATTGAGGTGGCTGGGGCGGTGCAGGAGGGGGCGAGGGCGTATTTGAACCGGCAGGTGGTGGCGGTGGGGGTGATTGCGGCGGTGATTACGGTGCTTTTGTTTGCGTGGAAGCGGTCGGCTCCGTTGCCCTTGGGGTTTGTGACTGGTGCGGTGTGTTCGCTGGCGGCTGGGTATATAGGGATGCGGATTGCGGTGCTGGCGAACGTGCGGACGACGCAGGCGGCGTCGGAGAGCGAGGCAGGGGCGCTGCGGATTGCGTTCAATGGTGGGGCGGTGACGGGTTTGCTGGTGGTGGGGTTGGCGCTGTTGAGTGTGGGTGGGTTTTTTGCGGTGATGCGGCCGCACGGGACTGGAGAAGCGGTGAGCAGCCTTGTGGGATTGGCGCTGGGGGCGAGTCTGATTTCGGTTTTTGCGCGATTGGGCGGGGGGATTTATACGAAGGCGGCGGATGTGGGTGCGGATCTGGTGGGGAAGGTGGAATCGAATCTGAACGAGGATGACCCGCGGAATCCGGCGACGATTGCGGACAACGTGGGGGACAACGTGGGGGATTGTGCGGGGATGGCGGCGGACGTGTTTGAGACGTATGCGGTGAGCCTGATCGGGGCGCTGCTGATCAGTACGCTGCAGCTGAAGGGGGTTGAAGGCGGGCTGGTGTATCCGTTTGCGATCGGGGGAATCTCGATCATCACGGCGGTGCTGGGGGTGCTTTATGTGAATCTGCGGGCGGCGTCGGGTCGGGCGGATCGGGTGTTGATTGAGGGCGTGATTGTGTCGGGGATTCTGTCGGCGCTGCTGTACTGGCCGGCGACGACGGCGCTGCTGCCGGCGACGGTGGAGATTGGCGGGAAGGTGTACACGCAGGCGGGAATTTACGGGAGTGCGCTGGTGGGTTTGCTGATGACGTTCGGGGCGGTGTTCATCACGAATTACTATACTTCGACGGCGTATGCGCCGGTGCGGAACATTGCGAAGGCGTCGGAGACTGGGCATGCGACGAACATCATTGCGGGGATTGCGGTGGGGAACATGGCGACGGCGCTGCCGGTGCTGCTGATTGCGGTGTCGATCTGGCTGAGTTATGCGTGGGGGGATTTGTTCGGGGTGGCGACGGCGGTGATGAGCATGCTGAGCATGGCTGGGATTATTATTTCGCTGGATGCGTTCGGGCCGATCACGGACAACGCGGGCGGGATTGCGGTGATGAGCGGGTTGCCTGAGAGTGTGCGGGAGCGGACGGATGCGCTGGATGCGGTGGGGAACACGATGAAGGCGGTGACGAAGGGGTATGCGATTGCTTCGGCGGGGCTGGCGGCGCTGGTGTTGTTCGGGTCTTACTACCTGGAGCTGGAGGACAAGCTGCGGGCGGCGGGCAAGCTGCTGGCTGGGGAGAGTGTGGAATTTTCGCTGAAGGATCCGCGGGTGATCATTGGGATGTTCCTTGGCGGGCTGCTGCCGTTTTTGTTCAGCGCGATGGGGATCAGTGCGGTGGGTCGGGCGGCTGGGGCGGTGGTGGTGGAGGTGCGGCGGCAGATTGCGAAGTTCCCGGGGATTTTGACTGGGGAGCAGAAGCCGGAGTATGCGGCGTGTGTGGATATTGTGACGAAGGCGGCGTTGCGGGAGATGGTGCTGCCGGCGCTGTTGCCGGTGGCTGGGGTGCTGGCGGTGGCGGCGATTCCGCAGCTTGGGCGGGAAGCTCTGGGTGGTTTTCTGATGGGGACGATCGTGACGGGGTTGTTTGTGGGGATCTCGATGACGTCGGCTGGTGGTGCGTGGGACAATGCGAAGAAGTACATTGAGGAAGGCAACCATGGCGGGAAGGGCAGTGACGCGCACAAGGCGGCGGTGACTGGCGACACGGTGGGTGATCCTTACAAGGACACGGCGGGGCCGGCGATCAATCCGATGATCAAGGTGGTGAACATCGTGGCGATTCTGGTGATCGAGCTGTTCTTCCTGTGAGGGGAGGCGTCAGGGGAGCGCCTGGATGGAGAAGCGGAGGGCGATGCGGCCGTCGGGGCCTGGGTAGCGGCGGACGGTGCGGACCCCGCCGCCGGGGTTGAAGGTGGCGGATGGGGGGACATCGGACCATGATTTGAGGTCGGCGGATTCCTGGATGGTGATCCTGGCCCACGTGGAGTTGGTGGGGTCGCGCGGTTGCCATGAGAGGGCGAGGCGCGGGCCGTTGGCTCCGGTGTTTTCGATCCAGGGCTGAGGGAGGAGGTGGCGGTCCTTGCGGACGGGGTCGAGGTCGAAGGCGAATTCGACGAGATTGCGGAGACCGTCGCCGTCGGGGTCATCGGCCCAGCCGCGGTCGCCGTCGGCAATGTCGTAGCCGCGGGCCCATTGGTTGAGGGTGAGGTCGGTGGACTGGCCGAGGATAGCTCCGACGATTTCGCGATTGGAGAGGCGCGGGATGCGGGAGTTTTCGAGGGAGTTGAAGGCGTCGAGGATGTACTGGGCGAAGACGGCCTGGATGGGCCAGTTGGGGTGGAAGCCGTCGCCGAGGAAGAGTGAGGCGGGGTCGCCGGAGCTGCTTTCGCGTTTTTCGATGCGGAAGCCGCCGGTGACCCAGCGGGGTGCGGTGACGAGGTCGCGGGTGATGGAGTAGACGTCGGCGTAGCCGGCGTGAGCGGTGGTGGCGGCCTTGTGGATGCGGAGGTTGAGGGCGTCGAGGGCGGCGGTGACGCGGGTGGTCTTGATGGCGTCGTACGGGTGGGCGTTGTTTTTGCTGGGGGTGCCGCCGAGGTGGGGGACGCCGCAGACGACGAGGGGGATGGTGGGGTGGCGGGAGCGGACGAATTGGATGACGGATTCGATGTCGGAGGCGACCGAGTCGATCCATGGGGCGGCGGGTTTGCCGTTGTAGAGGTCTTCGTATTTGATGCGGACGTCGTTGCCGCCGAGCCAGATGACGACGCGAGCGGCTTCGGAGCGGAGTTGGGAATTGAGATCGTTGGGGATGGCGGCGGGGTTGGCGAGGGTGCTGGCCCAGTCGGCGGCGAGGGAGCCTGGGATGGACCAGTTGAGGGCGTGGCCGGTGAGTCGGGAGTCGGCGAAGGCGCTGAAGCTGCCCATGTTAAAGTCGTCGTGGCGGCGGTTGTCGAGGATTTCGCACCAATTGCGGATGTGGGCTGCGTTTGGGGCGCCGCCGATGCCGAGGAAGGTGACCTGGTATTCTTTGGAGAGACTGTCGCCGAGGACGACGAGTTGGCCGGCGAGGGAGTTGGCGGGGGAGAGGAGGGCGGCGGCGAGGAGCGTGGTGCTGAGGAGGAGACGGGAGGCGGACACGGGAGGGGAGATGGGTTGCCGGGTTGGAGCGAGGGAGGGGTTTGTCAGGCGAAAAATTTCTGGTGAGTTGCTACTTTCTGCTGGACTGGGAGGGGGAGCTCTAGTAGTTGGTGGGGTGTATCGGTGTCCCTTGGTGGCTGCCAGTCGAATTTCCAACCCAACCCAAATCCTAAATGAACCAATCCAGACTCACAATGAGCTTCGCTGGAGTTGCTGCGATGGTGGCGCTTTCTCTTGGTGCCCCTGCCAGCGCGGTGGCTGCCGACTGTGGCGGAGAGGCCAAGAAAGTGGCGAAGGCCATTGGCGCGAATCCTGATAGCACGCTGAAGGTTGTTGCTGAGCTTGTTTCGGCGTCGCCGAAGTGCTCGTGCGAGATTGTGAAGGCTGCCATTTCTGCTTCGAAGGCTGACAAGGACATGGTTGTTCAGATTGTGACGACGGCTGCGGATGCTGCACCTGAAGAGGTGGCGAGCATCATCAACTGTGCGGTGCAGACATCGCCTGAGTCGGCGAGCCTGATTGCTGCGAAGTACGGCAGTGTGACTGCTGGTGCTGGCAAGGGCGTGGTGCCGACGGGCAAAGAGCCTGTGGCGACTGGCAAGGGCAAGGTTCCGGTGGAGCCTGTGAAGGAAGAGGATTTCACGTGGGACTTCGGTCTGATGCAGCCTGGAGTGGGTGGGATTTACCTGATCACGCCTGGTGGTGGGGTTGGGTATGCGCCTGGCCAGCCTCGTCCTGGGGACAAGGATGGTGACGGCATCCCTGATGCGTATGATCCAAACCCGTCCAAGCCGAACAATCCTAATGAGAATACGGGAGGCAACAAGCCGACGAAGCCAGTTCGTCCGCCAGGGCCGATTTCCTGATTTTTGCTGCGGGGTAATCCTGTAGAATGCGCGACAGCCTCTCCTGATGAAGGGAGAGGCTGTTTCGTTTGTGGGAAAGGGGGGGAGAAGTGAGAAGTGAGAAGTATGAAGGGTGGAGGGGGTGATGAAGGGGTGGTGGAATGTTGGGGGTTACATGAGTTCGTGGGCGAGGATGCTCATGGTGTAGATGGCGGCGGTTTCTGTGCGGAGGATGATGGGGCCGAGGCTGAGGGGGAGGAAGCCTTGGGAGCGAGCGAGGCCGTATTCTGCTGGGGTGAAGTCGCCTTCTGGGCCGATGAGGACGAGGGCGTTGGTGATTGGATTGGGGGAGGTGGCGGCGGCGTCTGCGAGGATGGATTTGAGGCGGCGGGCGTCTGGGTCGATGGCGGCGATGAGTTTGAGGTCTGCGTGTGGGGAGGAGGCGATGAATTGGTCCATGGAGACGGGGGTATGGACGGTGGGGAGCCAGTTTTGGCCGCATTGTTTACAGGCTTCGATGGTGGTGCGCTGCCATTTGTCGCGGCGGTCGGCGCGTTCGGAGGCGTCGAGGCGGACGATGGTGCGTTCGCTGATGAGTGGGATGATTTCGGCGGCTCCGAGTTCGGTGGCTTTCTGGAGGATGAGTTCCATGTTTTTGCCTTTGGGGATGGCCTGGGCGAGGGTGATGCGTGCGGGCAGGGCCGGGGAGCGGTGGGAATGGATGGTGCGGAGGATGGTTTCGCGTTTGGAGGCGTGGGTGATCTCGGCGGTCCATTCGGTGCCCACGCCGTTGAAGACGACGACGCGGGTGCCTTCGCGGAGGCGGAGGACCTCGTGAGCGTGGTGGCATTCGGCCTCGTCGAGGTGGATTTCTTCGGGGTCGCAATTGGCGGGGTGGACGTAGAAGCGTGGGAGGCTCATGGGAGTGGGAGAGGGGGCGGGTTGATTAGCGGGAGGGATTGGAAAGCCATGTGGTGCCGAGGGGCGGGAGCTTGGCTGGGAGGTTGGGGAGGGGGAATTCGCGGGTGATGCGGCCGTCGCTGGAGAGGTGGACGATGGAGGCGGCGTGGAGTTGGCCGGAGAGATGGGTGCCGTTGATTGGGGAGAGGGAGAGCGACCAGCGGGTGGTTGGGAAGTTGTCGGGGAGGAGGAAGCCGAGTTCGACGGGTTGGCCGCTGGAGGAGCCGAGGGGGCCCTTGCTGATGTGAGGGCCGTTGTGATGGAGACGAGCGAAGGCTTCCCAGACGTTGTTGCCGGGTTGCTGGGGTGCGGGGGAGGAGCGGAAGAGGAGCGGGTGCCAGAGGTGCGGGCGGTCTGGTGTGCCGGCGGCGATGCAGAGTGCTGAGCGGTCGGAGCAGTGCAGCGACATTTTGAGCATGGTGCGTGGAGGCCGGGGGGGAGCTGGTTGCACAGTGGCGACGTAATGGGACCATGGCCAGCGGTCGATGGCGTGATCTCTGAAGAGGACCCATGCCATGCCGCGGTCGCCCCACGAGCGGCCCCATGGGTTGACGGCGAGGAAGGCGCCGCGTTCGCGATCGGCGAGGGTGATGAGGCCATCGCCGGTGATGTCGATGTCGGAGGTGATTTGGCCGTCGCCATTGCAGTCGCGGCCGATGGATTGGTCGAAGCCTGCGTAGACTATGGCGTGGCCGGGGCCTGACGAGCCCCATGAGGAGACGATGGCGCGGCAGCCGGAGGGTGTGCCAGCATGGAGGGGGAGGACTTTTGCGCCGTTGATGGGGAATTCGGTGGTGAGCGGGTGCTGGTCGGCGAGGAGCTGGAGAGCCTTATTGAGTGAGGGCTCGTCTGTGAGCGGGAGGACCTGCCATGATTGGGCGCGATTGAGGAGGGCGCGGCGGTATTTGTCGAAGCCGCTCATGAGGGTTGGGGAGGGCCTTGGGAGGTCGGATTCGAGAGGGACGCCGGAGTCGGCGGCAAGGATCCAGCCATCGATTAAGTGGGAGCGTCTGGAGGAGGAGTCGGCGAGGAGGAGGTAGGCGTGTGAGGGGGAGAGGCGGAGGGCTGGTGAGCTGGCGGTGGTGCTGCGGGATCTGGCGATTTCTGCGCCGAGGGTGTAGTAGAGGCCTGCGTGCTGGGCGCAGGAGAAGCTTTCCTGGCGGACGATGGGGGGGAACCATGGGCGGGTGGTGAGGTTGACGCGCTGGGGTAGGTACCCGCTGATGGAGCCGGAGGTGGAGCTGCGGCAGCTGGAGAGCGAGGGTGTGGAGGCCAGTCCGATGGACAGGGCGAGGGCCGTCAGGGACTTCATGGGGGGATGGAGAGCACGGGATCGGGGGGCTGTCCAATGTGCGGGGGGAGATGATGAAGATTGATTTAGGTCTCGTCCGGCGGTTACATGCGTGCGTATAGGAAGTGCCAATCGTTAATCCATGCCTGCCCATCGTCCTTCCCGAGTTTCAGGTACAGTGCTGCCGCCGGAGGCGGGACGTTCCGAGGCATTATTGTTATTGCTGCGGGATCTTGCGGTGCTGACGGACACGGAGTTTGACCATGTGCGGGTGAAGCAGTCGCTGGAGAATGCGGCAGTTGGCGAGCGTGAGCCGATGGAGATGCTGGTGGATGCGGGGGCGCGGAGCGGGTTGAGGGTGGAGCCGGTGCGGCTGACGGTGGCGGATGCGGTGTGGCAGGCGCGTCATGATTTACCGTTAGTGGCGTGGAGTCCGGCGCAGGGCCGGTGGGTGGTGGTGACGGGGGCGTCGTGGTTTCGGGTGAGGCTGGCGGGGAATGGGAATGCTGGGGACCGGATGGTAGTGGGGCGGCGGAAACTGGCGGAGATTCTGGGGTGTGGTGGGACGGACGAGATTGTGGAGTTTGGGATGGTGCATGCGGAGCGGCCGGCGGAGCCTGCGAGCGGGAGGGACCGGGTGCATTACGGGACGGGAGAGAGCGATGGCGGGCATGGCGGGCATGGAGGGCATGGAGGGCATGGTGGTGGTCATGAGGAAGTGGCGCCGTGGCGGCGGTTTTTCGGGTTATTGAGGGCGGAGGTGCCGGACATCACATCGATAGTGGTTTACAGTCTGGTGACGGGGATTCTGTATCTGGCTGCGCCGCTGGCGGTGAATGCGCTGGTTAGTAATTTATCGTTTGGCGGGCAGGGGCAGCTGATTCAGGCGGTGGTGGCGCTGGCGATTGCGTTGCTGGTGTGTCTGGCGATCGGGGCGACGGTGAGGGGGTTGCAGTATTATTTGAGTGATGTGATTCAGCGGCGGTTGTTTGTGCGGCTGACGGCTGATTTGTCGTATCGGCTGCCGCGGGTGGAGGTGAAGAGTTATGATGGGATGCATGCGCCGGAGCTGATGAATCGGTTTCTGGATATTGTGACGGTGCAGAAGACGACGGCGTTTCTGCTGCTGGACGGGATCAATGTGGTGTTGAGTGCGTTGATTGGGATGGTGGTGCTGGCGTTTTATCATCCGTTTCTGCTGGCGTTTGATGCGTGCATTGTGGTTGGGGTGGTGATCATCACGGTGGGGTTTGGTAGGAATGCGGTGAAGACGAGCATTGTGGAGAGCCGTGCGAAGTATGCGGTGGTGCACTGGCTTGAGGAGCTGGCGAGGTATCCTGCGGTTTTCAAAGGGCCGGGGGGGTACGCGCTGGCGTCGGAGCGTGCGGATCAGCTGGCGCTGGACTATCTGCATGCGCGGAGGAGTCATTTTCGGATATTGATCCGGCAGATCGGGGGTTTTCTGATGCTGGAGGTGGTGGCGTCGACGGCGTTGCTGGTGATCGGGGGATGGCTGGTGGTGCAGATGGAGCTGACGCTGGGGCAGCTGGTGGCGAGCGAGCTGATTGTGGGGGCGCTGGTGGCGTCGATGGGGAAGCTAGGGAAGCAGTTTGAGGCGTGGTATGATGCGATGGCGGCGATGGACAAGCTGGGGCATCTGGTGGAT
>JAIXPK010000230.1 GCA_027486335.1 Verrucomicrobiaceae bacterium | reverse complement strand
CGGTTTCAGGGAGGGTTTTATTCGTGGAGTGCGGGGTGCATGAAGCCGGACGAGGCGTTCTACCGGAAGGCGCTGGATGAGTTAGGGCTGGAGCCTGGGGAGATTGCGTACATTGATGACCTGCCTGACAACATTGCGACGGGGAGGAGACTGGGATTGGTGAGTCATGCGTATGATCCGGAGCGTCATGAGGATTTGGAGGAGTTTCTGGCGGGGCTGGAGGTGGGATGAGGATGTTCCGCGGAAGCGTGGGGGAATGGATTGACCGTTGGGGAGCGGGTGTGGCATGGCGAGGGGGTGAAGACTAATGTTTTGAGAAGTGCTGCTGTGTTGTGGGGGATGGCTGGGGTGGTGTGGGGTGATCCTTTGCTGACGCCGGAGGAAGCGCTGGCGAAGTTCACGGTGCCTGAGGGATTCCGGGTGGAGTTGCTGGCGGCGGAGCCGGAGGTGGTGCAGCCGATTGCGTTCTGCTGGGATGGGCGCGGGAGGATGTGGGTGGTGGAGGGGCGGACGTACCCGAATCGAAGGGGGAAGCCTCCGGAGGGCGGGGGTGCGCGGCCGGAGGGGGCGCAATTGGCGGATATTTTCGGCGGGGAGGATCGGATCCTGATTTTTTCGGATGAGGATGGGGATGGGAAGTTTGAGACCCGCAAAGTGTTTGCGGAGAAGTTGAATCTGGTGAGCGGGATTGAGCTGGGTGGGGGCGGGGTGTATGTGGGGGCGGCTCCGTATCTGCTGCATTTGAAGGATGCGGACGGGGATGACCGGATGGACGGCGTTCCGGAGGTGCTGCTGGATGGATGGGGTTGGCAGGACACGCATGAGACCCTGAATTCGTTTGTGTGGGGGCCGGACGGGTGGCTGTATGGGTGTCACGGCGTGTTCACGCACAGCACTGTGGGGGTGCCGGGGGCTGGTAAGGAGGCGCGGGTGCCGATCAATTGTCATTACTGGCGTTATCATCCCGAGCGGAAGACCTTTGAGGCGTGGGCGTCGGGGACGTCGAACTCGTGGGGGTTTGACTGGAACGAGCGGGGGGACTGGTTCAGCGAGGCGTGTGTGATCCCGCATTTCTGGCATATCATCGAGGGCGGGTATTATCTGCGGCAGAGTAATCCGCTAGGTCATTTCAATCCGTATGTTTACACGAACATTGAGACGATTGCGGATCACCTGCATTACGTGGGGGATACGCCGCATAGCGGGAATGGCGTGAGTGACGAGGCTGGGGGCGGGCATGCGCATTGCGGGTTGTGCATTTACAACGGCGACAATTTTCCGGCGGAGTACCGGGGTCGGGCGATGATGTTCAACATTCACGGCCAGCGGATCAACCAGGAGCAACTGGTGGCGGAGGGATCGGGCTATGTGGCGAAGCATCTTCCCGATTTTGTTAAGGCGAACGACAAGAACTTTACGGGTGTGGCGTTGAAGGTGGGGCCGGACGGGGCGGTGTACTTCATTGACTGGTATGACATGCAGAAGTGTCACCGGACCCAGCCGGAAGTGTGGGATCGGAGTAATGGGCGGATTTACCGGGTGAAGTACGAGAAGACGTGGAAGCCTTGGAAGGGGGATGTGGCGAAGCTGGGTGGTGAGGAATTGCGCGGGGCGTTGCGGGGGACGAACGGGTGGCTGGCGCGGCAGGCGCTGCGGGTGATGGCGGAGCGGGCGCGGGTTGGGAAGACGGGCGCGGAGGATGGGGAGTTAGGAGAGCAGATGGTGAAAGCGGGGCGGACGGGGGAAGCGCTGATGGGGTTGTGGGGGATGAGGGCGTCGGGCGCGGGTGCTGGGAAGTTAGGCGGGCTTGTGGAAGTGGACGATGTGGTGGTGGCGGCGAAGAGCCTGCTGATGATGCTGGATGGGGAGGAAGTGGCGGCGGAGCAGAAGCTGGCGGCGGTGGAGCGGTTTCATGCGAAGCACGGAGGCGGGCGGGTGGGTCGGCTGGCGGTGGCGTCGGCATTGCAGCGGTTGCCGTTGGGGATGCGGTGGGGGCTGGCGGAGACGCTGACGGGATATGGGGAGGATGGGAAGGATCACAATTTACCGCAGATGTACTGGTACGGGATTGAGCCGCTGGTGAGCGGGGAACCGGAGCGGGCGCTGGCGCTGGCGGGGAAGTCGAAGATTGCGTTAGTGGCGCAGCATGTGGCGCGGCGGCTGGCGGAGAGCGATGGGGGGATCGGGCACCTTGTGAGGGCGATGGGTAAGGAGAAGACGGCGGGGGGGCTGGTGCAGCTGTTGAAGGCGGCGCAGGAAGGATTGCGTGGGCGGGTGGGGGTGGCGATGCCTGAGGGATGGGACGGGGCGTGGGGGAATATGGATGACGTGCTGGCGCGGCGGTCGGATGCGGCGGCGCATGCTGGGGAGATTGCGGATTTGCGGAGCGGGCTGGCGGTGGCGTTTGGGGACAGGCGGGCGTTTCCGAGGTTGAGGGAGCAGGTGCGGGATGGAGGGTTGGCGGTGGAGCGTCGGGAGGCGGCGCTGATGGTGCTGGTGCAGGGGGATGATCCGGAGTTGGGGGCGCTGGTGGGTGCGTTGCTGGATGATCCGGCGATGCGGCTGGCGGCGTTGAAGGCGTTGCCGCGGGCGTTGAAGTGACGAAGGATGGATTTTTCCGTTGCAAAGCTGGAGGGAGGCACTTAGCTCACGGCCCCGAAGAATTTCACATTTCCTTATCATGTCCCAACACAGCAGTCTCAAGTCCGGCGGTGCCTCCGTGGGTGCCAAGCGCAGCGTGCTCAAGCGTTTTGAACGCGTGAAGCTGATGAAGAAGCGCGGCGTGTGGAAAGAGGGGCAGAGTGCGCTTGGGTTGCCGAAGATCACGGCTGATCTCTGAGGCCTGAGTCTGAGACAGTTGAATTTATCCGGGCTGGCTGCAGGTGCTGCGCCAGCCCGGTTTGCTTTTCTTCAAGATGCGACTGAACCGATACCTAGCTTTGTGCGGACTGGGGTCGCGCCGTGCCTGTGAAGCGTTGATTCTGGAGGGGCGGGTGACGGTGAACGGGCGTCGGATTCAGGAGTTGGCGACCTCGATTGAGCCGGGGGACCGGGTGTCGGCGGACGGGCGCGAGGTGAGTGCGGCGGAGCATCTGACGCTGGTGCTTTACAAGCCGCCGAAGGTGATGAGTACGAAGTCGGACCCGCAGGGGCGGCTGACCCTGTATGATCTGCTGCCGCCGCATTACCGGCACCTGCATTACGTGGGGAGACTGGACAATGACAGTGAGGGGTTGATTGTGATGACGAATGACGGGGCGCTGACGCAGAAGCTGACGCATCCGAGTCACAAAGTGGACAAGGAGTACATTGTGACGACGGACCGGCCGTT
>JAIXPK010000064.1 GCA_027486335.1 Verrucomicrobiaceae bacterium | reverse complement strand
GACGCCTCACACTTCAAGTTCGGCCTTGGGTTTGAAATGCTCCAGCAGCATCCGCACAATCTGATCACTCTTCACCCCCGCCGCCTCCGCATTGAATGTCGTCAGAATCCGGTGCCGCAGAACGGGCAGCGCACAGTGCTGCACATCAGCAGTCGTCGCATGAAACCGTCCCTGCAGAATCGCCCGCGCCTTCGCCGCCGTAATCAGATAAATCCCCGCCCGCGGCCCAGCGCCCCATCCCACCATTTCCTTCACAAAATCCGGCGCATCCGCCTCCTTCGGCCGCGTCGCACGCACCAGCGTCGCCGCATATTCCACCACGTGATCCGCCACCGGCACCCGCTTCACCACGTCCTGCAACTCCATCACCGTCTTCCCATCCAGCAGCTTCTCCACCGACACTTTCTTCGTCCCCGTCACCTGCCGAATGATCGCCTGCTCCTCCGCAGCCGTCGGATACCCCACATGAATGTTGAACATGAACCGATCCAACTGCGCCTCAGGCAGCGGAAACGTCCCTTCCTGCTCAATCGGATTCTGCGTCGCCAGCACGAAAAACGGTTCCGGCAGCTGATAACTCGTCTCCCCCACCGTCACCTGCCGCTCCTGCATCGCCTCCAGCAACGCCGCCTGCGTCTTCGGCGGCGTCCGGTTGATTTCATCCGCCAGCACCATGTTCGCAAAAATCGGCCCGTGCACGAACCGGAAGTTCCGCTTCCCGCTCGCCTGATCAATCTCCAGAATGTCCGTCCCAGTAATGTCCGCTGGCATCAGGTCGGGCGTAAACTGAATCCGCTTGAAACTCAAATCCAGCACTTTGCTCAAGGTCGATACCAGCAGGGTCTTCGCCAGCCCAGGCACACCCTCCAGCAGCGCATGCCCTTTGCAGAATACCGCAATCAGCATCTGCTCCACCACATCCGTCTGCCCCACAATCACCTGCCCAACCTGCTCCTTCATCTGCCGGTAAACCGTGTTGAGCTGGTTCACAGTCTCCCGGTCGTCTTTCAGACTCGTCGTCTCAGGGGGCACAAGGCGTTCACTCATGCAGAGACAGGCATCAGTTCCGGCCCACAGTCAACTCCGCGCGCGAGTTTCTCGCTCCTCACACCCGTAAACTCGGCAATCGCCGACGCTCCCCTCAGGCTTTCCCCGACCTCTTTCACGCTATTCCAACCCAAGCCACCTCTCCACAGGCGACTGCGTCGTCAGCAGCCACAGCGACAACCCAGCCGTCACCCCCGTCCACAGCAGCAACCACGGGTTCTTCAGCAGCTGCTCAGGCTCCAATCGCGCCCCCGTCTCGCTCATCGCATGCCGGAAATACGCAATGATCGCAAACAGGATCACCGGAAACACCAGCACCTGAGCCCGAAACGGCGGCAGTGACGCCATCGCCAGACCAGCCCCGAAACAAAACAGGTTCGCATACGTGATCATCGCAATGATCAGACTGTTCTCCGTATAAACACTGAACGACTTCCGGTACCGCCCGCTCACCTCCGGATCATTGATGAACCGGAACTCCGCATACCGCTTCCCAGTCATCAGCAGCGCCCCGAACGCCCACCACGCCAGCACAATCGTCCACGGCGGCCACCGCCACTCACCCAGCGACAGCGCAAACCACCCCAGCCACAGCCGGATCGGATTGTTGAAGCTCTCCGCAATCACATCCATGAACGCCCGGTCCTTCAATCGCACCGGCGGAATATTGTACACCAACCCGCTCGCCAGCAGCATCCCCAGCGCCAGCACGTACCCATTGCTGAACAGCCGCGCCGCCATCCAGAACCCAGCCACAATCAGCACACCCATAAACACCCACAGATACTTCACCTCCACCCGTCCCGCCGGAATCCCGCGGTGCCGCTTCGTCGGATGCAATCGGTCAAACGGCGCATCAAGAATCTCATTCAAAATATAGTTCGCCGACGCAATCAGACACGCCGGCACCAGCGACACGAGCGCCGGCAAAACCGCATCCCCATGGTCCCAGCAATCCGGATGCAGCGCCAGCACCACCACATGCCCGAAGACAATGAAGATGTTCTTCAGCCAGTGATCAGGACGCGCGATTTTCAGATATTCCAGCATGGGCAAGGCCCACAACTCTCAACCCGCCGCCACCTCGTTGTCATGCGGAAAAAACCAGCCCGCAATTTCGCCGTTCGACAGCAGCAGATTTCCGTTCAAGGTTCCCCGCCGTTCCCCGCCCAACCCCATGCCGCTCGAGGACCTCCGTCAGAAAATCGATGCCGTCGACCGCGACCTGCTCCGCCTCCTCAACGAGCGCGCTGACCTCGTCCACGAGGTCGGTCTCGTCAAAAAACAGGCCGGTCTCCAGATCTATGCCCCGGAACGCGAAGAAGCCGTCTTCCAGGGCCTCGTCCGCAAAAATTCCGAAATGCAGGGCCGTCTCCCCGAACGCAGCATCCGCGCCATCTACCGTGAGATCATGTCCGCCGCTCTCGCCCTCGAAGACGATCTCCGCATCGCCTACCTCGGCCCGGAAGGCACATGGACCCACCAGGCCGCCGTCAGCCGCTTCGGCGCCAGCGTCGCCTACTCCCCCACCGAATCCCTCGAACAGGTCTTCGACGCCGTCGCCCGCCGCACCGCCGATTACGGGGTCGTCCCCGTAGAAAACAGCACCGAAGGAGCCGCCGTCCACACACTCGACCTCTTCGCAGAAAGCCCCGTCCACATCTGCGCCCAGATCCTCCTCAGAATCGAAAACTGCCTCATGTCCCGCAGCCCGCGGGAAGACGTCCGCGTCATCTACAGCCACGCCAACGTCTTCGCCCAGTGCCGCCAGTGGATCCTCCGCCACTTCCCCGACGCCGACCTCATCGAGGTCCCCAGCACCACCCGCGCCGCAGAAATCGCCTCCCGCACCCCGCACTCCGCCGCTCTCGGCGGCCCCCTCGCCGCCCAACTCCACGGGCTCGAGGTCCTCGAACACCGCGTCCAGGACAGCGCCACCAACTCCACCCGATTCCTCGTCCTCAGCGAACGCACCTGCCCAGCCAGCGGCCGCGACCGCACCTCCATCATGTTCAGCGTCCGCAACGAACCTGGCTCTCTCTTCCAGGCCCTCGCCCCGTTCAACGAGCTCCACCTCAATCTCTCCAAAATCGAAAGCCGCCCCTCCCGCCGCCGCGACTGGGAGGTCTTCCTCTTCCTCGACGTCCTCGGCCACTGCGAAGACGCACCCGTAAAAAAGGCCCTCGGCGAACTCGCAGCCCACTGCAGCTTCGTCCGCGTCCTCGGCTCCTACCCAGCCACCGCAGAAGTCAGCCGCTCCTGACTTCGCGTCCCCCTTCCTGACGTCCCCATGCCCGCCGCCATCCCGCTCGACTCCGCAGCGGTCCCCTCCCCCCCATCCTCCCGCCGCAGCGGCAGCAGGCTCTCCCTCCGCAACGGCGCACTCGCATGGTTCATCGCCGGCTGGTGGTTCCTCCCCGCTGGCATCGTCCAGGAAATCTGGCTCTGGGCACTCCTCCTCCCCGCCCTCTGGTTCTGCCGCAACGACGCCATCCGCCAGCTCCGCCCCGGCGGAGTCGCCCTCCCCACCGCTGGCTTCCTCTTCTCGCTCCTCGGGCTCTCCGCCGCCACCGGCCACCTCAGCTCCCTCGACGACCTCCTCCGCGCCCTCCGCGACATCTTCGGACTCCTCATCTTCATCATCTCCATCGGCGCCGCCGCCTCCGACGACCAATGGCTCAAAACCCTGCGCCGCGTCTGCGTCCGCATGGCCCTCATCTCCGCAGTCGTCAGCCTCATCGTCTTCTGGGGCGTCAACGGTGCCGCCCACTTCGGCGAACGGCTCCGCAACTGGTTCGTCCACGGCGGCCAGCACCCCGTCCCCACCGGCATCGCATGGGGCTTCGCCGCCGTCTGGGCAGGCACCGGCTTCACTAGCGCCTCAACCCCGCGCCGCCGTCTCCGCTGGGCCGTCGGCCTCGCCATCCTCGCCTTCGCCATGTGCTGCTGCCAAAGCCGCGGAGCCGCCCTCGCCGCCTCCGGTGGCTTCGGCATCCTCGCCCTCGCCGGCCGCTCCCGCCGCTCATGGATCCCTCTCCTCATCGCCCTCGCCGCCGCCGCCGCCTTCCACTCGGTCTCCACAGCCCTCGCATGGCGCGCTGAACAAGCCCGCTCCAACCCCACCGCCAGTCTCCTCCCCTCCCAACCCCCAGACCCAGACCTCGAACGGCTCTCCCAGGAGGGCCTCAAAAGCTGGATCGACCGCGGCGACACCGGCCGCATCGGCCTCTACGGGGTCATCCTCCGCCGTCTCGCCAATAACGAGGAACGGCTCTTCGGTAAAGGCTGGTCCGCCCCGGATTCCTCCGCCGCTGACGTCGGCTGGCCCGCCGACCACCCCCACAGTGTCTGGATCGCCTCACTCTACCACCACGGCCAGATCGGCGCCGCCGCCCAATTCCTCCTCATCTGCTTCCTCCTCTCCCGAGCATGGGCCGTCTACCGCCGCGGCCGCGGCCTCGAACCGCTCGTCCTCCTCACCTTCGGCATCGGAGCCTGCATCTTCGACGGCCACTCGCTCACCACTTTCTTCACGCTCCCGCGCTACGAACCGCTCGTCTTCTGGCTCCCCGCCGCCCTCGCCGGCGGCCGCTGGCTCGCCCCGGATCCTCAATCCGACACGATTTCTCCTGACACTAACATCGAATCCGCTCCCCCTGACGTTCCCTGACGTTCCCTGACGTTCCCGCCTCACTGCGCTGCCGGCCGCTTCAGGGTCCCATCAAGCAACTCGCCCAGCGCCGCTGGCGTCGACGCACTCGCCACCACCGCATCCCCGCGGCACACATGCACCACCGTCCCCTCCCCTGGCTCAGCCTGACCCTTCAGAAACGCATGCGCCGCCACTAGCAGCTTCGCCGCATCGCTCCCGTCCAGATACATCAGCGACGCATCCGCACGGTACCACTTCCGCAATACCGCCAGCATCGCCCCACGATCCGCCGCCTCAGGCTTCCCGCTGATCACCACCCGCAACGCCGGCTCCGCCGCCAGCTCCGCCGCACGCAGAAACCTCACAAACGCAATCGGCGTCACCCCGCTCTGCGCCGCAAACCGATCCATGATCTTCCGGCAATGCTCCCCATACTCCACCTTCCCCGTCAAATGCCCTAACCGCACAAGATTCACCGCCGAAACCGACCCCGCAGCCAGCTCGGTCGCCTCGTCCATCGACTTGATCCGCTGGAAAATCTCCGCCGACGGCGGCCCGTCAAAAAATCCGGAATCCTCCACGTCCCACAACTCCTTGATCTGCTGATCCTGCAACTCCGCCGCCACCTTCAGCCACCTCCCGTTCCCAGTCGCCTCATACAAATCCACCAACCCCGCAATCATCATCGCATAATCCTCCGCATAACCAGGCGCCGTCGAAGGCCCGTCCAGAAACGCATGGATCAACCCCCCATCCTTCCGCCGCAACTTCGTCAGCACAAACTCCGCCGCCCGCACCGCACGGTCCGTCAACACCGCATCCCCAAGGTGAAACCCTGTCCGCGCCAGCCCCGAAATCACCGTCCCGTTCCAACTCGTCAGCGCCTTGTCCTCCAGCACCGGCCGCGGCCGCTTGTTCCGCGCCTCCAGCAACTTCACCCGCGCCCCCTCCCACATCCCCTTCGCCTTCTCCGCCGCCATCCCCAACTCCCGGCCAGCCTCCTCCGCAGTCTTCTGCATCACCAGCAGATTCGCCCGCGGCAGCCGCGACCGCACCGCCGAATCAATCGGCAGATTCCCCCGCTCCTCCAACCCGAACATCAACGCCACCAACGGCGCAGCCTCACCCCCAACCAGTTTGTCCACTTCCCCCTTCTCCCACACATAAAACGCCCCCTCCTCCAGCCGCTCACTCCCAGCCGCAGAACTGCTCGACCCCTCCGCACAGTAAAACCCTCCCCCAGGATGCGACAACTCCGTCATCGTATACTCAAGGGTCCGCCGCGCCGCCTCCGCAAACACCACCTCCCCTGACAACTGCGACGCCGCCGTCAGCACCACCGCCATCGACCCCTGATCATACGCCATCTTCTCAAACTGCGGCACCGCCCAGTAAGAATCCGTACTGTACCGGTGAAACCCTCCCGCAAGCTGGTCATTGATCACTCCCGCAAGAATCCGCTTCAGCGAATACACCGTCATGTCCAGCGCCGCTCGGCTCCGCCCAAACCCTCCCCCCTCCGCTCGCACCGCATACCGCATCAGAAACTCGAAATTGTGCGGCTGCATGAACTTCGGCGGCTCGCTGAACCCACCATTCACAGGATCATACAAACTCCTCAGCTTCTCAAACACCGCCCCCCGCAGCACTTCCGCAAAATGCCCGAACGCCTTCCCGCGCCACGCCTCATCCTTCAGCTTCGGAAACAGCATCGCCGCAGGCACCGGCCTCAATTGCTCCAGTCTCTCCTTCCCTCGCTCAGCCCCTAACTCCCGAAACAGCCGGTCCAGCTCCGCCGCCGGCAAATCCGCCACCAGAAACTGCAGCTCATCCCGCCCAAGCCCATCAAACCGCTTCGCACGCTCCGCCTCCGGCACCGCCATGAACTCCGCCACCCCCTTCAGATTCTCATTCCCTGCCGCACTCGGCACCTGCCACCGCCGCCGGTAATCCGCAAGATAACGCTCCGACCCATCCTTCGCCTGCCGCTCCACATACGCACGATCCGTCGCCCACGTGCTCGCCACATGGTTGATCGTCGTCTCCCACGACGCACTGCTCCCCGCCGACTCCTTCGCAAAATACACCCCGGTATACACGGGCACCCCGTCCGGCGTCAGCCAGATGTGCAGCGGCCACCCGCTCTGCTGCTGCTTCCAGAACGCATAATGCAGATACGCATTGTTCAAATCCGGCCGCTCCTCCCGATCCACTAGCACATTCACAAAATG
>JAIXPK010000354.1 GCA_027486335.1 Verrucomicrobiaceae bacterium | reverse complement strand
TGAAGATCGGCGACGCGGCACCGGCGTTGAAGGTGGCGAAGTGGGTTCAGGGGGAAGCGGTGAAGGAATTTGCGAAGGACACGGTGTATGTGGTGGAGTTCTGGGCGACGTGGTGCGGGCCTTGCCGGGCGACGATTCCGCATCTGGACGAGCTGCATGAGGAGTGGAAGGACAAGGGAGTGGTGTTCATCGGGCAGGACTGCTGGGAGAAGGAAGAGGCGAAGGTGGAGCCGTTCATCAAGGAGATGGGGGAGAAGATGTCCTATCGTGTGGCGCTGGACGACAAGAGTGAGGAGGAGAAGGGTTATATGGCGGTGAACTGGATGCAGGCGGCTGGGCAGAACGGGATTCCGAGTGCGTTCATTGTGGGCAAGGACGGGAAGATTGTGTGGATCGGGCATCCTGCGGGATTGAAGAGCGAGACCCTGGGTGAGATTGTGGCTGGCAAGTATGACATTGCGGCGGCGAAGGCGGCGAAGGAGAAGGAAGATGCGGGCCGTGCGGGGATGCAGAAGCACATGGCGGTGATCAATGCGGCGGCGAAGGAGAAGGATTATGACAAGATTTCGGCCGAGCTGGACTTGATGGAGAAGGAGAATCCGGAGATGGCGACGCAGCTGGTGGGGATGCGGTTGCGGGTGGCGATTGACAAAGGTGACGCGGCTGGAGCGGTGAAGTACGCCGGGGCGATTGAAGATTCGCCGGTGGGCAAGAATCCGGTGAATCTGGGGATGATTGCGCGTCAGCTGATTGGGATCAAGGATGCGCCGAAGGAAGTGGTGGAGAAGGCTAGTGCGCTGGCGGACAAGGCGATGGAGATGACGAAGGGTGAAGACGCGATGGTGCTGGATGCGGCGGCGCGGGTGAAGCTGGCGGCGGGGAGCAAGGATGAAGCGGTGAAGCTTGCGGAGCAGGCGGTTTCGAAGGCTCCAGAGAAGGCGAAGGAGATGCTGGAGAAGTCGCTGGAAGCGATCAAGGAAGGCAAGCAGCCCTGAGTTGAGAATTGATAGAAGCGGGGGAGGCTGGCGTGGTGCTGGCCTCTCCCGTTTTGTTTTCCGGGGGCGGGCGGTGGGGTGTTAGGGGGCGGTCAGTCCGAGGGGCGGCGGGAGGATTTGCGGACGAGCTCGTTCCACTCGCGGGTGCGGTCGTTGAGTTGGCGGACGAGGTTATCGCGTTCTGCGGCGAGCTTTTTGAGGGCGTCGTTCTGTGTGGCGATGGCCTCGTTGCGGGCGGTGAGGTCGGCGCGGAGTTTTTCGGTGGTGGCGGGGTCGGCTGGGGTGATGGATTTGAGCTTAGTGTTGGCTTCGGCGAGGGCGGCGGCGGTTTCCTGCTGGAGGGCGGTGAGGCGGGAGATTTCGGATTCGAAGGCGGCGAGGCGGGCGTCGGATTTGGCGGCGGCGGATTGGAGGTCGGCGATCTGGCGGGTGGCTTCGGAGGATTGTGTGAGGGCGGCGGAGCGGATGGAGGATTCGCGGAGCCACTGTGTGATGCAGAGGGCGGAGAGGGCGAGGGAGCAGCCGATGAGGAGTGGTTTCACGGCTTGGGAGGGGCTGGGGCGGCGGGGGCGGGGCGGACGTTGATGGCGTATTGGCGGAAGCCGGCGCGGCGGACGGAATCGAGGAGAGCGACGATGGCACCGTGGCGGGCGTTTTCGTCGCCGCTGATGTAGACAGGGGTGTCCGGGTTGGTGCGGTGGCGGTCGGTTAGGAAGGCTTCGAGGTCCGGGAGCGTGATGGGTTTGGTGTCGAGGTGGAGGAGCCCGTCCGGGCCGACGGCGACGTTGATCTGGTCGGGTTTGAGGTCGGAGGCGGTGCCGGAAACGGCGGGGAGATTGAGTTTGATGGTTTGCTGGCGCGTCATGGTTAGGCTGACCATCATGAACGAGGCGAGGAGGAAGAACATGATGTCGATCAGCGGGATGATTTCGAGCCGGGTTTTCCGCTGAGGGAGAGGCGAGCGGAATTTCATGGGAGCTTGGGTTCGCGGGCGCTGCGGAGGAGGGCGACGTTAGTGGCGGCGGCTTCGAGTTCGAACTGGAGGCGGGCGACGCGGGCGTGGAAGTAGTTCATCGGGATGAGGGTGACGATGGCGATGCCGAGGCCGAAGGCGGTGGCGATGAGGGCTTCGCCGATGCCGCCGGTGACTTTTTCGACGGCGAGTTCCGAGCTGCCGATGCTGGAGAAGGCTCCCATGATACCGGTGACGGTGCCGAGGAGGCCGAGGAGCGGGCCGAGGGTGACGACGGTGTCCATGGCTGTTAGGAAGCGGCCGGCGCGCTGGAGTTCGTGGCCTGCGGCGACTTCGAGGGCGCTTTGGAGGGAACTGTGGCGGTGGTTGAGCCCGTGGTGGATCATGCGGACGACTGGGTCTTCCGAAGTGCTGCTGAGGGCGATGGCGTCGGAGGAGTTGCCGGCTTCGACGGCGGCGAAGACTTGGTCGAGCGTGGCGGCGTCGCGTTTTCTGGTGAGGTTGAGCCACCATGCGGTGCGTTCGACGACGATGCAGACCGCGAAGATGGCGGTGAGCAGGACCGGGTACATGATGGGGCCGCCGCGGTGGAAGAGGTCGACGAAGGCGTTGGCGAGGATGGGGGAGATGGTCATGGTTAACGGAGACGGAAGTGGATGGTTTGCTGACCGGAAGTGGTGCCTGCGGGCATGCGCCAGCGGGAGCGGATCCATGAGACGGCGTAGCGGTCGAGGTCTGGGGAGCCGCTGGACCTGGCGACGGAGGCGTTGGTGACGGTGCCGTCGGGGGCGGCGGAGATGGAGACGACGACGGTGCCCTGGAGACCGCGGGATCGGGCGAAGGAAGGGTAGGGAGGTTGGGGCATGCGGCCTTTGCCGCCGGGGACGCCGGATGCGGCGGGTTTGCGGTTGGAGCCACCGGGGGTGCCGCCTTGGGCGGTGCCGGAGGAACCGGGGGTGCCGGAGGGTGAGGTTGGGCGGGTGCCGGGTGTGGCGGCGGCGGGCTGGCGGGGCGGTTTGGGTTTGGTGGTTTGGGTGGGTGGTTTGGGTTTGGGGGGCGGCGTGGGGGCTGGGAGGGGTTCGACAAGAGCCGCGGCCTCTTCGAGGGGAGGGGGTTCGGGGACCTCGAAGACCTCGGGTTCGGCGGGGATGGGTTCGGTGGCGGGTTCCGGTTCGGGCGGGGAGTCGGCTGAGTCGGCGGGGGCTGGTTCGGCGGGGTCGGTGGAGTCCGCGGGGATTTCCAGAAGGACCGGTTGGCCGGGGGCTGGTTCGGTGGGTCGGGGAGGGGAGGGCGTGGGGGGCTGAGGGGCGACGGGGTTGAGGAGACCGAGGGCACCGATGGCGAGGACCATGAGGGAGAAGCCGGCGGACCATGCCATGAGCTTGTCTGGTTCCCGGGCGGCGGGGCACGGGGGTGCGACCGCGGGGGCGGGAGGTGCAGAAGCTGAGGCAGAGGGAGACATCGGATGGAAGATTCCCGAGCGGACACTGGACCATGCGACAGAGACCAGAGCGCCAGATATCCCGCGAGTCCGGGACGTCAACAGGTGATACTGAGACACATTCG
>JAIXPK010000298.1 GCA_027486335.1 Verrucomicrobiaceae bacterium | reverse complement strand
GCTCCCCCCCCCCCTCCTTCCCTCATTTCTCTCTCTCTCCCCACGCTACAGGTCAAGCCGAAAACAGAACCCTCCCTTCTGATGGACATTATGGACGATGATGCTGAGCTGCGCAAAACACACAGCCGCGTGGAGGCATGCTTAGCCAGCTTGCCTGCGTGTGGCGAGTCATATGTCCGGCGCTTTGAGGCCTTACTGAAGCAGAAACTCGAGGACATTGAATCCCTGTCGAAGCGGGTGGCGGCGGCCAAGGCGGTTGTGGATCTACTGAGCGCCAATCTCCTGACGAAGACCCAGAAGGCCGATGCGCTGGAGGCGGTGCGGGCGTTGGCTGAGAAGCTCTTGGAAAGTGTGAGTTTTGTGATCAAAGCCGAGGAGGATGAGGTTGCTCGCTTGGAGAGGGAAGAGAAGCGTCCGCCACGTGTGTCGTTGACCCCTCGTACTGGTGGTGGTGGTGGTGCGAGCACCACGGGCAGTGCCGCCTCGCTTTCTCCAGGTACCGTGCGGCGCACACCCTCACCCTCACCTGCGGTGGTGGGTGGGGCTGGGGCTTGCGGGTGGGGTTTTGGGGTGTAAAAGAAAGCGCCCGGAACTCCGAGGTGGAGAACCGGGCGCGCGAGAGATTAGGAAGAGGAATGGCTGAGCCGATTACTCTGGATTGAGGATATTGGGGTTTTCGTTGGTGCCGAAGAACTGGGCGCTGAAGACGTTGACGGGTTGGCCGTTGTTGCGTTCAGCGACGAAGAGGTTGGCGCCGAGGTCGTGAGCTGCGGCGGAGCCGTTGACGCGGCAGATGACGGCTTTTTTGCCTTCGAAGACGCCACCGCGTTCATTTTTGTTGCGGGACCACTGACCGGCGGCGCCGTTGGCGAAGCCGTTGGCGATGAGTGGGAGGCGACCGTCGGAGGTGTTATCGAGACCGCCGACGTAGGCGAAGGCGTTTTCACCTGGCTGGAGGGCCTGGGTGAAGTCTGGGGCCTGGCCCTTGTCGTTGTCCGGGCGCATGCCTGGGGCTGCCTGGTGGTAGCGGTCGTTGGGGATGAAGAACTGCATTTCGTCAGCGCCGTAGCCACCCATGAAGAGCTGGCGGAAGGCCTGGTTGGCGGTGCTGCCCTGGGGGAACTGGCCGTTGTTGGAGCCTTCGAGGGCGAAGGCGCTGATCCACTTGTAGATGTTGCCGGTCTGGGTGGCGGCCTGTTTGGCGCGGATGCCAGGCATGATGGCACCGAAGCCGGCGTAGGCGCCTGCGGCGAGCATGGCGATGATGGAGATAACGACGAGGAGTTCGATCAGGGTGAAGCCCCTGGTCATGGGTTTCTTTTTCATGGATGATGTGAGGTTGTGCGGGGTTGCCCCTGCGGTTGGTTTATTATGTTATGGTGGAGCTGGGGAGGCGGGGTAAGCCGCGGGTTTTTCTCTCCAGCTCCGGGGACAGTTTAGGGATTGGGGAGGGTGGAGGCAAGCATTTTCCTAGGGAATTCCCTGATTGGGGGCTGTGGGATGGGGAAAAGAGCGGGCCGCCCCTTGGGAGGGACGGCCCGGGAGAGCTGAGCCGGATGGGGGCTCTGCGTGGGGTGTTGATCAGGGATTATTGGGGATGAGGCGGATGACGGCCTGTTTGAGTTCGCCGGAGAATTTGAAGGGCATTTTGGCGGCGTAGTCTTCGGAGACTGGGGTGCCGGTGTCTTCGCCGCAGTCGAGGGTTTCGTCGAGGGAGAGACGGAAGGGGAGAGTGCGGTCGATGCGGCCTGAGGCGAGGTCGTTGCCGTCTGCGGAGATGGAGGCGGTGCCGCCCTTGCCGAGACCGCCGTCGTATTTGAAGTCGAAGACGAGGGAGTGTTTGCCTGGGGCGAGTTTATCTTTGGCGGTGATGGAGTAACGGGCGACGCCTGCGAGGTTGTAGGTGAAGACAGGTTTGGAGTCGAGGAGGTAGAGGGCGTAGCCTGAGAAGCGGCCGCCGTGGGTGAGGATGATGCCTTCAGCGCCGGAGTCGGGGATGACGACATCGGCTTCGATGCGCCATGATTTGTTTTTGGTGTCCGGGGCGGCGCCTTCGGGGATGCGGACGAGGCCTGGGAAGAAGGTGAAGGCGTTGCGGCCTGCGGTGAGGCTTGGGCGGTTGGAGACGTCGAGGCGTTCGACCTTGCTGTTGTCGATGGGGAGGACGTTGTATTTTTCTGCTTCGGCCCAGAAGAGTTCCTTGAGTTCGTTGAGTTTGGCGGGTTCGGAGGCGGCGAGGTTATGGGACTGGGAGAAGTCGTCGGTGATGTGATAGAGTTCCCACTGATAGTCGAGGACGGCGACGTTGCCACCGGCGCTGGACCATGGGGGAGTGGGTGGGGTGGTGGCGGCGACCCAGCCGTCGTGGTAGATGGCGCGGTTGCCGAGCATTTCGAAGTACTGGGTCTGGCGTTTGGACGGAGCGTCTGGCTGGTCGAAGGTGTAGGTCATGCTGACGCCTTCGATGGGTTTCTGGGTGACGCCGTTGATGCTGGAGGGAGCGGTGACGCCTGCGGCCTCGAGGATGGTGGGCATGATGTCGATGACGTGGTGGAACTGGGCGCGGATGCCGCCCTTGTCCTTGATGCGATCGGGCCATGAGATGACGAGGCCGTTGCGGGTGCCTCCGAAGTGAGAGGCGACTTGTTTGGCCCATTGGAAGGGAGTGTCCATGGCGTGGGCCCAGCCGACTGGGTAGTGGTTGAAGGTGGAGGGGCTGCCGAGTTCGTCCATGCGGCGGACGAGTTCGGAGAAGTCTTCGGGGATGGCGTTGAAGAACGTCATTTCGTTGAGGAGGCCCTGTAGCCCGCCTTCGCCGCTGGCACCGTTATCGCCCTGGATGTAGATGACGAGGGTGTTGTCGAGTTCGCCCTGGGATTCGATGGTGTCGAGGATGCGGCCCATTTGGGAGTCGCAGTGGGAGAGGGCGGCGGCGTAGACTTC
>JAIXPK010000091.1 GCA_027486335.1 Verrucomicrobiaceae bacterium | reverse complement strand
GGCGGCGTTTCCGAAGAGGGCGGAGAATTGAGTGCTGAGCTTCCAGATTCTGCGGTCCTGGGCTAGGACGACGGGGAAGATGACCGGGAGGGGTTTGGAGTTGCCGAAGAGGCGGATCCATTCTTCCCAGATGCGGACCATGTAGCGGAGGAGGCGGAGGGCGATGAAGGGGTCGCGGGTGGATTGGTGTTCGAAGAGGAGGTGGACGCAGACGGAGGATTCGGGGTCGGCGGCGAGAGGAGCGGAGAAGAGGAGGTCGCTGTGCGAGTGGCGGAGATCGTCGTCGAGGAAAGAGCCGGGGATGAGCTTGAGTTGGTCCCATTTGATGAGGGCGGCGACTTCTGAAGGGAGATGTTGGCGGAGGAGGGCGGCGGCGTTGGTCGGGTCTGAGAAGCCTTCTTTGAAGAGCTTGTCGTGTGGCTGGTGGAGATCCTCGTCGGCCATGGCGGTGGGGAGAGGATAGGGTGATGGAATGCGGCGGCAAGTGGAAATGAGGGGCAGGAACAAATGCGGGTGAGGGTGAATGGGCAGGGAGATGCGGGAAGCGAGAGGGTGTGAGGTTGCGGGTGTCAAAGAGGGGGCGGATGGACGAGGTGAGGGGGATGCGCTGGGTGCTGATGGTGTTTTTGGTTCTTGATGCCGTGATGGGTGGTGAATCCGCGATTGCGAGGGGGACGGCGTGGGAGAGGGGGCAAGGGAGGGGGAAGAGGGGGTGGAAACGGAGCGGGGCCGGCACCCCTCCGAGGTGCGACTTTATTTGGTGCGTTTTCCGGTGGTATCGCTCGTGGCCTCGCTCGACCACCGGCTTCAAGCCGGCATCCCTGCGGGATGCGAGGGACGAGTGCAGGAACGGAGAGTGGTGTCTCACGCGAAGGCGTGAAGGGTATGGAGTGAGCTTGTGGGCAGAGGTGCGAGTACGGAGCCTCGCGATCCCGGGACGTGTTGGGAGGGGTGTTGGTGCGGAGAGCGGCCGCGCGTGCTGTGTGTGACCTGAGAGCTGTAATTTTGACAGTAGTCGAGGGCCTTCTGCTGGCTTGTTCGGAGGGGCGAGAACCGAGAGGACGGGTGTTCTGCGAGGCCGAGTGCGACGCCTTGTTTGGAGGGCGAGCAGCGGGCGGCGGGTTTCCCGGTGGTTTTGGGGGAAATGGCGGAAGAGGTGGGATTCGAACCCACGGTAGAGTTACCCCTACGTCTGATTTCGAGTCAGGTGCCTTCAACCGCTCAGCCACTCTTCCGTAATCGTGGAGTGTAGATAAGCGGGGAATGGGCGGCGTAAAGGAGAAATCTTGGGGAAAGGATCAGGGGGCGTCCGGGGCGGAGTCGCGGGCGAGGTCGTCGGCGGCGATTTCTTCCGGGGTGCGGGTGCGTTTGAAGTTGAGGCGGAGGATGCGGCGGGTGTCGACTTCGAGGATGGAGACGTCGTAGTCTTCGATGGTGACGGTGTCGCCGGCGATGGGGAGTCGGCCCATTTCTGAGGTGACGTAGCCGCCGATGGTGGAGACCTCGTCGGAGTCGAGTTCGAGGTCAGTGTGTTCTGCGAGCGTGTAGAGGGGGAGTTTGCCGTCGACGATGAATTCGTCTTCGCTGATGCGGTTGAAGCCCTCGTTTTCGGGGCCAGGGGAATCGAATTCGTCTTCGATTTCGCCGACGAGTTCTTCGAGGACGTCTTCGAGGGTGACCATGCCGACGGTGGCACCGAATTCGTCGACGACGAGGGCCATGTGGGCGCGTTTGGCGAGGAAGATTTTGAGGAGTTCGTCGAGCGGCTGGCTTTCCGGGGCGATGATGATGTCGCGGCGGATTTTGGCGAGATCGGGTTTGGGCTCGTTGATGATGCGGAGGAAGTCCTTGATGTGGACGACGCCGAGGCAGACATCGAGGTTGCGTTCGCGGAGTGGGAAGCGCGTGTGTTTGGACTCGAGGGCGATGCGGAGATTGGTGTGGAATTCCTCGTTAGGATCGAGTGCGACAATTTCGGTGCGTGGGGTCATGACGTCGCGAGCGACGAGGTCATTGAGTTCGAGGGCGTTGATGGAGATGTCGCGCTCGGTTGGGGTGACTTGTTTGGAGCGGCCTGATTCTTCGACGAGGAGCTGGAGTTCTTCTGCGCTGTGGATATTGGCGTGATCGGCGTGGGCGTCGATTTTGAAGACCCAGCGGAGGAGCTTGTTAGCGGTGCCGTTGAGGAGGAGGATGGCCCAGCGGAAGATGCGTTCGAAGCCAGTGAGTGGGGTGGCGACGGCGAGGGTGGTGGAGAGGGAGCGGCGGATGGCGAGGGATTTCGGCATGAGTTCACCGAAGACCACGTGGAGGAAGGTGAGGATGCTGAAGGCGATGATGAAGGAGATGACTGGGACTGGGAGCCAGACGGGGGTGCCGTCTGGGAAGATTTTCCAGAGGGCGGGTTGGATGAGGACCTCGATATAGCGTTCGCCGAACATGCTGAGGGCGACGCTGGCCATGGTGATGCCGAGTTGGGTGGCGGCGAGGTAGTCGTCGAGGCGAGCGACGATGCGTTTGGCTTCGAGGGCTTTTTTGCCGGCGTTTTTTTCGTCGATGAGTTCATCGATCTGGCTGCCGCGTACTTTTACGATAGCGAACTCGGCGGCGACGAAGAAGCCGTTGAGAAGGACGAAGAAGACGATGAGGCCGATTTGCCATGCGACGTCCTGAGCGTGGACATGGTCCCATGATTTGACGACTTGGTGGGAAGTGTCGGCGAGGAGTGCGGGGAGGTGGAGCAGAGGGCTCATAGCATGGCCGGGGGCCCGAGGTCGGGGGAACGGCCGGAGGGGATCGGGAGGGAGGTGGAAAGGAGGGTTGGGTGCCTTGGAGGCTTAGAGTTTTTCGTAGACGCCTTTATCGCGGCGTTTGAGGATGGTGAGCCCGCGGGATTTGGCGTCGGAGACGGAGATGGGCTTGGTGACTTTGGGGGAGTTGACCCTTGAGACGAGTTTGCGGACTGGTTTTTTGCAGAGCGGGCAGACTTCGAGGGGAGCGCGGTCGACTGGGCGCATGAGTTCGAAGCCCTTGGCGCAGATTCGGCAGGAGAGTTCCGGGTTTTCGGCGATGTACTCGTAGATGGGCATGGGAGGCGGCTCTTGGGGTAGGTGCGCTGAAAAGGAGAAGGGCTGGGAACGGTGAATCGTCCCAGCCCTTTCGTCAAACTTTGGGGAGAACCGCCCTTGGTGGCATTACCACGAAGATTTGGTGATGCCTGGGATCATGCCGCCGTTGGCGAGTTCACGGAAGGCGATCCGGCTGAGCTTGAAGCGGCCGATGTAGCCACGGCGACGGCCGGTGAGCTGGCAGCGGTGGGTGAGGCGCGTCGGGCTGGCATCGCGTGGGAGCATGGAGAGGCCCACGTAGTCGTGAGTTTTCTTCAGCTCGGCGCGGAGCGCGGCGTACTTGTTGACAGTTTTCTGTTTGCGCTTCTCACGCTCGATCCAGCAGGTTTTGGCCATGGTGTCAGGAAATGTTCGTCGGTATAAGGAGAGCGGGTATTTTAGGCATGGGGTGAGGGTCGCAAGGGGAAATTGCTGATTTCTGGAAGATATTATGGAAGTTCAGTAAGCTGGGCAGATGATATGGTGGCAGGAGACTGGGTCTTTGAGACGGGCGGCGGTCCAGCCTGGGTGGGTAGCGGCGCAGGGTTGGGGGATGATGATGGTGACTGGGGAAGCGGCTTCTGTGTGGAGGGCGTCGAGGAATCGGGAGATGGCGGGTGCGTCTGCTGGGTTGCGGAGAGGGAGGAAGCGGGCGCTGCCGAGGGAGGTGGCAGCCATGAGGACGTGGAGTGGTTCTGCGGTGGCTGGGGCGGTGATGCGGATGGAGTCGAGCCACCAGACTGGGCGTTTCCCGCCGCCGAGTGGGGGTTTCATGCGTCGGTAGGATTGGCGGAGCCAGTCCTGGAAGGCGTCGCTGAGGCCGCGTGGGCCGACTGGAGGGCGTAGGCCCCACGCGTGGAGATAGTTGGTGGTGGTGCGGACGGGGATGGATTTGCCGGTGCGGCGGAGGATCCAGTCGCGGACTGAGCGGATGGACCAGAGAGGGCTGTCGATGCCGTGGTCTGGGGGTAGGGAGTCTGGGGCGTGGAGCCAGAAGTCAGCGATGACGGAGACTGGGATGGATTTGCCGCGGCCGCGAGGTCTGCCGCCAGGGCGGGTCCGGAGGGCGTCTTCGCCGCCGGAGAGCCATGCGCGGACCCATTCGCCGACGACGGTGCGGTGGACGCCGACGACTCTGGCGATGGCGATGCGGCTGGCGCCTTGCTGGAAGAGGAGGACGGCCTGCTTGCGGCGTTCGAAGAGGGCTTCGGGAGAGAGAGTGCGGGCGTCGCGCAGCTTGATGGTCACGGGGTTAGTGAAGCATGCGGCGTGCCATGGAGGCGGGAGTCGAGCGGAGTGCCTTGGAGGCTGTGGAAAGAATGGAGGAATGGTGCTGAAGTCGGTTTTGATTGTTTTCGCTGCAAACAAGACGACATTTTGGAAGCGCATTTGGGATGGGGTTGCCGTAATGAATCGGGACCTGAGACGGGGAAGTGATTCCTGAACCGGGTCGAACTGACACAACAAAACCAAAGACAAACACCATGAGAATGCTGAAGACGATGATTGTTCTGACTGTTGGCGTGATGCTGAGTTCCTGTGCTGGGGTGAGGACGGAGGGAGGGTTGGAGCCTGTGAATGTGAAGCTGAACGATCCAGGGAGGGCGACGTACCGGGTGGTGCGGTGAGGGGAGGGGCGGGTGGTCGCGGGCCGGGGTGAGGAGTGGGGAGGGGCGGCCCGCGACTGGGGTGGTGGAGTGACAGGGATTTGAATTGAAAAGGGCTGGGGATCGGGCATGGTCGGGGCGCGATCCGGAAGGAGGATCTACCGTTATGCGAATTTCCGACAGGTATATTAGACGATCGATGGGTGCTGTTCTGTGGAGCGGTGCGGTATTGCTGAGTGGTTGTGGCAAGCCGGTGACGGCGGTGAAGGAGGGGGTAGAGCACAAAGTGGAGACGGAGACTGGGCCATTGCCTGGGGTGGGGACGGCGAATCGGTTGAAGAACGAGCAGTCGGCGTTTTTGAGGAATCACGCGAAGGATCCAGTGGACTGGTATCCGTGGGGTGAGGAGGCGTTTGGGAAGGCGAAGGCTGAGGGGAAGCTGATACTGGTGTCGATTGGGTATGCGAGTTGTCCTTGGACGCAGAAGATGCAGGATGATTCGTTTACTGATCCGCAGGTGGCGCGGTTCATGAACCGGCATTTTGTGAACGTGCTGGTGGATCGGGAGGAGCGGCCGGATTTGAACAATGCGTATCTGCATTATGCGTTCTGGAAGCAGCAGCAGAGCGGGTGGCCGCTGCACATCTGGCTGACGCCGGACGGGGTGCCGGTGTATACAGGGGTTTATTTTGCGAAGGAGTCGGCGGGGAACAATGCGTCGTGGGAGACGACGATCAACCATGTGGCGAGCACGTGGGCGACGGATCGGGCGTATGTGGAGCGGCAGGCGAAGGATGGGTCGGAGCGGTATCTGGCGGATTACCGGCGGCGGTGGCAGGTGCCGAATGCGGCTGGGAATGAGAATCTGAAAGGTGTGGCGGAGTTCATGGCGGTGCCGGAGGCGGAGCGGGCGGTGCGGTTTGAGGGGATTGGGAGGGATGAGCTGCAGTATCTGGTGGCGGATCTGCCTGCGGCGGAGCTTGACCGGCTGTTCCGGGAGTTAGGGGCTGGGCGTGGGAAGAAGGTACTGGAGCAATTGCGGCCGGTGCCTGCGGCGATGCTGTTTCCGAAGCTGAAGGATGAGGAGTGGCGAGGGAAGGCGTTCGGGCATTTTGCGGAGGTGCTGCGCGGGGCGGTGTTTGAGAAGCTGCGGAGTCTTTATGATCCTGTGAATGGCGGGTTCAGCGAGCCACCGAAGTTCATGCAGCCGCACAATTTCGAGTTTCTGATGCGGTATGCGGTGAGGGCGGATGGGGGAGGGTTCGGGCGGAGCCGAGCGGCGCTGGACATGACGGTGTATTCGCTGAAGCGGATTCTAGCGGGAGGGATTCATGACCAGCTTGCGGGCGGGTTTCACCGGTACAGTACGGATTCGTACTGGGCGGTGCCGCAGTTTGAGAAGATGGCGTATGATCAGGGGTCGATGGCTGGGGTGCTGACGGCGGCGTCTCAGTTGTCAGGGGAAGCTGTGTTTGCGGAGGCGGCGCGGCGGACCCTTGAGTATACGATGAAGGAGCTGTCGCATCCCGGGGGAGGGTTTTACTGTGCGGAGGGGTCGAGCAGTTCTGCGGCTGGGAGTGAGCGGCTGGAGGAGGGAGCGTTTTATGTCTGGGAGAAGGCGGAGGTGGACAAAGTGGTTGGGGGTGAGGCTGCGCCATTGGTGGCGTTGATGTTCGGGTTGGAGGAGCGAGGGAATCTGCCGATTGATTCGGCGGTGCGGTCGCGATTGCCGCGGGCGAATCTGCTGGTGATGCAGAAGACGGCGGAGGAGGCTGGTGTGGAGCTGGGGATGGCGGCGGAGAAGGCGAAGGGGGTGTGGGAGGGTGCGCGGGTGAAGCTGCTGGAGGCGCGGAACAAGCGGCCGCGGCCGGTGCTGGAGGACAAGGCGCTGACGAGCTGGAACGGGACGGTGATTTCGGGGCTGGCGCGGACAGGTTTTCATCTGGGGGATGCGGTGTTGACGGACCGAGCGGTGCGAGCGGCGGAGTTTGTGCTGACGAAGCTGAGGCGGAAGGACGGGGGATTGATCCATGCGTTTCTGGACGGCCCGTCGACGGCTCCGGGGTATGCGGAGGATTACGCGATGATGATTGCGGCGTTGGTGGATTTGTATGAGGCGACGGGGAACGGGCGGTGGCTGAAGGTGGCGGCGGAGCTGCAGGATCAGCAGATCAAGGAGTTGTGGGACGTGGAGGATTCCGGATTTTTTGACGGGCCGCCGTCGGCGGAGATCTTCCAGCGGATCAAGTCGATGGACGAGGCGACCGAGCTGGCGGCGGGGTCGGTTTCTGCGGTGAATCTGATGCGGTTGGGGCATTTGACGGGGAAGGTGGAGTATGGGGAGCATTGCCGGAAGATCATGGATCGGTTTGCGGCGCAGAGCGGGGTGACGCCGATCGCGTTTGTGAGGTTTCTGCATGCGGCGGAGCTGGCGGCGGAGCCACCGTTGCGGGTGGTGGTGAGCGGGAAGCCGGAGGCGGCGGATCGCGGGGCGATGCTGGCGGTATTGCGGCGGTGGTACCGAGCGGATGCGTCGCTGATGTATCTGGACGGGACCGATGCGGCGAAGGAGTTAGTGGCGGCGCATCCGTTTCTGAAGGGGCAGGCTGAGCCTGGGGAGGGGACGGTGGTGCATGTGTGCCGCGGGGATGCGGTGGTGAAGAGTGCGGCGACGCCAGCGGCGCTGGGTGAGCTGCTGGATGAGACCCTGAAGCGGCCGGCTGCGCAGTGAGGAGCGGGCGTCAGGGGACGTCCGAGGTGTCGTTAGGGGTGGCGGGGTCGGATGGAGGGTCTGGTGCGAGCCAGCGGCCGCCGGCGAGGGCGGCGGGGAGCCAGAAGACGAGCGGTTCGTAGCGCGGGAGAGTGAAGAACGTGGTGAGGGAGTGGCCGTCGAAGATGCAGGCACCGATGCCGAAGGTGAGGAGGACGAGGGGTTCGAGGCCGCGGCCGCGGCGGTAGACGGCCCATGCGCGGGAGAGGAGGAAGGTGGCGAGGAGGAATTGGGCGGCGGCGCCGATCTGGCCGTGGTGGTAGAGTGAGGCGATCCAGACACTGTGGGGGTGGTCGGCGGGCCAGCCGACTTCTGCGGCGGAGGAATCCGGGGCGGACCAGCCTTTTCCGAAGAGCCGTTCCTCGTTATTGGCGAGACGGCGGAGGATGACCCCGTAGAGGCCGATGCGGCCGGTGTCGCCGCGGTCGATCCAGCTTTTGAGGCCTTGCTGGGAGAGACGTTCGAGGTCGGG
>JAIXPK010000214.1 GCA_027486335.1 Verrucomicrobiaceae bacterium | reverse complement strand
TCCGACGGCCGCGACCACCACCCCTACGGCTTCTCCATCTGGATGGCCGGCGGCGGCATCCGCGGCGGCACCATCCACGGTGCCACCGACGAACTCGGCTTCCACGCCTCCGTCTCCCCACACTACGTCACCGACGTCCACGCCACGCTCTACCACCTCCTCGGCCTCAACGCCCGCCGCCTCGAAGTCCCCTCCCACCGCCGCCTCGACCGCGACTACGGCAACATCATCTCCGACATCCTCACCTGATCCAGCTTCTCACTTCTCACTTCCCCCTCCCTCCTTCCTTCTCCTTTCTAACTTCTCACTTCTCACTTCTCACTTCAAATTCCGCCCCGCTCGTCGCAAAGGCATTCCCGGAACACACCAGCATCCCCGCCCTCACACTCCCGCCCATCTTCGTCCGATGCCGGAATCTCGGCTCGCCCCACTGCCCGCGCTCCCCCGAGGCATACACCCGCACCTCATCCCCACCCCGCTCAATCCTCAACCACACCGGCAGCTCCACCGTCCCTAGCTCTTTCCTCTGATTGTCGTCCGGCCCGACCTCATCCCGCCACCGCACCACCAGCTTCCCAGTCGCTTCCACCTGAACCAGCACATACCGGCTCTGCGGCTCACTCACCGATTCCCTCAGCATCAATCCCGACGCCATCGCCGGCCGGTAATCCCATTGATACGCCGGCCCGCCCGTGTCCGGCCCCATCCTGACCAACCGCGCCTCGATCCCGCCGTCCCCCTCCACCGCCCGGTGCACATACGACCCCTGATCCCGCACGCGCTCCCAGAACCCAGTCATCGCATGCCCGCACCCGGTCAACTCACACCGCCCTCCCTCCATCCTCACCGCCCCGGGAATCGCCGGACTCCCCAGTTCCTCAAACCGCCAACCCTCCGCCAGCCCCCCACCCGTCACCGTCACTAGCGTCTCCACCCGCTTCCCGCCCACCATCGCCGTCACCACCGCCGTTCCCTCCCGCTTTCCCCGCACCACCGCCGCATGCTCCCCAATCGCGCTCACTTCCGCCACCTCCGGATCACTGCTGCTCCACGTCACCAATCGATCCCAGCTGCTCCGCGGCTTCACCGCCGCATTCAAGGTCACCCGACCCAGCACCGGCACACTCACCCGCTCCCGGTCCACTTCCACCGCCGTCACCGCCACCGCCCTGTCACAACGCACCGTCTCCACCAGCTCCACCGCCCCAATCGCCACGCCTTCACCCCCACCCCTCACCGCCAACCGGTAAACACCATGCATCCCCGGCTGCGCCACCGCCAGCACACAACGCCCCGACTCAAACTCCAACTCGCCATCCTCCGCCAGCACGGTCCACGTCTCCCCTCCATCATTCGAACCCGACAACGCCATCCCACGCGGCCGCCGCTTCTCGTCCGCCGCTACCACCACCACCTCACTCACCGCATACCGCCGCCCCTCCCCATACTCGCACCGCAACCAACCCGCTTCCTCCCCCAGCCGCCACTCGCTCCGATCATCCCCGTCAAACGCATTCCTAACTCCCTCACCACCCGACGCACTGAAACGGCACGTCGCTCCCCGAATCCCGTACGCCGCGGTATCAAAATTCAATCGCTCCGGCCTCCCCACGCCCGCCACCATCATCTCCTCCAGCGCCGCCTCCAAATCCCGCTTCGCCCGCCCACCTTCCATCACCAGATACGAATGCCCGCCATCCTCACCCGCCACCCAGCGATTCCGCCCTGTCACCGCATCCGTCACGTTCCTCCCGCCCCTCACTTCCCGAAACCACGGACCCGCTCCCCGCACGCTCACTAACACCGATATCGGATCCCAGCTCAGCCGGTCCCCCGCATACCCAACCCCCGGATAAAACGCATACGCCATCGTCAGCGGATTGTGCTCAGGCATCTCAAAGGTCACCCGCCTCCCCGAATTCACACTCCCTCCCTCCCCATTGAACAACACCCGCCCCGGCCACTCCGCACACACCAGCGCCGCCGACGCCGCATCCACCTCGAAATTGTACTCCACATCCTTCTCATTCCGACTCTCCGTCGGCGGATACTTGCCTCCCATCACCTCCAACCGCTTCACTTTCTTCGCCACCAGCGCCTTCCCATCCAGCGGAACCTTCGCATCCGCTCCCGACCGCAGCAGATTTGCCAGGTTCCGCAACGGCCCCACCGCCGTGATCACCACGCTCCCATCCGGCTCCCGCGCTAGCATCTCCCGATACAACCCCACCGCATCCGGATAATCCCGGCTCGCCGCAAACCGATGCGGATACCGCCTCGCCAGCTCATCCGTATAACTCGCCCCGTCCTTGAATCCCCCATCCTTCAATGTCCCCACCGGAATCCCACCTCGCCCGAACCACCCGTTTATCCCGTCAATCGCCGGCGCAATCGTCGCCGACGACGTACAACCCATCACCGCCAGCAACCGCACCTCCCCGCGCTCCACCGCCCCATGCAGCATGAACAGCGCCGCCACATCATCACAATCCCCTCCCATGTCCGTATCCAGAATCACCGCAGGCACTCCCTCCGCTCTCACCTCCCCCGCCCATCCTAACACCAAAACCGCCAGAACTCCCATCGCCTTCCCAATCAATGCTCGTGCGCTCATCCCACTCCCATACCTGCTCCCCACCGCCAAGGCAACCCGCCATCCCCTCCTCAGGTTGACGCCGCTCCGCCCCACCGCTACCATCTCCCACAAAACCTTAGCTCCCCACCCCCCATGAAGCCGCTCTTCTTCCTCGCCCTCCCCGCCCTCGCCCTCCTCCTCCCCGTCTCCGCTCAGGACGCACCCACCCCACCAACTCCCCCCGCCACCACCCCATCCGCCAACCCCGCACCCGGCGACTTCCCCTCCGACAAGGAACGCCGCAGCTACGCTCTCGGCAACTACCTCGCCGCTCGCGCCAAACAGGAATCCGCAGGCAGCCCTCTCCCCAAACCCGACGTCAAAGAGATCCTCCGCGGGCTCAACGATGTCCTCAATGGCCAGCAGTCCCTCGACTACTCCACCGGCGCTCAAATGGGCGCCCAGCTTCGCAAACTCGGTCTCGACCTCGACTCCGCTGAAGTCGCCAAAGGCCTCGCCGATGTCATGGAAAACCGGCTCGCCAAACTCTCCCCAGCCGACCTCCAGACGGTCATGAAATC
>JAIXPK010000259.1 GCA_027486335.1 Verrucomicrobiaceae bacterium | reverse complement strand
GGTTGCAAACGGGGGAGGGTGCCGTGAGTGGGGCTGGCTATGTCCGAAACACCGAAACTCAAGCTCGGGCTGCCGAGCGGCAGTCTGCAGGAACCGACGCTGGCTTTGCTGGAGCGAGCTGGTTACAGCATTACGGGGGCGGCGCGGAGTTACCGGCCGGCGGTTGATGATCCTGAGATTGAGATCCGGCTGCTGCGGGCGCAGGAGATTGGCCGGTATGTGGACCACGGGTTTCTGGATGCGGGGATTACGGGAAGGGACTGGGTGATTGAGAACGGGGCGGATGTGGAGTACATCTGCGAGCTGCCTTATTCGCGGGCGACGACGCGGCCGACGCGCTGGGTGCTGGTGGTGCCTGAGGATTCGGATATTCAGACCGTGCAGGATCTGGAGGGGAAGCGGATTGCGACGGAGGCGGTGGGATTGACGAAGCACTATCTGGAAAAGAAGGGTGTGAAGGCGGAGGTGGAGTTTTCGTGGGGAGCGACGGAGGTGAAGGTGCCGGAATTGGTGGATGCGATTGTGGACATTACGGAGACTGGGTCGTCATTGCGGGCGAACAAGCTGAGGATAGTGGACACCCTGATGGAGAGTTACCCGCAGTTGATAGCGAGCCGGAAGGCGGCGGCGGATCCCTGGAAGCGTGCGAAGATTGACCGGATTGCCTTGCTGGTGCAGGGGGCATTGAATGCGCGTGGGAAGGTGGGATTGAAGATGAATCTGCCGAAGGCGAAGCTTGATGAATTGGTGTCGAGCCTGCCGAGCCTGCGGCGGCCGACGATTGCGCATCTGACGGATGCGGATTGGCTGAGTGTGGAGACGGTGATTGATGAGTCGGTGGTGCGCGAGATCATTCCGCAGCTGAAGGCTTTGGGTGCGGAGGGGATTATTGAGTATGCGCTGAACAAGCTGGTGCATTGAGTCGGGGCAGGAGGAGACGTTAGAACAGGAGACAGCGAGCATGGCTGAAGCGATTCCTGGATTGGCGGTGCATACGATCACGACGAAGCCGTGGTCGGTGGAGCGGTGCATTGACGAATATGCGGCGGCCGGGGTGAGCGGGATCACGTTGTGGAGGCGGGATTTCGAGCGATTGCCGGCGGCGGCGGTGGGGAGGCGTGTGAGGGAGGCTGGATTGGAGTGCTGCGGGCTGGCGCGCGGGGGATTTTTTCCGGCGGTGGAGGCAGCGGCGAGGCGGGCGACGGTGGAGGACAACTTGAGGGCGATTGATGAGGCGGCGGCGTGTGGTGCGCCGGTGCTGGTGCTGGTGTGCGGGGCGGTGCCTGGTCAGCCGTTGGCGGAGAGCCGGAAGCAGATTGCGGAGGGGATTTCGGAGTGTGTGGGTCATGCCCGGGCGGCTGGGGTGAAGCTGGCGATTGAGCCATTGCATCCGATGTATGCGGGTGACCGGAGTGCGGTGGTGACGATGGGCCAGGCGAATGATCTGTGTGACGTGCTGGGGTCGCCTGCGGAGGTGGGGATTGCGGTGGATGTGTATCACACGTGGTGGGATGCGGCGCTGGAGGTGGAGATTGCGCGGGCGGGGGAGGCGGGGCGGTTGTTTTCCTATCATGTGTGCGACTGGCGGCTGCCGACGGAGGATCTGCTGAATGACCGCGGGCTGATGGGGGAGGGGTGTATTGATCTGGGGGGGATTCGGGGGATGATGGAGCGGGCTGGGTTTACGGGGCCGAGCGAGGTGGAGATTTTTTCGGATCGTCGGTGGGCGCAGGTGCAGGAAGTGTGGTTAGGGGAGGTGGTGGCGGCATGGGTGAGGCACTGCGGGTGAGATGACGAAGATTTCTGCGGAGGGATCCGCTGATGAAAGCAAATAACAAATTCCAGCACTATGCGAACAATCGGGATCATCATGAATGGCGTCACTGGGCGGATGGGGACGAACCAGCACCTTGTGAGGTCGGTGGCGGAGATTATCCGTCAGGGGGGGGTGCGGGTTGGGGGGGAGACGGTGATGCCGCGGGTGGTGCTGACGGGGCGGAGTGAGGAGAAGCTGCGGGCGTGTGCGGAGAAGGCGGGGGTGCCGGTGGAGCTGAGCACGGATCTGGCGTCGGTGCTGGCGCGGCCGGACATGGACGTGTTTTTCGATGCGAGCGGGACCTTGTACCGCGGGCAGTTTGTGGATGCGGCGGCGGCGGCGGGGAAGGCGATTTACTGTGAGAAGCCGACGGCGACGAATCTGGAGGAAGCGTTGCGATTGGCGCGGGTGGCGGAGAGTGCGGGGGTGAAGAACGGGGTGGTGGCGGACAAGCTGTGGCTCCCGGGGATCGTGAAGTTCCGGGCGTTGCGGGATGCGGGATTTTTTGGACGGATTCTGAGTGTGCGTGGTGAGTTCGGGTACTGGGTGTTTACGGGTGAGGATGTGGAGCAACCGGCGCAGCGCCCGTCGTGGAATTACCGTGAGGAGGATGGCGGGGGGATCATGGTGGACATGTTCTGTCACTGGCGATATCTGCTGGATGACTTGTTTGGCGGGGTGAAGCGGCTGAATGCGGTGGGGACGACGCATTTGCCGGTGCGGGTGGGGGAGGATGGGAAGGAGTATGCGTGCACGGCGGACGATGCGGCGTTCGGGACGTTTGAGCTGGAGGGCGGGGTGATGTGTCAGTTGAACAGCTCGTGGTGTGTGCGGGTGCGGCGGGACGACCTTGTGACGTTCCAGGTGGACGGGACCGAGGGGAGTGCGGTGTTCGGGCTGCGGAAGTGTTATACGCAGAGCCGCCGGGAGACTCCGCGGCCGGTGTGGAATCCTGACATTGTGCAGCCGATTGATTTCTTTGCGGGCTGGACGGAAGTGCCGGATGCGAAGGGAGGGTATGACAATGCGTTCAAGGCGCAGTGGGAGTTGTTTTTGCGGCATGTGGTGGGTGGGGAGCCGTTCCGGTGGACCTTGCGGGAGGCGGCGAAGGGCGTGCAGCTGGCGGAGCTGGGATTGAGGTCGTGGCGTGAGGGCCGGTGGCTGGACGTGACGGCGCTGGCGTGATGAATGGGGCACGATGAACGAGGAAAAGGTGCCGTTCGGTGAGCGCGTGCGCGGGCTGCTGGGGCGGCGCGTGAGCGTGCTGGTGGTGCTGATGGCGTTGGCGGTGGGGGCGGTGGAGTTGCCGGTGGAGGGATGGCTGATGGAGTTGCTGCGGCAGTTCCGGTTGTGGGGTGCGGGGACGGGGTTGGTGCTGGGGTTGCTGGCGCTGGGGTTGCGGATGCGGTGTTGGTGGGTGGTGGCGGCGCTGGTGCTGGCGGGCTGGCAGGGATGGCCGTTGTTAGAGTGGAAGCGGAGTGCGGGGATGAAGGAGGAGAAGGCGGCGGAGAGTGCGGAGAAGGAATCGGGCGGGAGGCTGACGCTGGTTTCGTGCAATCTTTTGTATGAGATGAGGGAGCCGGGGAGGATGAGTGCGCTGCTGGCGGCGGCGGATGCTGATGTGTTAGTGCTGCTGGAGTTTACGAAGGAATGGGATCGGGAGCTTGGGCGGGAGTTGTGGGGGCGATATCCACATCGGGTGGCGGAAGCGACGGCGGGACCGTTTGGGATTTGTCTGGCGAGTCGCGTGCCGCTGAGTGGGGCGAAGGTGGAGTATGATCCGGCGGGGTTTCCGTGTGTTGCTGCGGTGGTGGAGGTTGCGGGGAAGCGCGTGGGGGTGCTGGGGGTGCATCCGATGCCGCCGATGCGGCCGGAGGCTTATGAGATGTGGCGCGAGGCGTTTGCGGCGTGGCCGGGGATGCTGGCGCGATTGGGGGAACCGCTGCGGGTGGTGGCGGGGGATTTCAATGCGACCCCGTTCTGCCGGACGTTTCGGGGGTTTGTGGCGGGGCAGGGGTTGCGGGAGGCGTCGCGCGGTTACGGGTTGGAGTCGACATGGTATCCGGGGCGGGTGCCGTTTGGTTTGCCGTTGGATCACGTGCTGGTGTCGGAGGGGTTGAGGGTGAGGGCGTATGGGGTTGGGCCGGAGGCGGGATCGGATCACCGGTGGGTGCGGGTGGAGCTGGGTGTGGATTGATGCGGGTGAACGCGGCGAAAACCTGCGGGTGGCGGGGGCGTAGGAAGGCGGGCGATGCGGCCTTGAGATTGAGAAGATGAAGCGATTCCGAGCAGTGCTGGTGGTGGTGGCGGTCCTTGCGGGGGCGGCTGGGGAGGGCGCGTGTGCGGAGGCCTTTGATCTGGCGGCGCGGAAGGCGCGGATGGGTTGGATCTGGGAGCGGCCGAGATTGAGGGAGGTGCCGGAGGGGAGCGGGGTGACGGACTTGGATCGGTTTCTGGAGGCGGGGATGCGGGAGAGAGGGTTGCGAATGGCGGGGGCGGCAGATGCGCGGACGTGGCTGAGGCGCGTGAGTTTTGTGGTGACGGGATTGCCGCCGGGGCTGGAGAAAGTGGAGGCGTTTGCGGCGGATGCGTCGCGGGAGGCACGGGAGCGGGTGGTGGACGGGATGCTGGCGAGCCCGCATTTCGGGGAGCGGTGGGCGCGGCACTGGATGGATGTGATGCGTTATGCGGAGTCGCGCGGTCACGAGGATGACTTTGTGATCGCGAATGCGTGGCGGTACCGGGATTATCTGATCCGGGCGTTCAATGCCGACGTGCCGTATGATCGGCTAGTGAAGGAGCATCTGGCGGGCGATCTGCTGGAGCCGAGGCGCGGGCCGGGCGGGGAGAATGAGTCGGTGCTGGGGACAGGGTGGGCTTTTCTGGGTGAGGAGGTGCACAATCCGGTGGATATCCGTCAGGATGAATGCGAGCGGATTGATAACAAGATTGACGTGCTGAGCAAAGCGTTTCTGGGGCTGACGGTGGCGTGTGCGCGTTGTCATGATCACAAGTTTGATGCGGTGACGCAGCGGGATTATTATGCGTTGAGCGGGTTGGTGCAGGGGGCGGCGTTCCGTCAGGTGAGGTATGAGACGATGGAGTCGCATGCGGCGGCGGCGGGGAAGGTTGCGGCGTTGCGTGCGGCGCAGGGCCCGCGGATGCTGATGGCGATGGGGCGGGAATTGCGAGGGAAGGTGCGGCGGGTGGATGAGTTGCTGCTGGCGGCGCGGCGGGTGTTGTTCGGGGAAGCGGTGGAGGCAGTGGCTGGGGAGACTGGGTTTGATGCTGCGGTGGTGGGTGGTTGGCTAGGGGCGGTGAAGGCGGCGGTGGGTGCGGGGGGGAGTCCGCTGCATGGTGTGGCGATGCTGATGCATGAGCCCGGGGCGGGGGATGGGGTGAAGGTGCCGGAGTTGATAGGAAAGTGTTTTCCGGTTGGTGAGAGATGGGATGCCGGGGGGATGCGGGTGATTGCGGATTGGAGTCGGGCGGGGGCGACGCCGTGGCGGGTGGACGGGCCGGTGTATGGGGTGGGGGTGAGGCGTGCGGGCGAGGTGGTGTTCGGGCCGGAGGGGCGGCCGGTGAGTGGTTTGGTGTTAGGTGGTGCGGCGGTGCGGGAACCGTTCTGGGACCGGTTGGCGCTGGCGGCGGGGACGGAGATGGATTCCGGAGAATTGGGAGCGGCGGGGCGGGCGGGGAAGACCCTGCTGACGCCGAAGTTCACGATAGGGGGCGGGCGGTTGCACTATCTGATGCGGGGGCGGGCGCAGGTTTATGCGGGGGTGGATGGTCACATCATGCTGACGGGCGGGTTGCATGGGGGGGTACGTGCGGAGTTTGACACGGCTGGCGAGTGGCGGTGGGTGACGCATGAGTTAGGTGGGTATCGCGGGCACCGGGCGCATCTGGAGATGGCTGCGCCGGGGGATGCGGCGCTGGAGGTGGCGATGGTGGTGGAGTCGGCGGAGGTGCCGACGGGATTTCCGTGGGAGCGGTGGCGGCCGGTGGGCGGGGAGGGGACGCTGGCGGCGGTGGTGAGGGGGTGGCGGGATGAGTTAGTAGCGGTGGCAGAGGTGCTGGCGTCGGGCGCGCCGGTGCCGGAGGGGCGATTGGCGACGGCGGATTGGCTAATGAGGAATGTAGGGTTGATGGGAGTTGATTTCGGCGTGGTGCGGGCGGCGGGGACGAAGGAAGCGGGGGAGTTGGAGGAGATGGCGCGGGGGATGCGGTGGGAGTCGGCGCTGGGAGTTTCGTGGGGGGAAGTGAGCGGGGTGGATGAACGGGTGATGGAGCGAGGCAAGTACAGCAAGCCGGGGGTGGTGGCGGCGCGTGGATTGCCGGAGGCGTTTGGTTATCCGATGATCGGGGAGATGGAGGGGAGTGGTCGGGCGGAGCTGGCGGAGCAGGTGGCGGGTGCTGGGAATCCGCTGACGGCGCGGGTGATGGTGAATCGGATCTGGCACCATGTGTTTGGCCGGGGGATTGTGGCGACGGTGGATAATTTCGGGTGGTTAGGTGAGCGGCCGACGCATCCTGAGCTGCTGGATCATCTGGCGGCGCAGTTTGTGATGGAGGATGGGTGGTCGGTGAAGCGGATGGTGCGGCGATTGGTTTTGAGCGATGCGTTCGGGCGGGCGAGTGTGGCGGCGGATGCGGAGACGGAGGGGAAGGATCCGATGAATTTGTGGTGGCACCGGATGCCGGTGCGGCGGCTTGAGGGTGAGGCGATTCGGGATGCGTTGCTGACGGTGTCGGGGCGGTTGGATCGGACAGTGGGCGGGGTGCCGGTGCCGGTGCACCTGACGGATTTTATTGTGGGGCGCGGGAGGCCTGGGGTGAGCGGGCCGCTGGATGGGGGTGGGAGGCGGAGTGTATACACGTCGGTGCGGCGGAATTTTCTGTCGGGGATGATGCTGGCGTTTGACTATCCGGTGCCGTTCAGTGCGGTGGGTCGGCGGAATGTGACGAATGTTCCGGCGCAGGCGCTGGTGATGCTGAATGATCCGATGGTGCGGGAGCAGGCGGAGGTGTGGGTGAGGAGGATGGTGGCGGCGGTGCCGGAGGGGGATGATGCGGCGCGGGTGCGGTGGTTGTTTGGCTGGGCGTTCAGCAGGCTGCCGACGAAGGAAGAGGAAGTGGCGGCGATTGAATCGTTAGGGGAAATGCGAGCGCTGGCGGAGGGTGGGGCTGGGGAAGCGGCGTGGGTGGAGTTTGCGCACGGGTTGCTGGGGGCGAGTGAATTCATTTACCTGAAATAAGATGAGAGTGGTGATCCTGATGACGGTGATGGTGAGCGGGGTGGCGTGTGCGGACCCGGTGCCGGCGATGCGGTTGCTGCGGAGCCAGTGTCTGGGGTGTCACAGTGAGTCGAAGCATAAGGGAGGTCTGGTGTTAGGGAGTCGGGAGGCGATGCTGAAGGGCGGGAGCAGCGGGGCGGTGGTGAAGGAAGGGAAGCCTGAGGAGAGTCCGCTGGTGGGGTTGCTGGCGGCGGGGGCGGATCCTCACATGCCGCCGAAGCGGCAACTGACGGCGGAGGAAGTGGCGGTTTTGAGCGAATGGGTGCGTGGCGGGGCGGAGTGGGATGCGGCGGCGCTGGCACCGGATGCGGCTACGGTGCGGCCGGTGACGCTGGGGGCATTGCCTGCGGGTTACCGGCCGGTGATGGCGCTGGCGGTTTCACCGGATGGGATGAGGCTGGCGGCGGGTTGTGGGAATGAAGTGCTGGTGTTTGGGGTGACGGATGGAGGGTTGGAATTGAAGGCGCGGGCGGTGGCGCAGATGGATGCGGTGCAGTCGGTGGCGTGGCTGGGTGACGGGCGGTTAGTGAGCGGGGCGTTCCGGCGGGTGGTGGTGTGGGGTGCGGAGGGATTGGTGAAGGAGCGGGAGGTCACGGAGGAATTGACTGACCGGGTGACGGCGCTGGTGCCGCTGGTGGAGGGAGGGAGAGTGCTGGTGGCGGACGGGCTGGCTGGGGAAGCGGGGATGGTTAGGGTGATGGAGGTGGCGACGGGTGGGCTGGAGCGGTCGTGGAAGGCGCATGACGACACGGTGTTTGCGATGGCGCTGACGGGGGATGGGAAGACGGTGGTGACGGCGGGAGGGGATAAGTTTGTGAAGTTCTGGGAGGTCGGGAGCGGGCGGGAGACGATGCGTGTGGAGGCGCACGGGACGCAGGTGCTGGGGATGGCGTTGAATGGGGACGGGACGCAGTTGGTGACGGGGGGAGCGGACCGGCAGTTGAAGGTGTGGGATGTGAAGACGCGGGAGAGCACGGTGACGCTGTCGGGCAAGCCTGCGGCGTTCAACGCGGTGGTGTGGGGAGGCGGGGCGGTGTATGCGGCGACGGATGACGGGGCGCTGATGCGTTATGGGGATTTGAAGGCGCACACGGGGGCGCAGAGTTCGGAGACGGGGAATGAGAAGGCGCTGGGTCGGTCGGGGACGGCGTTGTATTGTGTGGCGGCGCGGGCGGATGGGACGCGGGTGTTTGCGGGAAGTGCCGAGGGTCGGATTGTGGGGTGGGACCGTGACGGGAAGCAGGTGGATGATGTGGATGTGGCGGCGGTGAAGGTGGCGGGTGGGCCTTGAGGGAGATCGGGGGTTGACCGGAGGTGGGGAGTCATGGATGTGGGGAGAGGCGGCTGAGTGCTGATCTACCGATTCAATTTATGACTATGCGATTCTGTGTTTTTGCTTCCGTGATGTTATCTGTGCTGCTGAGCTCCTGTGCGAGTAATGAGGAGGTGCAGAAGCGGGTGGATGCGAGGAACGAGGGGTATCAGAAGTACCAGGACCGGCGGCAGATTCGGGAGCAGGGGCGGGACGAGCGTTATGATGCGTGGTTCAACCGGATCATGAACTGAGGGATCGGATGGGAATGGGGGGAATGGAACAATCCTGGCATGGCGTGTGCGAACACTTGCGCGGCGGAGCGAGATGGTGGTATGCGTCGCCGCTGAGGATCAATTGATTCCGGATGCCAACACTGATGCTGACATGAAGAAAGAGAACCGACGCGCGTTAACCGGGTGGCCCGTGCTGTTGCTGGCTGCGGGGCTGGGTGTTTCGTCGTGCAAGCGGGCGGTGCCGGCGATGCCGGTGATGCCGCCGCCGTTGGTGGAGGTGGCCCGGCCATTGAAGGCGGATGTGCCGATGATGGCGGAGTCGATTGGGCGGACGGAAGCGGTGGCGAGTGTGGAGGTGCGGGCGCGGGTGGAGGCGACGGTGGAGAAGATTCTGTTTGCGGATGGGACGGAGGTTAAGGAGGGGGATCCTTTGTTTTTGCTGGATCGGAAGCCGATTGAGCAGCGGGTGGAGGTGGCGAAGGGGAATCTGGGGCAGGTGGAGGCGGCTCTTGCGCAGACGAAACTGGATGTGGAGCGGTTGAAGCCGCTGGCGAAGGTGGGGGCGGTGCCGCGGAAGGATCTGGACCAGGCGACATCGGCGCAGGCGCAGGCGCAGGCGGCGGTAGAGAGCGCGAAGGCGTCGTTGCGGGGAGCGGAGATTGATCTTGGTTATACGGTGATCAATGCGCCGGTGTCGGGGATTATCGGGTCGAAGCAGGTGGATCTGGGGGCATTGGTGGGGAAGGGGGAGCCGACGGTGATGGCGACGATTTCGCCGGTGGATCCGATCTGGGCGAGTCTGGATGTGAGTGAGGTGGCGTATCTGAATGGTGCGGAGCGATTGGGGAAGGGAGGGGACACGGTGTTTTCGGCGGTGCTGGCGAATGGGGCGCTGCATCCGAGTTTTGGGAAGCTGGTGTTTCTGGATCGGGCGGTGAATGCCGCGACTGGGACGATCAAGTTGCGGGTGGAGTTTCCGAATCCTGGCAAAGTGCTGAGGCCGGGGCAGTTTCTGAGGGTGCGGGCGCTGTTGAGGACATTGCCGGGAGCGCTGCTGGTGCCGGAGTATGCGGTGGTGGAGTTGCAGGGGCGGGAGAATGTGTTTGTGGTGGGAGCGGAGGGGAAGGTGGAGATGCGGGCGGTGAAGACCGGGCTGCATTTCGGGTCGCTGTGTGTGGTGACGGAGGGGTTGGGGGAGAATGATCAGGTGATTATCGAGGGCATGCAGAAGGTGCGGAGCGGGGTGGTGGTGACGGTGGCGGAGGGGAAGGTGGATGAGAGTGCGCTGGATGAGTTGAGGGCGAAAGTGCCGGGCGGTGCGGGTGGCGGGGCGGTGGTGCCGAAGAAACCCTGAACCTGAGGATATTGAGCGATGGCTGACTTTTTCATCCGAAGGCCGATTGTGGCGATGGTGATATCCATCCTCACGGTGATCATTGGTCTGATCTCGCTGTCGCGGCTTCCCGTATCGGAATATCCGAATGTTAGTCCGACGCTGATTCAGGTGACGAGTTCGTATCGTGGGGCGGCGGCGGAGGCGGTGATGGAGTCGGTGGCGACGCCGATTGAGTCGAAGGTGAACGGGGTGGATCAGTTGCTGTACATGCAGTCGTACAGTGCGAACGACGGGAAGATGACGCTGAATGTGACCTTTGATGTGGGGACGGATGTGGACATCATGCAGGTGAACACGCAGAACCGGGTGGGGCAGGCTGAGGCGCAGTTGCCTGATGCGGTGAAGCGGGAGGGCGTGGTGGTGAACCGGTCGTCGCCGGATATTCTGCTAGCGATTGGTCTGGCGTCGCCGAAGGGGACGTACGACGGCGTGTTTCTGGGGAACTATGCGGACATCAATCTGGTGGATCAGATCAAGCGGGTGAAGGGGGTTGGGGATGTGAGGAATTTCACGGCGCAGGATTATGCGATGAGGATCTGGCTGGATCCTGAGAAGCTGGCGACGTATGGGATTACGCCGTCTGAGGTGGCGAGTGCGGTGAAGGAGCAGAATGCGCAGACCCCGGCTGGGCGGATCGGGGCGGAGCCGGCTCCGGCGGGGCAGGCGAAGCAGTACAATATTCGTGCGGCTGGGTTGCTGAAGGAACCGAAGGAATTTGAGAGCATCATCATCCGTGCGGCGTCGGATGGATCGCAGGTGAAGATCAGCGATGTGGGGCGGGTGGAGTTGGGGGCGCAGACGTATGATTTGCGGGCAAGGTTGAACAAGTCGCCGGCGGGAGCGATTGGGGTTTACCTAGCGCCTGGGGCGAATGCGATCGAGACGGCGGACGCGGTGAAGAAGATTCTGGAGGAAGCGGCGGCGAAGTTTCCGCCGGACATGGAGTACAGCATTACATTGGATTCGACGCTGCCGATCAAGGCGTCGATGGAGGAGATTGTGCACACGCTGGTGGAGGCGATCGTGCTGGTGCTGGTGGTGGTGTTTGTGTTTCTGCAGAGTTTCCGGGCGACGATCATTCCGATGCTGACGGTGCCGGTGTCGCTGCTGGGGGTGTTCATGGTGTTTCCGATGCTGGGGTTCAGTGTGAACACGCTGACGATGTTCGGGCTGGTGCTGGCGATTGGGATTGTGGTGGATGATGCGATTGTGGTGGTGGAGGCGGTGCAGCACCACATTGAGCATGGGATGAGTCCGGTGGAGGCGACGCGGCAGGCGATGAAGGAAGTGGCTGGGCCGGTGGTGGCGATTGCGCTGATTTTGTGTGCGGTGTTTCTGCCGGTGGCGTTCATGGGCGGTGTGACGGGGGCGTTGTACCAGCAGTTTGCGATCACGATTGCGGTGTCGGTGGTGTTTTCGGCGATCAATGCGCTGACGCTGAGTCCGGCGTTGTCGGCGATGATGCTGAGGAAGCCTGTGCCTGGGCGCGGCCCGCTGGCTTGGTTTTTCCGGAAGTTCAATCAGTGTTTTGACTGGGTGACCAATGTGTATGGGGTGGTGGTGGGAGGATTGATCCGGAAGGCGGCGCGGTCGATGCTGCTGCTGGCTGCGGTGATGGGAGGGATTTACGCGTTGGGGAAGGGTGTGCCGGGAGGGTTTATTCCTGACGAGGACAAGGGGTATCTATTTGTGGCGGTAGAGTTGCCTGACGGGACGTCTCTGCAGCGGACGGATGCGTTGCTGAAGCAGGTGGAGGAGATTGTGGGGAATACGAAGGGGGTGAGGTCGGCGCTGGCGATTTCGGGGATGAACATTTTGAATTCGCTGAGTTTTCCGAATTCGGCGCTGATGTTCATCGGGTTGGACGATTGGAAGGATCGTGAGGATCCGGCGCTGCACTCGAAGACGCTGGCGCTGGAGTGGAACCGGAAGTTCAGCCAGATTGCGGGGGCTCGCGTGTTTGCGTTCGGGCCGCCGCCGCTGCCGGGTTATGGGAACGTGTCGGGGTTCACGATGCAGCTGCAGGACCGGGCGGGCGGGGGAATTGCGGAGCTAGGGGGGCATGTGGAGCGGGTGGTGGCGGAGTGCACGAAGCGGCCGGAGATTGCGCGGGTGATCACGACGTTTCAGCCTGCGACTCCGCAGGTGAAGGTGGAGTTGGATCGTGAGAAGGCGCGGGCGCTGGGCGTGCCGGTGGACAGCGTGTTTCAGACGCTGCAGGCGTATCTGAGTGGGATGTACGTGAATGATTTTGTGAAGTTCGGGCGGGTGTATAAGGTGTTTCTGCAGGCGGAGCCGGAGCATACGAATTCACCGGACGACATCGGAAAGTTTTTTGTGAGGAACAATGCGGGCGGTATGGTGCCGCTGAGCACCCTGGTGAATGTGTCGAAGATGTCAGGGCCGAATTTTGCGACGCGGTTCAATCTGTATCCTGCGGTGGAGTTGTCGGGGGTGCCTGCTCCCGGGTACAGTGCGGCGCAGGGGATGAAGGCGATGGAGGAGGTTGTGAAGTCGATGGGTGCTGGGGTGGGATATGAGTGGTCCGGGCTGACCCTGCAGGCGAAGAAGGCGGAGGGGCAGGCCCCGGTGATTTTTGGGATGGCGGTGTTGTTTGTGTTTCTGCTGCTGGCGGCGCAGTATGAGAGCTGGTCGCTGCCGTTTGCGGTGCTGTTGTCGGTGCCGACGGTGATTCTGGGGACGCT
>JAIXPK010000272.1 GCA_027486335.1 Verrucomicrobiaceae bacterium | reverse complement strand
GTGACGAGCTTCAGTCCCTGAACCACGAGATCCTTGAACGACATGCTGCGCTCGGCTGCCAGAATTTTGGCTTTGAGAAAGACGTCGTCGGGCAAGTCGATGGTGGTCTTCATGGACCCACAAATACAGGAATATGGGTGCTTGGCAAGAATTGGAAAAGGGGGATCTCAAGATGGATATGGAGGGCTTGGCCCTCTTTCGTAACCGGCCTGGGGCTTCTCTTCACGGCGACGTGATGCTGGTTTCGGGGCTCGGGAGCTTTGAAGATCCGGCGCGATGTTGGGGCGGGTGCTGGCAGGCGCATGCTGTACGCAGGGGGAGTTGTGAGGCGGGTGGGTGTCCGGAGCGCGAGGTTGGCTGGATCGGAGAGGGGGGCTCACACGAATGGGCGAAGGGTTGGTGGGGAGAGGTGGCGGGAGCGGAGAGCGGGCGTGGCGTTTCCCAAGACGATGCCCCGGGCGAGGGAAGGGCGCCCTTTCAGGGCTCTGTGTGTGGGGGTGGGTTAGACCCAGGGCGTTGCCCTGGGCTGCGTTAGGGAGCGCCGTTGGCGCTTTCTTGCTGGCAGGGGTGCGTGATCGGAGGGCTGGGGCTCGGGTGAAGGCGCGAAGGGCCGGTGGGGAGAGGGGTGTGTTGGGAGGGGCTGGCAGGCGCACTCCGTGCGCAGGGAGAGCTGTAATTCTGACAGCAGTCCAGAGCCTTCGGCTGCTTGAACGGAGGGGGCTTGTGGGGACGATGCGCGAGTACAGAGCCTCGCGGTCCCGGGCTTGTTGGGAGGGCGCGTAGGCGCACTCCGTGCGCGGGGAGAGCTGTAATTCTGACAGCAGTCCAGAGCCTGCGGCTGCTTGAACGGAGGGGGGCGCGTTGGGAGGGCCCCGAGCTGGGGCACAGGGGCGCAGGGGTGCCGGGGTTGCCTGTTCTGGAGGAAACGGTCGGTGAGCCGGGCTGTCCGTGTGGATAGGGACGCCGGGTGGGGGCCGGGGAGATTACTGAGCGGGAGCGGGTGGTGTGTCCGGTTTTTTCTCTTTGGCGGTGGTTTGGATGTAGAGTTCGCGGAGTTGTTTGAAGTCGACCTTGGTGGGGGAGTCGGTCATGAGGTCGCAGGCCTTGTTGTTTTTGGGGAAGGCGATGACTTCGCGGATGCTGGATTCGCCGGCGATGAGCATGGCGATGCGGTCGAGGCCGAGGGCGAGGCCGCCGTGTGGTGGGGCGCCGAAGCGGAAGGCGTCGAGGATGTGGGAGAATTTGATTTGCTGTTCTTCTTCGGAGACGCCGAGGACGGAGAACATTTTGGCCTGGAGGTCTTTTTCGTGGATCCGGATGGAACCGCCGCCGAGTTCGTAGCCGTTGAGGACGACGTCGTAGGCGACGGCGCGGACCTTGGCGTAGTCGCCGGCGTCGAGGAGGGGGATGTCGTCGCTGTTAGGGCGGGTGAAGGGGTGGTGGACGGCGGTCCATGAACCGTCGTCGGTTTTGGCGAGGAGGGGGAAGTCGACGACCCAGAGGAAGTTGAGGTCGGTGGAGCCTTTGGTGAGGTCCATCATGTCGGCGATTTCGAGACGCGTGCGGCCGAGGATGGTGCAGGCGGATTCCCATTCACCGGCGACGAAGAAGACGATGTCGCCTTCCTCGATGCTGAGAGTAGAGATGAGAGCGGCCTTTTCGGCATCGGAGAAGAACCTCCAGAGGGGGCTCTTGTACTCGCCGTTCTCGCATTTGATGAAGGCGAGCGTTTTCACGGGGAGGCCGGCTTGGACGGCGAGTTCGTTGAGACGGTTCATCTGGCCGGTGGTGATGCCGGCGAAGCCTTTGGCGTTGATGGCTTTGACGACCCCGCCGTTATCGAGCGTGGACTTGAAGATTTTGAATTCGGTCCCTGCGAAGACGCTGGCGAGGTCGATGAGCGTCATGCCGAAGCGCGTGTCCGGCTTGTCGATCCCGTACTGGTCCATGGCGTGGTGCCATGTCATGCGCTGGAAGGGAGCGGGGACATCGCGGTCCATGCCTGCTTTGAACATGGAGACGAGGAGGCCTTCGACGAGCTTGATGATGTCGTCCTGGCCCACGAAGCTGGCTTCGATGTCGATCTGGGTGAATTCCGGCTGACGGTCGGCGCGGAGGTCTTCGTCGCGGAAGCAGCGGGCGATCTGGAAGTACTTCTCGAGGCCTGCGACCATGAGGAGTTGTTTGTACTGCTGCGGGGCTTGAGGGAGGGCGAAGAAGTGGCCTGGGGAGAGACGTGCGGGCACGAGGAAGTCGCGAGCGCCTTCCGGGGTGGGGTTGGAGAGGATGGGGGTTTCGACCTCAATGAAGCCGGAGGCGTCGAGGTAGTTGCGGGCAGCGGCGGTGATTTTGTGGCGCTGGCGGATGTTTTTGTTCATCCTTGGGCGGCGGAGGTCGAGGTAGCGGTACTGCATGCGCAGGTCCTCGTTGGAGAGCTCGCGGTCGAGCTGGAAGGGGAGGACGTCGGCTTTGTTGAGGATGGAGACGGCGGTGCAGACGACCTCGATGTCGCCGGTGCCGAGCTTGTCGTTTTCGGTGCCGGAGAGGCGTGCGTCGACGCGGCCGGTGATCTGGATGACGTCTTCGTCGCGGAGCTTGTGGCTGAGGCTGGCGGCGTCGGCGTTTTCTTCGGTGCGGAAGACGACCTGGGTGAGGCCCTCGCGGTCGCGGAGGTCGAGGAAGATGACGCCGCCTTGGTCGCGCACGGTATTGACCCATCCGGCGAGGGTGACGGACTGGCCGATATGAGCTTTGCGGAGTTCGTTGCAGTGGTGCGTGCGGTACATGGCGGAAATTTGGGGACGCGCAGACTGTCGTGGTTTTGAGCGGGCTCAAGCGGTGAAATCCGTGCGGTTGCGAGGGGGGCGGGAGTGAGGAAGGGGGAAGGGATGGGAGAGGAACGAGTGCAGCGAGTGGCGTTGTTCGGGGGATCGTTTGATCCGCCGCATCGCGGGCATATGGCGATGGCGGAGGCGGCGGTGGGGGCGTGCGGGCTGGACCGGGTGGTGTTTGTGCCGTGTCGGGAGTCGCCGTTGAAGGATCGGAGGCCAGGGGCGGGAGGGGCGGATCGGGTGGCGATGCTGGAGCGGGTGACGAGTGGGTTGGGGTGGGCGGAGGTGAGTGATTGGGAGATTGGGCGGGAGGGGCCGAGTTACTCGTGGGAGACGGTGGAGTATTTCCGAGGGAGGTGGCCTGGGGTGGAGTTGTGGTGGGTGATGGGAGAGGATCAGTGGGCGGCGCTTGAGCGGTGGGCGCGGCCGGAGGTGTTGCGTGAGGGGTTGCGGTTTATTGTGTTTGCGCGGCTGGGGGCGGAGCCGGAACCGCGGGCGGGGTGGCGGATGACGGTGGTGCCGGGCGAGTGGGAAGTTTCGTCGACGCGGGTGAGGGAAGAGCTAGCGGCGGGCGGGGATGTGAGCGGGATGCTGATGCCGGGGACTGAGCGGTACATCCGGGAGCGCGGGCTTTACGGAGCGCGGGCGTGAAGGGATTGGTGCGGGGGATTTGTCAGGATGTGTTGTCGGGATGACTTGTCAGGGTGCGGCGCCGATGAGGTCGTCGAGCATGGCCGCGCCCTGGAATGCGGGGAGGGAGTAGTGGCCTTCGTCGACGACGTGGAAGGTGGCGCCGGGGATGCGGCGGGCGAGTTTTTCGGCGAGGGACCAGTGGAAGTTGTTATCGAAGCGGCCGTGCCAGATGCGGACTGGGACCTTGATGGTGGCTGGGTCGAAGGGCCATGGCCTGGCGTAGAGCTGGCCGTCGTCGAAGACGGCTTGGCTGCCGGAGAGCATGGCACCGTGGAAGGAAGGGAAGAATTCGTCGAAGCGGGCGCGATTGGAGAGGGCTTCGCGGTCGCGCGGGGGGACGGTTCTGAGGATGAGCTTCATGATGGGCCATGGGAGCTGAACCTTTCCTAGCGTGACGACGACGGCGATGATGGCGCGGAGGAGCCATGGGGCGGCGTCGTTGATGGCGAGCATGAATCGGTAGGCGGGGAGGAGGGCGCGGCGGTCGGTGGAGTCTTCGAGGGGTGGAGCGCCGCAGCAGTCGAGGACGGCGCGGACGCGTTGGCCGAGGGTTGCGGCGGTGGCGAGGGAGTAGGGGCCGCCGCCGGAGACCCCGAAGACGAAGAAGCGGTCGACGCCGAGGGCGTCCATGACTGCGGCGGCGAGGGGTGGGAGGTCGAGGAACGAGCGATCGGGGATGCGGGAGCTGTGGCCGAAGCCTGGGCGGTCGAGGGCGATGATGCGGAGGTGGCGCTCGCGGGCGGGTTGGTCGAGACAGATGCCTTGAGAGCTGCTGCCGGGCCAGCCGTGGAGGAAGAGGACGGGGGTGCCGTTTGGGTCGCCGTATTCGCGCCATGCGATGCGGCGGTTGAAGGCGGTGATGATGCTGAGGCTGCCGTCGGGGTGGTGGGTGATGGGAGGCTGGCCTTGCATGTGTTAGAGGGTCAGGGGATCACGGCTTGGGCAGTTTCTTGCCGGGGAGTTTTTTCTTTGAGGCGGCGGGGGCTTTTTTCTTCTTTTTTGGTGAGTCGGTGGGAGGGGCGGTCCATTCGGCGATGGCGGCGTCGCGTTCGGCGATGAGTTTTTTGAGTTTGGGCCAGTATTCTTCTGCGACGATGTAGCCGACGCAGGAAGGTTTGCCGCAGAGGCAGGGGTGGTCCTGCCAGCATTCGAGGTCGAAGCCGTAGTTGAAGCCGAGTTCTTCGCCTTCGGGGATGAAGCGGAGGGCGACGATCCAGATGCGGCCGCGGGAGACGACGGCTTCGCAATTGGGTTCGCAGGAGTGGTTGATGAGGCGGGCGGTATTCCAGTCGAAGTTGCCGTCGAGGTCGTGTTTTTTATTGAGGATGAAGAGGTAGACGGCGGCGTCGCCGGTTTTGCTGGCTTCGTCGAAGAGGGCGTTGCCGCGGCGGTTGCTTTCGGCTTTGGTGACTTTTTCGCCTAGGTATTCGATGATGTGAGCGCCGGCGGGAATGTCGCGGGCGGCGAAGATGCCGCGGTTATGGATGCTGGAGCGTCTGACGACGTAGTAGGGATCGATGGCTTGGTCGGGAGGCATGAGGAGATGGGGGATGAGGCGAGCACAGGGCGGGCCACAATGGACATTAGGGTGTGGTGAAGATTCCAGGGAAAAATTTTAGGGGTGGCCCCAGTTCCGGCTTCACTGGGAAGGCGGGCGAGGCATAGGGTAGAGGGAGACAGCAATCCCCCGCTGCGCAAGTTCCCGTTTTGTTCCATATGAAGACGCATTCCCTTTCCCGGCGTGCGGTTGTGGCTGTTTTGGCCATGGCTGCTGCTGTACCTTTGACCGCTGCACCGGTGATCAATGAGTTGATGTATCATCCGCTGTCGTCGGTGGGGAGTCCGGAGGATTCGGGGAAGGAATGGGTTGAGTTGTACAATCCTGGAGGGACGGCGGTGGATGTTTCGGGGTGGAAGCTGACGCGCGGGGTGACGTTCACGATTCCTGCGGGGACGGTGATTGGGCCGGGTGGGTATCTGGTGATTGCGGCGGACGTGGTGAAGTTCGGGGCGGCGAATCCTGGGTTTGGTGGAGTGGTGGTGGGTGGCTGGGTGGGGACGCTGGCGAGCGGGGGTGAGGAAGTGCAGTTGGCGGATGCGAGTGGGGTGGCGGTGGATGATGTGACGTATGCGGATGAGGGCGGGTGGGCGACGCGGGTGAGGAGTGCGGTGAGTTTCGGGCATCAGGGATGGGAGTGGGAGGCGGCGCATGATGGCGGGGGGCACACGCTGGCTAAGGTGCTAGCGGGATTGCCGTCGCTGGAGGGGCATAACTGGAGGACGTCGGTGGAGGTGGGGGGAACGCCGGGGCGTAAGAACTGGGAGACGGAGCCAGTGGATGGGGGGTATTTTGCGAGCGGGGTGAAGCATTCGCCGGTGGTGCCGAAGGCTGGGGAGACGATCCGGGTGAAGGCGAATCTGCCGTTAGGCGGGATTACGAATCGCGTGCTGCGGTGGCGGGTCGCCGGGGCGGCGGATTTCGAGACTGCGCCGTTCATTGAGGATGGGGCGGAGGGAGCGGTGACGTGGCCGGGGGTGGCGGTGATTCCGGGGCAGGTGGACGGGACGGTGATTGAGTATTATGTGGATTTGGAAGCGGGAAGTGATTTTGCGAATGACACGGTGCCGAGGAAGGCGCGGACGTCGGCGGCCGGGGTGGTGCCGGAGGTTTATGAGAACGTGTGCAACTATCTGGTGCGGGTGGATGATTCGTTTGACGGGTCGCGGGATTTCACGGTGCCTGCGAATCAGCCGCTGCTGCGGTTGGTGATGCTGCCTGCGGATCAGGCGGAGCTGACGGAATTGCAGACGACGAGCGGGCACGAGGACAGCACGGCGACGTTCAATTGTGCGTTTGTGTCGCAGGATGGGACTGGGGTGAGGATTGTGCAGAATGCGGGGGTGAGGAACCGCGGGTTTTCGTCGGCGCTGGGGCCGCCCAATAATTTCCACATCAGCTTCCGGAGTGATGATCAGTGGAAGGGTCGGAGTGCGATGCAGTTGAACTGTCAGTTTGGTTATTCGCAGGTGCTGGGGAAGACCTTGTTTGCGGCGGCGGGGCTGGCGTCGCACGATGCGGTGGTGGTGCAGTTGAGGGTGAACGGGGCGGATCTGGCGGAGACGGGCGGG
>JAIXPK010000559.1 GCA_027486335.1 Verrucomicrobiaceae bacterium | reverse complement strand
GCGGGTGATCTGCCGGTTTGTGCCATCGGAGGCGGTGGCGTCGGCGCGGTTGGTGCCTGCGCCGGCGGTGAACACCTATTTCCGCGGGAAGCCTGGATTGGCGGTTTGGCCGGATCGCGGGAGGTTTTCAGTGACGGCGGGGCATGGGATCCACACGTTTGAGGCGGAGGGATGTGTGCCGGTGACGTCGGTGGATTGCGGGCGGTTGCGGAGTCTGGCGGTGGATCCTTCGGGCGGGGTAGTGATTCGGGCGGTGGCGGGGAAAGTGGCGGCGCTGCCGATGGGGTTGGGGGCTGGGGTGGGAGTGCTGGAGCGATTGGTGGCGGGGGCTGGAGTTTTTGGGAAGCTGCTGCCTGCGCCGGGGGTGGATTGGAATGATCCGAGGTATGTGGTGGCTGCGGGATTCAACGGGGAACCCGAGGTGGCGATGCATCCGGGGAGGCGGGAGCTGACGGTGGTGGCTGCGAAGCAACTGGCGGTGCTGGAGGGGCAGGGCGGCGGGGGGAAGGCGTGGACGAAGCGGATGTATCCTGAGCAGGCGTTGTCGGCTCCGACGCTGGTGCGGTACAGCGGGGACGGCGAGCGGTTGCTGATTGGCGGGGTGGATGAAGGGCGGCCGCTGGTGCGGGTGTTTCCTGATGGGGAGCCGGGTGGAGAGCGGTGGCGGGACGTGCCGGTGGCGAAAGTGCTAGGGGGTGCGGCGTTTGTGCCGGGTGGGACGCGCGTGCTGGTGGCGGGGGACGGGCGGGTGAAGTGCTGGGATGTGGCGGAGGGGCGGGAAGTGTGGAGCGTGGGTGGGGTGGTGCCTGGGGCGGACGGGCGGGTGGCGGCGAGTCCGGATGGTCGGTATGCCGCGCTGGTGCTCACGCCGGAGGCGGTGTCGATTCATGAGCCGGGGAGCGGGGCGGTGCTGGGAAATCTGCGGCATCCGCTGGGGGGAGCGGTGACGGCGTTAGGTTTCAGTGCGGATGGCCGAATGCTGGGTGTGCTGGCGGGATTGCGGTTCCATGTGTGGAACTTGGCGGTGCTGGAGGCGGAGGGGGCGCTGAGGGGAAGTGAGAAGTGAGAAGTGGGAAGTGAAAATTCAGAATGGTGAAGGGGGGCGTGTGGGGAGAGGGCGGGGGACATGCGAGGCGGGTCGCAGCCCATGGAGTCTACTGTTGGCGCTGGACCTGGATGGAATAGAATCGGGACGGGGCGGTGCTGGCTGGGTCGAGGATGGTGCGGGTGTTGCCGACGTCGGTGATGGTGCCGGTGACGGGGGCCCAGAGGCTGAGGTTGTTGCTGCCGAGGAGCGTGTAGGTGCAGCCGGGCAGGCGGGGTGAGAAGGTGACCATGTGTCCGCCGCCGGGGGCGCTGCTGATGCTGACGGAGAAGGTGGAGAGGCGATCAGTCGGGACGAGGCAGGCGTGGTACTCGAAGCGGTTGTTCAAGCCGTCGCCGTCGGGATCGAGGAGCGGGGCAGCCTGCGGGTTGCCGAGGCCGAAATAGAGCACCTGCCAGTCGTCGGGGAGCCCGTCGCCGGCGTAGGTGCTGAAGTTGTCAGGGAGGACATTGAGGACGGTGAGGGTGGTGGTGGCGGTTAGGGACTGCCATGAGCCGCGAGCGACGGCGGTGGTATGCTGATAGACGGGGGCGGCGGTGGCGAGGCCGGAGGGGCTGATTCCGGCGAGCGGGCCGCTTTGGACGGACCATGTGAGACTGCCGGCGGCTAGCGGGGACTTGGTGCTGTCGTCGTGGATGACGGTGGCGGAGAGTTCCCGGGAGCTGGCTTCGTTTACCGTAGAGGGCGACGCGGTGATGGTGAGGGCAGTGGCGTCGAAGAGTTGTCCTGCGTAGCCGGATCGGGCGGTGTAGCTGGCAGAGGCGGCGGCGCCGCCGGCATTTGTGGATGCGTTCAGCGAGTAGTTGGCGCTAGTGCCGCGGAGACCGCCGCTGTCGACGGTCTCGGGTGTGAGCGTGTAGTTGTCGCTGACGCCGGCCGCGGCGACTGCCGGCATGAGGAGCGAGGCGGAGAGGAAGCGGGCGGGATTCATTGGTTACCTTGTGGTGAGGGCGGCTTCGAGTTTGCGGAGACGTTCTTCCTGGTCGGCGAGCTTCTGTTTGAGTGATTCGTTTTCCCGGTGGAGTTCCTGGACGGCGGCGGCGGAGTAGATGGTGAGCGGGTAGGTGTCCACCTGGAGGATGGGCGAGCCGTCGGGCAGTTTTTCGCCGCTGCTTTTGACATCGTCGGGGAAGACTGAGGCGAATTCCTGGGCGATGACGTTGGGGTAGCGCTTGTTTTCGATGCTGGGGTGAGCGGCGCGGTAGGTGTCGGAGTAGCGGAAGTCGACGAGGCGGATCCGGCTGAGTTTTTCGAGGGCTCCGGTGATGGGTTGGATGTCGGATTTGATGCGTCGGTCGGAGTTGGAGAGCCATGAACCGGCGGTGGATTTACTGGCGTTGCCTTCGACTTCGAGCGTGTTAGCGGTCGGGGTGCGTCCGATGCCGAGGTTTGCGGTGAAGGTGTTTTCCTGATCGAGACGGGCGACTTGGGCGGGGATGATGTCGGCGCGGAGGGCGAGGGCGAAGGAGTCGCTGGCGGCGATGGCGGTGACTTGGGTGGCTTCGGAGGGGATGGATGTCTGGCCGCGCGAGTTGTCGCCCCATGCGACGATGGAGCCGTCGGATTTGAGAGCGATGCTGAAGGAATAGCCGCCGGCAACTTTGGAGACGCCGGTGAGATCGGGTGGCACGGTGCTCTGGGAGCCCTGGTTCCATCCCCATGCGACGACCGAGCCGTCACTTTTCACGGCGAGACTGTGATAGGATCCTGCGCCGATGGCGACGACGCCGGTGAGACCGGCTGGGATGGTGGATTGGCCGGCATCATTGCGTCCCCATGCGACGATGGAGCCGTCGGCTTTGAGGGCGAGACTGTGATCGTAGCCGCAGGCGATGGCGGTGATGGTGGTGGCGCTGGCGGGGATGGTGGTCTGGCCGAAGGTGTTGTCGCCCCATGCGGTGAGGGTGCCGTTGGTGCGGAGGGCGAGACTGTGTTTTTCACCGGCGGCGACTGTGGCGGCGTTGGTGAGGCCGGGGGGTACGGTGGACTGGCCGAAGGTATTGACGCCCCATGCGACGACGGAACCGTTTGACCTTCTGGCGAGATTGAAGCCGCAGCCTGCTGCGATGTGGGTGACGCTGGTGAGATTGGCTGGGACGGTGGGACCATTGCCCCATGTGACGACGGTGCCGTCGTTGAGGAGAGCCAGCGGATGGGTGCTGCCGGCGGAGATGGAGACGACGTTAGTTAGGGGTGGGGCCGCGGTCTGGGCGTCGTGGTTGTCACCCCATGCGAGGACGGGTTTCACGGGTGGAGCGAAGAGACCGCTGAGGAGCATCTGGTCGGCTTTTGCGGCGACGAGCGCGAATGGGGCGGAGGCGAGCCGCTGATCGGGTGTGATCTGCTGGAAGCCGTTGGAGCCGTCGTTGAACCAGACGCGGAGGCGGACGTCGGAGTTGTCGAAGGCCGAGACCGGCAGTGCGGACATGCTGGCGAGGGCGGTGTCGCCGAGGAGCACGGAGTAGAGCCCTTTGACGACGGGGAGGGAGACGGCGGCGCTGGGTTCCGAGCCGGCGGTGCTGCTGCCGTTGTTGCTCCAGAAAGTGATAGAGCCGGCTGCGTTGACGAGGGCGAACTTGAACTGGCCGGTGCCGTCGAAGTTGACGCCGTTGACGGCGATGCGGCCCTGGTGGTTGATGAGCGAGGGGATTGCCGAGGCTGGCAGGGCGGACAGCAGGAGGGTGGTGCTGAACAGCGTGCGACGGAGGAGAGAACGGAGAGGGCTCATGGCGTGGGAGAAGTCGGAGGAGACGACTGCGGCAGACGGCCGCCGGGGGCTGATGGGGTGGTCGTGGCGGGCGGAGCGGGTTCGGGGGCACCGGGTTGGAAGCCGGTGCCGGAAGCGGTGGCGTAGAGCGTGTTGCCCTTGCGGCTCCAGAGGAAGACGAGGTCTGCCGCGGTGCCGCCGGTGTGGACGATGCAGCTGGAGTTGTCAGCGGGGAACCATGGCGGGGCGTCTTTGATTGCAGGGGCTTCGGCATTTCCGACCGGATGGACGGAGAACGGGTTCTGCTCCCGCAGCCATTTTTTGAGGGCCTCACCCGGTTCGATGGCGAGGAACCATTGCCAGTGGGCGACGCTGTGAGTGCTGTCGTTGGTCCACTCGCGGCGTTCGGCGTGGAGGATTTTGTCGTCCGGGGCCGGGCGGCGCCAGAGGGCGCGTTTGAAGACCTCTTCGGGCGGCATGGTGTTTGTCAGGGTGCCTTCCGGCGGCTGTGGGGCCGGGGGCGTTCTGGGCGACGCCGGCGGGAGTTCGGTGGCGACGGTTGGCTCGGTCCGGTGACAGCTGACGAGAGCCAGCGGGGTGACGAGGCACGAAGACAGAACGACGAGGGAGAGCCGAAGCGCGGATGACGGGCGTGCGATCATGGCGGGTTTCGTGAGGTTGGTTGTCAGGCTACCGTATTTCGGCTGTCAGTTGCCGGAGTAGCTGTAGCTGCGGATGAAGAGGCGGATGTCGCGGACTGTCCTTGCGAAGCGGTTGAGGCCTTCCTGTTCGTTGTTGAGGAGGGTGTAGGCGGGGATGACGATTTTCCAGCCGCTGTTCCAGACACTGCGGCCGACGAGCCGGTGGCTGGTGAATTCCGTCGGGAGACCGCCGAGGAGGATGGATGGGTCGGCGACGGGCCGGAAGGCCTGGTGCTGGCGGATGACCCATGGGCGCTCGCTGAGGGTGCCATTGGCGTTGAAGAACTGAGTATTGTTGAAGGCGGAGGCACCGATGTTGAAGGGCAGGGGAATGGCCTGATCTTCGACCTTCCATGAACGCTCGAACAGCTCGTTGCCGAGAGGCGGGGCATACATGTAATCGGATCCGGTGGGGATGACGTAGAGATAGGGTGTGGCAGAGAGCGCATTGGGATCGAGCAGGGCTGGAGTGCCTGCGTTGGGTTCGCCGCTGGCGTATTCGTCCATGCCGACGTAGCCTGGCAGGGCGATGCCGAGGCTCTGGATCTTGGTGGAGAAGTTCGTGGCGGTGAATGCGTGGTCGCCGGCGGCGAGGGGCAGGCCGAAGAAGTTGAGGCCGTGCTGGATGGTGGTGCTGAACGGAATGATGATGCCGGGGACCGGCCGACCGTCGGGGCGTTTCACATTGCGGCACTGGGCGGCCACATCCGGATCGGTGAGGAGATTCGCCTTGAAGAATTGTTCGAGCGTCTGCTGCCATGCTTCGTCGTCGGCGGACTGGCTTGGGTCATCGAGGATGCGGAAGTTTTCGCCCCGGAGACTGAAGAGCGTGCTGTAGATTTCCGGGTTGTTGATGCCGAGGCGGCCCTCGGCGACCTTGTGGTCGGCGTGCATTTTGGCCATGGCTCCGGCGAGACCGTTGTCGCCGAGGTTGCTAGTGGTGGCAAAGACATCGCCGTCGCGGACATCGCCGAGCGAGCGGCTGGAGACGATGCTGGAGATGAACGCCTGGCCTGCGGTGGTGCCGAGCAGACCGGTTTCGTAGTCGTAGGCCTTGGCGGTCATGTAGGTGTAGCGGCTGGCGAGATCGAAGAGCGAGCGATACTGCTCCAGGGCTTCATTGCGGAAGACGCGGAAGGTCACGTCTTTGGTGCGGTAGCCTTGCACCACCGCGGCGGCGCGCTGGCGGAAGGCGTCCCGCTCCTCCCGAATGCGCTCGCCGCGTTCAAGGATGCTGGCCACGCGCTCGTTGGCGGCCTGGTAGGCGGCGAGCGGATGGGCGAGGGCATACTCCTGGGTGGTGAGGTCGCGGTAGAGGTTTTCCAGTTCGTAAACCTGTTGTTTTTCCTCCAGGCTGAAGCCGATGGCATCGAGTTGGCGATCGAGAGACATTTCCTGGTCGGCGACGCCGACGTCCATGAAGCCGGCAGAGGTTCTGGCGATCTGACTGATGGCTTTGGTGATGATCCAGATGGTCCCCCCGGAGAGTTTGGCAGTGCCGCGAATCGCGGAGGTTACGTCATTAGCCAGTCCCACTACGCCAGGCGAGAATTCCTTAATTGCTTCCGCCTGCAATACTGTCCCTTCTGCACTGATATCGGCAATGTCGGCAACGGTGTCGAGGGTCTTTTGGAGGCTTAGAAGGGTGAGTATCGCGGCCCGGGTGGAATCCTGGGCAGCCAAGCTATTGGCATGAGCCTGGATGGTTTCCTTCAGGAGCTCGCCCTCCCGTTTGAAGCGATGCTGGAGTACCTTGACGTTGTAGAGGCCATCCTTGACGTCGAGGAAGGCGCGATGGGCGTCGAGGAGAGCGCCTTGGAGTTCTCCTGTTTCCGGTCGCGCACCGAGGCCGGGGAGCCAGACATCGGAGTACTGGATGAACTGGTTGGGGTAGGCGGTGACTTCGACATTGCGCCGGACTTGAGTGCCATTCTCCGATTCGATGTCGTAGTCTTTGATGAGCCCGTCGCCGTCGAGGTTGGGGATGTTGAATTCCCGGTCGGTGACCATCCAGACGCGGAATTTGACGAAGTCTTTGGAGACGGTGTCGACGAGAGCATTGGGGCGGTCGACGACGAACCACTGGTGGAGGTCCGGTCCGTAGTAGCCCTGTTCGTAGGTTTTGCCGGGGCCGACATCGCCTTCGTAGGGGCGGCCGTAGATTTCGATGAGCTGGTTCCGGAAGGTGCGTTCCTGGTCCACGATGAGCGAGTTGTAGTCGTCGATATGATTCTCCTGATTGCGGAGGCTGCGGGTCATGCGTGCGGCCTGCTGGAAGGCACCGGCGGCATTGTTGAGGGTTTTCATGGCGCGCTCGCGGATCTGGTCGAAATGACCCATGCCCTGGACGGCGTTGTCGCCGATGCCGGCGGTGGAGCCGACTTCGAGGAAGGTGGAATCGATGTCGAACTGGATGGCACCTGGGCTGAGCCCGAGCGGATTGAGGCGGGCGCTGGCATTGTCTGCGGTGGTTTGGAACGATTCGAGTGTGGTGGCCAGTTCGTTGAGTTCGGGGACGGTGGTGCGGTCGATTTTTTCCACGCCGGTATTGTAGGTATCGACGTCCGGGAGCATGGCGTTGCCGACGACCCAGTGATAATAGGCGCCCTGGGCGCTGCGGCTGGTCCATTCGTCGAGACCCCAGTTGCGTTTTTCGGTGGTATTCGGCGCGGTGGCGGTGTCGCGCAGGTGGCTCCAGCCGGGAGCGCCTTCCTTGTATTGCTGGCGGTGGGTGAGGGCGCAGATCTGCTGAGCGGATCTGGCGAGATAGGATGCATTGCCGGCGAATTTCCGTTCATCGACGAAGTCGACGGTGACGGCCTGGCCGAGGACGAGGACGGCTTCGGCGCGGCGCTGCCATGAGAAGTTGGGGCTGGCGAGGAGGCGGTAGTAGCCTTTGAGGGCGGTGAGGTAGTGGCCGTAGGCATCGCCGTGGCCCTGAGGATACATGCGTTGTGCATCGGCGGCGTCGATGACGCCGTTTGCGGTGCTGCTGCCGGCCTTTTCCTTGATGTTGTAGTTTGTGGCGTAGAGGGCTTCGCCGGCATTGATGCCGCCGGTGAAGTTCCAGTAGAGCCGGTTGTAGGCTGGAGAGACGTCGACGCGGGTGCCGGAGGCATCGCGGCCGCGGAGCAGGGCGAGTTCTTCTTCCAGGGAGCTGGCGACTTGGTTTTCGAAGGAGAACCGGCTGGAGTTGATCTCTGTGGTGCCGTCGGCGTCGTCCGCGGAGATGGTTGGATTGGCGGCGTCGGCGTAGCCTTCGTGACCGAGGAGCGTGTAGAGGTCGCTGAGGTATCCGGCGGCCAGCATGAGGGCCTGATTGGTGTCCGGGTCGTTGGTATTGGCGTCGATGCTCATGCTGCGGGCGCGGTTGAGCACGGTCTCGTAGATGGCGATGAGGCCGACGCTTTCGACGTTGTCCAAGGTGAGTGCGACATCGCCCTCCCAGCGGGTGCCGGCCTGGGTGAGCACACTGGTGTCGGTGCTGATGGCGTTGTTGAACATGTCCTTGACGCGCTGCTCGAAGGGATTGATTTCGCGCAGGACGCGTTTGATCCAGCCTTCGACGAACTGCGGCGGCATCCAGCGGGAGTAGCCTGTGCCGGCGACGTTCGTGACGCCTGGTTTTGGGCGGTAGCGCATGGTGAACCAGCGGTCGTTGAGGACGAAGGTGGAGCCGCCGAAGGGCAGGCTGGGATCGCCGCCGATGAGGGCGACGTTGGTGTTCTTCTGATTGGGTCCGGGGTCGATCACCGGTTGGAACGTCGAGGCGGTGACATCCACTTCCCGGGTCGCGTCGAGCCGGAAATCAAGGTAGCTGCCGGCATTGGCATCGGCCTCGGTGAAGAGAGCGAGTTCGAGGGTGTTGGGACCGGCGGTGAAGTAACTGCGGGGAACCCTGAACTGGCGCGTGAGCAGATTCCCCGGCACGAGATTTGTCAGGGCATCGGTGTTGTTGAAGCCTTCCGGGGCGAGATTGGCGAGTGCGGCGGTGCCGTTGATGTAGAGGACGAAGCCGTCGAGGCTGCCCATGGTGGCGCTGAAGACGATTTCGCCGGGTACTCCACCGGAAGTGAAGTCTAGCGCGGAGGTGTTTCTGAGCACGAGGGCCGGATTCTGCCTTGCAGGAGCATAGCGGTAGGCAGGATCCCGGATGATGCTGCTGCGCGGGAATTCGAGGGCGCTGCCGGCGGCGGTGTACTCTGCGTTGGTGGGGAGGGCGCTGACCGGATTGCGGACCACGGTCCAGTCATCGTTGATGCCTGCTCCGAAGCGCACTTGCCATGAGGTGGTGTAGGTGGCTGGAGCGGTGGCCGAGGCCGGTGCCCATTTCCATTCGAACTCATAGTCCTGGGGCCGGGCGGCGAAGTCGCCGGTGTGGCGCAGCGTCACCTGTTCGTCGAGCGGGTTCCTGCTGTAGAGCGGTTTCAATTCGCCGGTGTAGAGCGTGGGAGCGACTCTGAAGACCTTTACCTGCACGGGATCGCCCTCGGGGGTAAAGGCTTCGCCGTTGCCGAAGGTCATGGAGACCCAGCCGGCGCCCTCGCCGGTGGCGGTCACGGCGTAACTGTCCACCGCGGTATCATCGTCGGTGATCTTCGTCAGTTCATCTTCGCCCACTTGCACGGTTTTCGCGGGGTCGGGAATGTAGGTGCCGAGGCGATTCGGGTTCTCCATGAAGGTCTCGACTTTTGTTGTCAGGGAATCGATGGTGGTGTCCCAGTTGAGTTTCACGCTGCCGGTCTCGGTGCAAAGGCCCTTCAGTTGGTCAATCTGCGCTTTCGTGAGCACATTGAGGTGGAGGTAGTCCTCGCCGGCGATTTCGTCTTTGAATTGACCTACCAGCACGAGGGAGCCAGGGCGCAGTGTGCGGTTAGGTGAGCGCAGCGGATCGAACCAGATGCGTTCCTGCAGGTCAGGGGCGAGGCGCTGGAAGAAGAGCTTCCCGAGATGGCTAGTGGTGGCGATGGATGCGGGCAGGCCGGTGGTCAGCCCTGTTTCCGCGAGTTGGATGGTCTTTTCCCGCGTGGGGTCGTGGAGAATGACGCTGGGTTTGGCGGTGGCGCGCGCGCGGGACTGTTCGTAGAGGACTTCGGCGCTCAACTGGCCGCGGACCTGGGGCAGACCGAATTTTGGCAGGGCCAGGGTCTCGCCGACCTGCAATTCGGGCGCATTGGCCGGCCATGCGGGGATGAAGTTGACCGTGAGGGGCGTGCCGCTGACGGGGTCGCCCTGTGGCACGCCTGCGTTGAGCGGCCTGAGGAAGGGCAGCAGCGTGCCGTTGGCGATATCCGTTCCGGTCCCGCTGGTGTTGGGCAGGAAGAATCCCGGGCGGCTGACATATTTATACTGCATGGCGATCCGCTTCGATGTGTCGGAGCCGTCATGCGGCCCGCGATAGATCCAGTGGAAGCCCTTGCGGTCCTTCATGGTGAACGAGTCCCAGTCAGGCGGCGTGCCCGCTTGGTTGATGCGCGGGTCCTGACCGGCGGTGGGCGTCACTTCAAAGTTCTGGCACACGCCATTTGCGTCGAACGGCAGCTGCATGAGCGGCAGCGGATAGGGTGCGACGAGGAGATTGCCGGCGATGGCGGGGCGATCGAAGAGGATGTCGAACGCGTCCGCGCGGTCGCCGTCCAGATCCACCTCGCGCACGACCTTATAGATATTCATGTCCGGGCGCTGGTCTGAGGGATTGGTGTAGGCGATGAGTACGAAGGGCTTGGACTGCTGCGGGGCGATCATGTTGAGGTCGTCGCGCAGCGCGTAGGCGCGGGTGCCGATCATGACGGCGTGCTCCTCGTTTGGATTGTATCCGGGCTGTGTTCTGATGTTCTGATAGTAGAGAGATCCTGCGATGACTTCGGGGGCGAGATCGCCGGTGCCCACGCCTTCGGCGATGACGATCTGCGTTGTGGTGGTGGCGGGAAAGCTGACGGTGTAGCGACCGATTTTGCCGGGCACATAGAAGTCGGGAAAGCCGCTGCCTGGGGCGACGACTTTTCGGAACCAGCGGACGGTGAGCAGATTATTGCCGGGGAGGTCATTGACGGGAATGATGGCTCCGAGGTTGGCCGCCGGGACGCCGACGGAGAAGGGATTGAGGTAGCCTGCGGGGTAATAGTTGGTGCCGCCGGAGATGTAGCCTGCCAGTTCGTGTCCGGCAGGCGGGGCAAGGCGGGTGCCGACGGAGGTCGAGACGTTGATCGGAGCGAGGGCATCCGATTCGACGGTGAAGGAATAGGTGGTGTCGGTGGAGACGGGTTTTGACAGGACAAAGCGCGTGTTGTCCGTGATGCTGACGACTGAAGCTGAGCCTCCGGGGATGCCGGTGCCGGTGACGATCATGCCGGCCTCGAGTCCCACGGTGGTGGCGCCGCCGGTGAGCGTGACCGTGGTGGTGCCATTGGCATCCGCGGTCCGCGTGATCTGCCGGTTTTCTGCCTGAGAGTAGAGATTCACATACCATGCGCTGCCGCTGCTGGTGAATTTGAGCAGTGAGCGGTTTCGCCTGTAAGAATTGGTTGGGGCAAAGGCTACGAAGAGCCGCTGGGAGTTGACGTCGATCCTTGCTTCTGCCTGCTCGTGGTCATCCTGCCACACGAGTGTCGGCAGGGAGCCGCCGGGGAAAGACACGCCGGTGGCGGCGCTGCTGCCGGAGGTGTCCACGGTGTAGTGGGCGTAGTCGGCGAGGTTAGGGGACCAGCGCTGCCAGTACCGCGTCTGGAACTTCGGCCACTTGATGCCGAAGTTGTCGGGGAATTCCTCCATCCAATAGAAGACGACTCTGTTGTAAGCATTGGCGGAGGCAGGTTCTCCATTGTCAGGATCGTTGGCGGGGCTGGTTTCGCGTTCAGCGAAGTAGGCTTGAGAGCGGTCCGGGCGGACGGTGGTGCCGTAGAAGCTGCCCCCTCCCTGGGCGGTGTTCGGGACCGGGGACGCTGTCAGTTGTTCGTCGCCGTCCTCCGCCGGCACCCGCGGGCGGAGTTCTGTGCCGAGGTTCTGCGCGACCCGATAGAGATCGGGCTCGCGTTTGAGTTCCACGACATCGATGCCAAGGGATTCATAGGTGTCATTCCCCTGACGCACATTTCCGAGGTATTCGATGAGGATGCGCCCTTCCACGTTGTAGGCACGGAGCTGGCCGGTGCCGTTGAACTTGTCGAAGTAGAGGGTTTTGAGATTGGGCGTGAGCGGCGTAAAGCCAGGAATGGAGACCTCCGCTGGCACTGCTTTCGGAACCGTGCCGTAATAGACCGGATTGACCGTTGTGATGCGAGCATCGGCGATCTGAACTTTGGGTCCGTCAAAGCTTCCTTCCGACCAGTAGATCGTGCGTATCGGCATTCGGGTGTTTCCGGAGACAACAAAGCTTTCACCTCTGGTGGAATTGGCGGGCGTCGGGGACCCTGGCAGCGCCCGCACTACCCATGTGATCGTTACCTGGCCCGGTTGCGAAGCGAAGACCCTGTCGGCGTGCGGACTGTAATAGTAAGGAGTGGCCGGAGTGACCGGGCGCACGCTGTTGGCGGTGATCGTTTCACTGGCATCACCGGCGAGCGTCACTGTCCATGGGCCGGTCCCGGATACGATCGTGACCGGCTGTCCGAGCAGGGTGGCTCCTTCGACGAGGCTGGCAGGCCTTGTGCTGATCGAGACCGTTCTTTTGTCGAGGCTGCCCGCAGCGGGTGCGGAAGTCACCGTCGTGTTCTCCAGGGGAAAGAGGGTGCCCAGTCCGGCGATGTTTTCACCGGGGAGAATGGGCTTCTCCCGCCAGTAGGCGCGCGCCTCGGTCAGTGTCATCGACGTGTTATCCACCCGCACCAGCGGCGGCGTGATCTCGTCACCCATGAAGTATTTCGCCGCCCCGGCGGAGAATGCCCCGCCGGAGGTGCTCCGCCTCAGGACGATGGTGTTTGCCGGATTGGACGGATAGCGGTCAGCGTAGACGCTGCTGATGGCGGCGTTGTCATCCGGAACGTCAGGGGTGGTATCGATCGGCCCCGCGGATCCGGACGCTTTGCCCACGCCCTGAAAGTTGGTGTTCGGAGTGGCCGGCTCGGCGACCTGGTTGCTGCCGGATGGCACCGTGGCCGGCGCGATGAAGAGGCTGTTGAGATTGCCCGGTTTGACCTCGCCCGTCTGCGCCAGGGCGGACATGGCGGCCGGCAGCAGGAAGCCGAGGGCAAGGAGGGGGATGCGCAGATAGTTCATGGCCGTGAGGAGGAACGGAAAAAGATTAGGATAGGAAAGGCCTGCGGGGGCGGGAGCCGGTTTGGATTGCGGCAGCCCTCTGCCGCTTTGGGACTGACGGGCGGCGGGGACGGATGGCGCTCGGCATTGCCGGGAAACGTTAGCTGCCGGTTCTGTGGCCTTGTCTTCGGTCCTTCCGAAGGCGGCAGAGGGCTGCGGCAGGCCAAAGGCGACGCGTCAGTTCGTTTCATCGGGGCAGGGGCGATGGGGTTACTCGCCTGAGTTTGTGGAGACGGTGCGGGCTCCGGATTTTGCGGCGGATTGGAGGAGTGTTTCGATGGCGGCCAGTTTGGCGTCGCGGGATTTGTCGCTGGCTTCGAGAGCGGCGAGGCGGTCGCGGAGGGCGGCGTTTTCTTCCCGGAGCGCTTTGACCTCGGCGTCCTTTTCCTTTTTCAATTCCTGAATCGCGCCCACGCTGGTGGTGAAGATGCGGTCGTAGTCCACGGTGCAGAAGTCGTTCACCTGTTTGCCATAGACGAAGAGTTTCTGCGGAGCGGTCTCACACTTCTCGACTTCGAACTCTCTGGCTGAAGGCGCAGCGCTCACATTGAGATCCACCCGCTTGCCGTCCATGTGGAGGCGGACGCGGTCACCGCGTTTCATTTCGTGGTTTTTCGTCAGAGTCACAAACAGGGTCTTGGTGCCCGGGTTCCAGATCAGGGACGCGGCTTCTGAGAAAATGTCAGGTACATACTCCTTGCTGCGGGTCACCGCCCCGGGAATGATTTCTTCCACCTCCTGGGCGATGAAACCTTTGCGCCAGGCCGTTCCTCCATCGGCGTGGTCCACCATGCGGTAGTCGGTCACTTTCAGTTTCTCGATCGCGGCGAGGTCCTGGGCGGAATCACTGGTCTGGATATCTTTTTTGATGCGACGGTCGGAATAGACCAACAACCCCGCGCGCGTCGCGATCCAGGCATTGGTGCGGATCCCGATGGTACCGACCATCTTGGTTGCCCCGCCTCCGTAGTCTTTGCGTGTTCCCTGCACGGTCCCGTACATCATGATGCCGTCCTCGTTCGCGGGAACCCCCCTGGGAGTCCAGGTGTCCGCGGCGGTCCATGTACCGTTGATGGCGTCGTAGGGAATTTCCGACATGGTAATCGGTAAGGCGCCGCTCCACACGTCGAGCGCGACTTCGGGATCCGCTTTGTTGATTCCGATGAATCCGTTTGGGGCGATACGAATCTTCTCGCCGCCGTTCACATAGAGGCCTAGTGATAAGCTCTCGGTGCTGAACAATCCAGTGTTGCCGCCGCCGGTGAATGCGAAACCGCCACCGCTTCCGGGTGTTCCCATGCGGGCGCGCACGGCACCGTCGGCGGTGATATTGGTGGCAGTGAACGGTCCGGTGGTGGTGATGCTGGAGGCGGAAACGCTGCCGGTGGCGGTGAAGTTGCCTGCGGTGGTGATTTGTCCGGTGGCGGCGATGGCGCCGACAACGTCGAGTTGGGTGGCGGGCACTTTGCCGATGCCGACGCGACCTGCTGAGCGGAAGACGTGGCCTCCACTGGTTTCCCAGATGCCGATGGCTGGATCCAGCTTGGCGGCGGTGACTGCGGCATTCGCCAGATCGGCTGTGACGACGGTGCCGTCCGCGATCTTGGCGGAGGTGATCGCGTTGTCAGGGATCTTGGTCGTGCCGACCTGTCCATCGGCGATTTTCAGCGCGGTGATGGAGTTGTCAGGGATCTTGGCGGCGGTGACGGAGTTGTCGGCGAGGGCGGCGGTGGTGATGGCAAGGTTGGGCACGGTATCCGCCATCCTTGAGCGGAAGCTGTAGGCGGTGGAGGTGATTCGCTGGCGCGGGGTGATGGGGACGTCCGCTGTTGTGAAGGTCCCGTCACCACCGTCGACGACGATTTCGAGGAATCGGACCGGCCCCGCGGGGACGACGGTACTGCCTGAGGTGAAAACGGTGTCGAGGGCGGGTCTTGGTTCCGTGACGCCGTTGTAAACGCCGGCGGAGCCCTGACCGAACAGCACGCTGAATTCACCGAGGGAGATGGTGGCGGTCTGCTGCTCTGACCAGATGAGGGTGCCAGCGGTCTGAGCGTCGTAGATGCGGAAGAGCATCTTCCGGTTGATGGGAGCGGCTGTGTAGTTTGGCGCGGTGCCCGCGGATCCGAGGGGGGCGCCGGTGCCGCTGGTGACGTTGCCCTGATAGTTGAAGAGGAGCGGTACGGTCTGGGCGTGCAGGGAGCCGAGCGTCAGGCCGAGAGTGGCGAGGGTGATGGCTGAGTTTTTCATGGAGTGGATGGGTTTTGGAATGGAATGGGAATTGGCTGGTAATGGGATGGAACGGTCCGGCCGGATAGATCAGTTGATGGTGAGGGTGCCGGTTTCGCTGGCGCGGCGGAGGACGAAGGTGCCGGAGACGGCGAGATCATTTTTGTGAAGGCCTTTGATCACTTCGGAGTAGATGCCGCCGATGCTGGTGCTGCCCCAGCCGGTGGCGCTGACACCGGCGGGAGGAGTGGTGGTGAATTGAAAGCTGAGGGTGCGGGTGATGCCGTAGCTCTCGACCCCGGGATCCAGCGGCTGGCCGCGGGGAGACTTGTTGTTGTGATCGGGGTGGTAGCGGTGGACGAAGGGGTTGGTGTCGTCGTCGAACGGGATGGTGACGGAGCGCACCAGCGTTTGGCCGGGGGCGGCGGTGCCGCTGCCGGAAGTGAGGACGCGGTCGAGCGGCAGGTGTGCGGCGATGATGCGGGAGGCGCTGGCAAGGTCGGCTGTGCTGAGGCCAGACTCTTTGGTGCAGAGGCCGTCGGAGCCATTGGCGAGTTTTCCGACGAAGACCTGTGACAGCAGCCGGGCGGTACCGCTGTCGTCCACATGCAGGAGGATTCGCAGGGAAGGAGTGCGCGCTGTGGTGGTGCCTGCGGGACCAGACGGCGCGGGGAGGGTGATGGCTGGTGCGGCGAGGTAGCCGCTGCCGCCGTCGCTGATGTTGAAACCGGTGACTTTGCCATTCCGGACGATGGCGGTGGCGGTGGCGGAGGAGCGGGCCGGGGGTGCTCCGATGGTGATGGCTGGAGCGGAAGCATAACCGCTGCCGGGAGCGGTGATGGCGATGCCGGTGACGCGCCCGTTGCTGACGACGGCGACGGCGATGGCGGGGGTGCCGCTGGGGGGCGGAGCGACGGCAACGTTGGGGGTGGAGAAATAGCCGGCGCCGGGGTTTGTGATGGACACTGAGGTCACCGATCCGCCGGTGATGGTGGACGAGGCGACGGCCTGGATGACTGATGCGGCGGGGGTGGCAATCGTCACGATGGGGGCTGCGGTGTAGCCGTTGCCGGGGGAAGTGATGGCGAGACCGGTGAGGATGCCGTCTTTCACGGAGGCGATGGCGGTAGCGGTGGTGCCTGACCCTGGGGCGGAGATGGTGACGAGCGGTGCGATGGCGTATCCGGAGCCGGGATTCGCGAGGGTTAGAGTGGTGACGGTGCCGTTGTCAGCGGAGATTGCGGCGGTGGCGGTGGCCTGGACACCTGTGGGCGGTGCGATGACCGGGACGGGGACGCTGCCGTAGCCGAAGCCCGCACCGATGATCTCGATGCCAGTGAGGGTGCCGTCCTTGAGCACGGCTCTGGCCGTGGCGGTGGACTGGACCTGGCTTCCGATGCTGGTCACCGTCGCGTCGCCAATCCAGAGTCCGGCCATGGAGGCGACTCTGGCGGAGACTGGCAGACTGATGTCGAAGAGATTGGCGGAATCGGTGAGTCGGAGGAGACTGGCGTAGAAGGCATTGGAGGCACCGGTCATGGCGGCGCGGTTGATGCCGAAACTCAGTTCGACGGTGCTGTTGGCTGCGATGACTTCGGTGTAGGCAGCGGTGATGGGTGCCTCTGTCCATGTGACGGAGGCGGCATTGAACGAGCGCCTTGTGATGGGGACCGACCCGGTGATTCCGTCCTGACCGGCTGGGGCGGCGAGTGACGCGACGGGTGTGAGGGTCAGGGTGATGTTGGCGGCGGTGGTGTTTCTGAGGCGAGCGGTGATAACGGAGCCGTTGCGACCGAAATCGAGGCCGGTGGCTTCGGTGAGGCTGATGTCGAGGGGGGCGTAGAAGTTGCCGACGACTTCTGCTTCGAACCAGTAGGCTCTGTTGCGATCGACCTGCTCGAGTGCTGGGGAGAAGATCTGGAGAGGATTGGCGGGGCCGAGGTCGCCGCCGATGTACTTGAAGATTTTGGCATTGGCGGCGGTGGCTGCCGGGAATGACTGGAAGTAGGAGGAGAATGACGGGTAGTTAGGGGAAGTGAGTCTCGATGGAAAGCCGAGCAGGTTGGCGCCGGAGCGGACCCATGTGGCTGCTGGGGGCAGTGCTTTCTGGACGATGGGGACGCTCCATGCGGTTGATGCCGGGCCTGAGCATCGGACGAGGTATGCGGTCTGGCCTGTGATCAGTGAGAGATTGCTCTCTGCCGGGATCCCGCGTTTCCAGACGTTCCATTCCGGGGTGCCGGAGGCTGGGATGAGAGGGGTGTGGGTGAACTGGAGTTGATTGGGTTTGGGATTCCAGCGCCAGATTTCGATGACCCCTGCGTGCTGGCCGCTATTGGGAAAAAGGGTGTCCGGTGCGGCGTGCGTGGCGTCGCCGTGGAGGTAGATGGCGTTCCAGCCGCCCTTGAGGGCGTAGGTGGTTGAGAACCACTGGGCATGGGCGGAGCCGGCGAGAGCGAGGAGAACGAGGAAGAGGAACGATTTCATGGTTCAGCGGACGGTGAGACGGTAGAGTTCCTTGGTGAAGTCGGTGCCTGGGAGACAGGCGGCTGGGATGATGCCGACGCTGGTGGCGGTGAATGCGGCGTTTCCGGGTGGCAGGGGAGTGCCGGAGGGCGAGACTGCGGAGCCGGCGGTGAAGGGGACGCGGGTCCATGTTTTGAGGTCCGTGCTGCGTTCCAGAGTGTAGGTTTTGCCGGTGATGGCGAAGAAGTCGAAGTGGACACTGTCAGCGGCTTTCGATTTGATAGTGACATCGAATCGCTCGGTGGCGTCTCCGGCGAAGGTGCCGGCGAGGTATTCCGTGAAATTGCTTTGACCGTCGCCGTCGAAGTCACCGTTCCGGTCGATTAGGTTCATGGGCCAGAGCCCGTCGTCGCCGGGGAATTTTCCGGCGTGGAAGAGCTGCCACTGTTCCCATGCGTCGGGCAGACCGTCATTGTCGAGGTCTTCGCCGAGGGTCAGATCGAGGCGAACGGATTCGCCACCTTTGCCTGCGGTGAGGTTGCCCTTCACTTCGATGGGGAAGAAGCGTTGGCTGCCCATTTCGACCATGAGGCTGAACTGACCCTGGGCGGGAACGGCGCTGGTGTTGTAGAGAGTGGTGGCGGGTCTGGCCTGATCGATGCGGACCTGCAGCTCGTAGTTTTTGTCAGGTTGTGCGAGTGGTCCGATGGTGGCGCGTCCGGTGGCGGCGGTTCCTTTGAAGAGGATGACGGAGGCGTTTTCGGCCCGGACGACCTGACCGGTCTGGTCCCGGACGATGCCGTGGAGCGTGTAGTACGGTGCTGGCGGGAAGGCTGGCAGGGAGGCCGCGGACACCGTCAGCAAGGTGGTCAGGAGAAATGTTTTCATAAGCGCTCTCCCTGTGTGAGAAGGAAAATCCTGGAATCCTTTTGCGGGATTCCGGAATATTTTCCGGAATGGTGGGATGCGGACTGGAAAGTCCACGCTCCGCGAACGGGTTGTGAGGAGACTGGCGGGGCCCGGTGGATGCTGGTTCGCCGCGGCGGGGACAAGGCGGGGCCGGCCTTGTTATGGGGCGGGCGAGTTACTTTTCTGGTGCGGACCAGATCCGGATCGTGGCGGGAGAACCTGCGGTGCTGGTGGCGAGGTGCCTTCCGTCGGGACTGAGGGCCAGGTTCCAAACTGAATCCTTGTGCTCGCTGGTTGCGAACAGTTCGAGGCCGGTGGCGGCTTCCCAGATTTTTGCGGTCCGGTCATCGCTGCCGGTGACAATGCGGGTGCCGTCGGAGTTGAACACCGCGCCGCGCACGCATCTGGTGTGCCGCAGGGTGAAGATTTCCCGACCGTTGGAGGCGTCCCAGACTTTTGCATCCTTGTCGATGCTGCCCGTGACAATTCTCTGGCTGTCAGGGCTGAAGGCGACGCTCAGGACGAGATGGACATGGCCCTTGAGAGAAAAGAGTTCGCGCCCGGTGGCGGCGTCCCATGTTTTTGCCGTCTGGTCCCAACTGCCGGTGGCGATGCGGGTGCCGTCGGGACTGAAGGCGACGCTGGTCACGAGACCTGTGTGGCCCTTGAGCGCGAGGCATTTCTCGCCTGTCGCGGCATCCCAAACGGTGGCTTCACCGGATTGACGGTTGCCTCCCCAAACGGGGTCGATGCTCCCGCCGGAGCCGGTAACGATGTGCCGGCCATCGGGGCTGAAGGCTGCACAAGAGATGCCCGCGGGGTGGTTGAGGCGGATCAGTTCCTCCCGAGTCTGAGCGTCCCACACTCTGGCCATTTCGTCTTCGCCGCCGGCGACGAACCGTTTTCCGTCCGGACTGAACGCGACGGCGCAGACACCACGGAGGGCCGTCGTGCCGGTGGCAGGACTTGAAGTCATTTTTGTAGCTAGAACGACCTGGCCTGCAACCCGATCATAGATTCTGATAGAGTTATCGATACAGCCTGTGGCGATGTGCCGGGAATCGGGGCTGAAGACCATGCAATTGATGCTATCCGGCGGGCAAGAGAGGGCCGGGATCTCCTGGCCATGCAGAGCGTCCCACAATTTGGCGGTTCCGTCCATTCCGCCGGTGACGATGCGTTTGCCGTCGGGACTGAAGGCCGCGCGGTGCACGCCTCCTGTGTGGCCCCTGATGTTGAGAAGTTCCCGGCCGTTTCCGGTTTCCCAGACCCTGACGGTCTGATCCATGCTGCTGGTGACGATGCGAGTCCCGTCAGGGCTGAAGGCTGCGTTGTTCACGCTGCCCTTGTGACCTTTGAGAATGCCGAGTGTCGCTCCGGTGCGAGCGTCCCACACGCTGGCCGTCGCGTCGTCCGCGCCAACGAGGATGCGTTCCCCGTCGGGACTGAAGGCCACACTGCGCACCCAGACACCGAGTTCCTTCAGCCTGAGCAGTTCCGTGCCGGTGACGGCGTCCCATACTTTCACGATGCCGTCGACGCCACCGGTGGCGATGCGGCTCCCGTCGGGGCTGAAGGCGACACCCCTGACTGCGTCTGAAGCGCCTGACTCAATGCGAAGGAGTTGGTCACCCGTCGCGGCGTCCCAGAGTCTGGCGGTGTGATCGTCGCCGCCGGTGACGATCCGTTTGCTGTCCGGGCTGATCGCGACGGCCTGCACCCGGTCGCGGTGACCGCTGAGGGTCCGGATTTCGCGGCCGGTGGCGTCCCACACCTTCGCCGTGCCGTCGAAACTGCCGGAGACGAAGAAGTGGCCGTCGGGGCCGAACGCCAAACAGCAAGCAACCCCGGAGTGTCCCTTGCGGGCGAGGAGTTGATCCCCTGTGACTGCATCCCCCAACGTCAGATGTCCATATTCGCCGCTGGTGACGATGCGCTTTCCGTCCGGGCTGAAGGCCACGCCCCAAATGCCGACGTCCTTCCTTTTCAGCGTAAGAACGGGGCTGATCCGCGAGCACAGGTGTTGCCATTCCCAGCCGCGCCGGTCGGGTTGACACTGTTCGAGATGATGCAGCGCGAGGCCGCCGTTGCCGGCTTCGAAGCTGGCCTGTGCCAGCATGACTTTGCCTGCATAAACCAGCCACTCTGCGCGCGTCAGATTTGCCTCTGCCTGCTTTGTGGCGGCTTCTGCCGTTTTCTGATGGTTCTCAGCATTGATCCGTGCGTCGGACTCTCTGACGGCGAGCCATGAAGTGGCGCTGATGCCGACTGTCAGGAGGAGGGCGATGGTACAGATGGCGGCAAAAGCGCCCCGGTTGCGCCGGATCCACTTGGCCGTCCGTTCCAAGGTGGTGGACTGGCGGGCGGCGATTGGCTCGTGCCGCCGCCAGCGGTCGAGGTCGGCGGCGAGTGCTTCGGCGGAGGCGTAACGACGAGCCGGTTCCTTTTCGAGGCATTTGAGGCAGATGGTGTCGAGGTCGCGGTCGATGGCGGGATTGAGGAGGGAAGGTCGGCGTGGATCTTTTTCGAGGACCTGCCGGACGGTTTCCATGGTGGTGCCACCGGCGAAGGGCGGCTGTCCGGCGAGGAGCTCGTAGAGGATGGCACCCAGGCCGTAGACATCGACGGCGGTTGTGAGTGAGCGTGTGTCGCCGCGGGCCTGTTCCGGGGGCATGTAGCTTGGCGTTCCGAGCATCGCCATGGTGCGGGTGAGGGTGCTGTCGTTTTCGACCAGCCTTGCGAGGCCGAAGTCTGTGAGGTGGGGTTCACCCTGGGGATCGATGAGCACATTTCCCGGTTTTATATCGCGATGGAGAATGCCGCGCTGGTGTGCGAAGTGGACGGCGCGGGCGAGTTTGACTAGCAGTTCTGCTGCGTCGCGCGGCGGCATGGGAGATTCGAGACTGGCGAGACGGTGGGCGAGGGAGCGACCGTCGATCAGTTTCATGCTGAAGAACGGCTGACCCTCGCATTCGCCTGCTTCGTAGACTGGCACGATGTTAGGGTGATCGAGACTGGCGGCGGCATCGGCTTCGATGCGGAAACGTTCGACGAAGTCCGGCGAGGCGAACTGGCCTGAGGCGAGGACTTTGAGGGCGACGGTCCGGTGGATGGGTTGCTGGCGGGCGCGGTAAACGATGCCCATGCCGCCGCGGGCGACCTCTTCCATGAGTGTGTAGGCACCGAACTCGCGCGGGAGGGCAGCGGGGCCGGCGACGAGTGGTCCGCTGTCGAGGATGGATGACAGGAGGCACCTTGCGCAAAGCCCCCTTGGAGCGTCCCGATCGACCGTGCAGCCGCATTTCGGGCAGAGAGGGTTTTGTGAGGAGGACGACATGCAGCGGAGAAGTTCTTTGTTTGCTGAGAAGCAAAACGGGGAATTCCTTTCGTCCGGGCGGCAATTATCCGGCGAGGGCAGCGAGCAGGTGGCGCAATTCCGGTTCGATTTCGTCTGGGGAGTCGACGGTGTTGGCGACTTCTTCGAACATGAGGGCGCGGAACCGGGCGCGCATTCGGAAGATGGCCGAGGTGACTGCGGCGACGGAGATGCCCAGCTGCTGGGCGGCGGCGTCGTAGGACACCGAGCCCTTGTCATCGAGGAGGAAGCCTTTGAGGACGGCGAAGCGATCCTCGGCGGTTTCGAGTGCGAGCCTGTCGATGACGATGGCGATGAGTGTTTTGGCCCAGCCCCGTTCGTAGAGTGTTTCCGGGGTGTCTGGCTCGATGGGTTCCATGCGGTAGCGGTCGTCGGCATCCATGCTGTCGAGGGACAGGTGGTGAACGCCGCCGCCGCGGCGGGCGGCTTGAGATTTGTCCCATTCGTTGGCAAGAAAGTGGGACATTGAAGTGAGGAGGAATGTCCGGAATTTCCCGAGATTCAGGTCCACCGAGTGGAGGTAGTGTTTTTCGATCAGGCGAGCAAAGAACGCCTGAGTGAGGTCACAGGCGTCGTCGTGGCTGTGGCCTTTGCGGCGCACGAAGGCATAGAGAGGATACCAGTAGGCGGTGCAGAGTTGGGCCATGGCCTTGTCGCTCTCCGGGCAGTGACTGTCCCCGGCGCGCCGGATGACGGACCAATGGGTGGTCAGGAAGGGGTCGGCCTTGAGACCTTGATAGGGGAATTTCAGTTCATCGGAGGGCATGAAATCAGGGGGATTCCGGGTGGTTTACGGGATTACTCTGATTTTAACAATTTCGATTTTAGAGCTGGTGAATAACCGGGACCGGGGGGGAGGCGGTGCCGGGGGGGAAGGGGATTTGAGATTTGAGATTTGAGATTGGCGTGTTGGCAGGAGGGGGCGGGGGCGAAGTGAGAAGTGAGAAGTGAGATGGGCTTGTTGGTAGAGGCGGCGGGTTCGGAGAGGCTCGGACGGAGTGGGCGTGTTGGGAGAGGGCTTGCAGGCGCACTCCGTGCGCAGAGAGAGCTGTGATGCTCACAGCAGTACAGAGCCTGCGGCGCGCTGGTTCGGAGGGGGGCTTGTTGGGAGAGCGCGGGTACGGAGCCTCGCGTGTCCGGTGCTTGTTGGGAGAGGGGCGGGTAGGCGTGCTCCGCACGCAGAGAGAGCTGTGATTCTCCCAGCAGTACAGAGCCTGCGGCGCGCGTGTTCCGAGAGGGGCGTGTTGGGAGAGGGCGAGTACGGAGAGGGCGTGTTGGGAGAGCGGGTAGGCGTGCTCCGCACGCAGAGAGAGCTGTGATGCTCACAGCAGTACAGAGCCTGCGGCGCGCTGGTACGGAGGGGGCGTGTTGGGAGGGCGGGTAGGCGTGCTCCGCACGCGGAGAGAGCTGTAATTCTGACAGCAGTCCAGAGCCTGCGGCTGCTTGAACGGAGGGGGGCGTGTCAGGAGCTGTAGACTTCGGCGACTTCTGGGGGAACGAGTTTTTTCCAGCGTTCGTCGCCGTCGTTGAGCATGCGGCGGATGTCGGTGGTCCAGAATTGGAGGACGTCGCGGTTGGCGCTGCCGGCGATGCTGATGATGCGTTCGTTTTCGGTTAGATAAGCGAAGAGACTGCGGAGGTTTTCGGGGATTTCGGCGCGGGAGACGGGTTTAACGAGACCGGTTTCGCGATCGAGGACTGGATAGACGTAGAGGCGGAGCTGGTGTTTGAAGAGACGGCCGAAGTTTTCGAGGATGCCGCCGGGGAGGTCGTCGTACCATTTTTCCTGGAAGAGTTTTTCGAAGACATCGACGGAGAGGACGAGGCCGACGGGTTCCTGGGTGTAGCGGCTGAGATAGGAACCGAGACGGTGGAAGGCGCCGAAGCGGGAGATGAGGACGGATTTTCCTAGCTTCTGGAGAGCGGTGGCGCGTTTGAGGAAGTCCTCGTGGGTGACTTCTCCGACTGGGGAGAAGAGATTGTTCATGGAGAATTCCATGAGTTCGACCCATGGCGTGTCGGGGGAGGCTAACTGTTTGCGGAATTCGACGGCGGCGCTGGCGAGCATGTCGGTGTGGACGAGCGTGGCCGGGTTGAAGCTACCGCGGAGGACGAGGACGGGTTTTTTGTAGAGACGTTCGCTGACCTGCATGACCTCGCCTTCTGCGGTGAAGAAGGCGGCGTCGGTCAGGCCGCTTTCGACGAGTTGGAGGGCGACCTCGCGGTTATCGACCTGGGCGAAGTCCGGGCCGTTGAATTTGAGCATATCGACCTCGACCGAGCCTGGGCGGAGTTCTTCGGTGAGGGATTCGATGAACGTGCGGAGCGAGTGGCGGTGGTAGAGGGCGGCGTAGACGAGATTGACGCCGAGGACGCCGAGGGCGCGTTGCTGTTCGAGGTTGGTGTCGTCGGTGAGGCGGACGTGGAGGAGGATTTCGTTGGGTTCGCCGAGCGGGCGGGTCTGGACGCGGATGCCGAGCCAGCCGTGGCATTCGGTGGTGGCGGAGTCGGAGTAGGCGCGGGCGCGGACGGTGTTACAGAAGGCGAAGAAGGTGGTGGTGGGGCCGCGTTTGGGGGAGAGCCGTTCGACGAGGATGTCGAATTCGTGGGCGAGCATGGCCTGGAGACGTTCGCGGGAGACGTAGCGTGGGCCTGCGCCGTAGATGGAGTCGCTCATGGTCATGTCGTAGGCGGACATGGTTTTGGCGATGGTGCCTGAGGCGCCGCCGACTTTGAAGAACCATGCAGCGGTTTCCTGACCGGCTCCGATTTCGGCGAAGGTGCCGTATTTGGAGGTGTCGAGGTTGAGCTGGAGGGCTTTGTCGCGGGTGGAGAAGGAGGGCGAGCGGGCCATGATGGCGGAGGCTAAAGACGATTGCGTGAAAAGCGAGTGCAGAGGAAGCGGGTGTGGATGCAGAGGAGATTCAGCCGGATTCGTGCCATCGTGACGGGATGGCTGGTAGGTGTTGTGCTGTTGGGGGTACGAACGGGAGTGGCGGGAGCGTTGCCGAATGTGGTGGTGATTTTCTGTGATGACCTCGGGTATGGGGACATTGGGGCGTTTGGGGCGAAGGCGTGGCGGACCCCGAATCTGGACCGGATGGCGGCGGAGGGGCGGAAGTTCAGCCGGTTTTACGTGAGCAGTGCGGTGTGTTCGGCGAGTCGGGCGGCGTTGCTGACGGGGAGTGCGCACAGTCGGGTGGGGGTACACGGGGCGTTCGGGCCGGGGGATCGGCGTGGATTGGCGGTGGAGGAGACGACCTTGGCGGAGGTGGTGCGTGCGAAGGGGTATGCGACGGGGATTTTCGGGAAGTGGCATTTGGGGCGGCCGGAGGGATTGCTGCCGGTGGCGCAGGGGTTTGAGGAGTATTTCGGGTTGCCGTATTCTGGGGACATGTGGCCGAGGCATCCGGAGACTCCGAAGGCGTATCCGCCGCTGCCGTTGATGGAGGGGGCGAAGGTTTTGAGGACTTTGGACGATCAGAGCGATTTGACGGCGGAGATCACGGCGCGGGCGGTGCGGTTCATTGGGGAGAAGAAGGACCGGCCGTTTCTGCTGTATGTGCCGCATCCGCAGCCGCATGTGCCGTTGTATTGCAGCGAGCGATTCCGGGGGAAGTCGGGGGCTGGGTTGTATGGGGATGTGATTGAGGAACTGGATTGGTCGGTGGGGGAGATTCTGGGGGCGTTGCGGGCGAATGGTTTGGATGAGCGGACGCTAGTGGTGTTCACGTCGGATAACGGGCCGTGGCTGAGTTACGGGGAGCATGCGGGTAGCAGTGGGGGATTGCGGGAGGGGAAAGGGACCTCGTGGGAGGGGGGGATTCGGGTGCCTTGTGTGATGCGGTGGCCTGGGGTGATTCCGGCGGGGAGCGAGTGTCGGGAGCCGGTGGCGACGATTGATCTGGTGCCGACGGTGGCGGCGCTGGCGGGGGCGGAATTGCCTACGGGGAGATTGGATGGAGTGGATGTGCGAGCGGCGCTGGAGGGACGCGGACCGGTGCCGGAGCGCGAGCTGTTCATTCGTTATGCGGACAATGAATTGCAGGCGGTGATAGCGGGGCGGTGGAAGCTGGTGCTGCCGCATGCTTACCGGACCCTGGGGGACCAGGAGAAGGCGAAGGGTGGGATTCCGGTGAAGTACCGGATGGCGAAGGTGACGGCTCCGGAGCTTTATGATCTGGAGAATGATCCCGGAGAGAAGCGGGATGTGGCGGCGGAGCGGCCGGAGGAAGTGGCGCGACTGCTGGCGGCGGCGGAGCGGTCGCGGAAAGAGTTAGGGGATTCGCTGACGGGGGTGAAGGGAGAGGCGAACCGGCCGGTGGGGATGGTTAAGTGAGGGGTAGTTAGGGGGAATCGAAGCCGCTGAGAGGTACGAAGCCTTCGATGGCGGGGACGATGGAGTCGGTGCTTCTGGAATCGCCGTACCAGCTGCTGGCGGTGGCGGAGGAGGCCCACTGGCGGGAGCCGTCGGAGCCGACGAGTTCGACGGCGTCGATTTCGTTCCAGCCGGGGACGCGAGAGGTGTCGAGTTCGATGCGGATGGTGTCGCTGCGGGTGCCTTTGGGGACGGGGATGCTGTGTTCGATGAGGGCTGGGTCGGCGGGGGCGGTGCCTTCCCAGAGTGTGCGTTCGCGGCCGTTGGGGAGGAGGGCGACGACCCGTGCGACCGCGCCGGGGTTATAGCTTTCGTGGATGTTGATTTCGCGGATTTCGACGGATTTAGGGAAGGAGACCTTGAGCCATTCGCGGCCGCCATTCTGGCTTGCGGGTGCCCATGCGGAAGGGCTGTCGGCGTGTTCGGTGGTGTCGGGTGGGCCGGCGGCCTGGCCGGGGCTCCATGACGGGCCGCGCGGGCGGCTGGCGGCCATGGCGGTGGAGGCGGAGAGGAGGTTGGTGCTGAGGTTGCGGGCGTCCTCGGCGGAGAGGGTGAACTGAGTTCCGGAGGCGGGATCAGCGAGCGTGAGGGTGCCGTCTTCGGCGGCGGTGACGGTGGGGAGAGTGGAGCTGGAGGTGGAGGGTGGGCGATGTTTGGGGTCGGCGGGGGTGCGGGAGGGGATGGGGGGTGTGGGGGAAGGAATGGGAGCGGAGACGACGGTGGGGGATGGGGGCGGGGGAGGAGGCGGGGCGGGGTCGGGTTGGGGGCGGGCGAGTCGGGAGAGACCGAGGCCTAACAGGATGCCAGCGGCGGCTGAGAGGAGACGGGATTTCATGGCGTGATGATGCCATGGGGCCGGGATGGGCGGGTGGGGAAAACTGT
>JAIXPK010000053.1 GCA_027486335.1 Verrucomicrobiaceae bacterium | reverse complement strand
TGACAGCGTCTGATCGTAATCGTAGACGACGGCGATGGTGGTTTGCGGAACGGACATCGGTTTGGTCAGAGGCCGCGGGCGTAGGAATCGCAGCGATTGAACCAGCCCTCGCGCCACTGAGTTTCTTTTCTCGGGGCGAGTTCGATGCGGCGGCCGAGGGTGCGTTTGGCGGCGGCGGCGAAGGCTGGGGGTGCCTGTTGTGGGGATGGCTGGCCGGGGATGGCCTGAAGGACCTGGAGGAGCCCCCAACCGTGGCCCTTGTAGCGTTCTGCGGGATTGGTGCCCTCGCCTTTGAAATTGACGTAATCCATGAGGCAGTAGAGGCCGCTGCCTGTCTGGGTCAGGGCGAGGAACCGTGCGCGGATGGCATCGCGTTCATTGGCTGGTGCGGCGGCGAGGATTTTCGGCAGGGATGCGGCGCTGCGTTGTGCTGCGAATTCGGCCTGAAGGGGGACTGTCGTGGCGAGCAGACTGCGGAGTTCCTTGAGCTGCGGCGAGTTTTTTGCGGCGAGGAAGGCAGCGCGGTCTGGCCATGGGCAGTGGCTGGCTTTTGCGAGCCACTGTGGGACGGGTGCTCCGCGGGCTGCGAGGTGGCGGACGAGGCCGGGGAAGCTTTCCTCGTAAGGACCGCGCGGGCCCTTGGGGTACCAGATGAAGTGTCCGATGCCGAGGGAAGCGAAGTCCTCGCCTGCATTCCAGCTGGTGAGCCCGGCGACGGTGCCGCTGCATTCGTTATTCCAGAGCCGCTGACCGATTTTCGCGGCTGTGGCTGGAGGAATGACGAGGGTACTGTCGGCAGCGGCTCCGAAGGGGAGCAGGATGCAGAGGAAGAGGAGACGGAGCATGGGGGAAGGGGCCACGGGCTATCCGGCGGGTGAGAGCCGGATGCCCGTGGGGCCGTGAAATCACTGGACGAAACGCACGCTGGCTGCGGGGACGTCGCCGCGAGCCATGGCTGCGTGTTGTTCGTCGCTGCAGGCGGAGTTGGTCGGAGCGTCGGCGGGGCGGTCGACGGAGGCGACGAGGCCTTGGGAGAGCAGGAAGGCCTCGACTTCTTCGCCGCTGATGTCTGCGAGCATGGTGTCGTTGACGAGGACGCAGGGGCTAAGTGGCTGGCCGCTTTTCTGTTCCATTTCCCAGCGGAAGGCCGGGTTTTTGATGATGTCCTTTTCCTCGAACGGGAGGTCGTATTTGCGCATGATGGCGCGGACGCCTTCGCTCCAGCCGCAAAATGTTTTGAGGTAGGCGGTGATTTGAGGTTTTGGTTGGCTCATGGGGAGTGGTGTTGGTTTAGTGGTTGAAAGTATGGAGGGTGAGGCGGGATGCAAGGCGGCAGGGAAAAAGCCTTTGCCGTCGGCCTCAACTGCCCGCACGGAAGCGGGGTGACTGCAGCCCCGAATGATCGACCGAAAGTACGTGCCGTCCTGCTTGGCGGAAGCGGACTTCTTGGCGGGGCGCTGCGTCAGGTGTGGGCGGCGAGGCCTGAGGTGGAATTGGTGCCGCTTTCGCGGGCGGAGTTGAATCTGACGCAGCCGGACCGGATAGAAGCGGCGCTTGAGGGACTGGAGTTTGATCTGCTGGTGAATGCGGCGGCATACACGCGTGTCGACGATGCCGAGACGGCAGGGGGGCGCGAGCTGGCGATGACGGTGAACGGGGAAGCGGCGGGGCGGCTGGCGGTTTGTGCGGCGGCGCGCGGGGCGAAGCTGCTGCATTTCAGCACGGATTACGTTTTTGACGGACGCAAGGACAGTCCATACACGGAGTCGGACCCAACGAATCCGCTGGGTGCGTATGGGGAGTCGAAGCGCGTTGGGGAGGAGCGGGTGCTTGAGGCATCGGGGAGGCATCTGGTGGTGCGGCTTTCGTGGCTGTGCGGACCGGCGCGTCCTGCGTTTCCGGAGTGGGTGCTGGCGCAGGCGGCGGCCCGACCGGAGGTGCGGGTGGTGGCGGACAAGCTGGCGTGTCCCACGTGGGCACCGGATGTGGCGGAACGCCTGCTGCCGCTGGTTGCCGGACCGACCGAAGCGTGCGGGTTGCTGCATTTCTGTCATCCGCCCGGGTGTTCGTGGCTGGAGTGGGGGCAGAGGATTCTGGATGAGGCGACGGAAGCCGGTGTGGCATTGCAGACCAGGAAGTTGACTCCGGTGGCGATTGCGGATCTGCATGGGATGGCGGCTCCTCGGCCTGCCTATTCGGTGATGGACACGGGGCGGTTTGCCGCGATCAGCGGTCGGGCGGCGGCTGACTGGACTGAGTGGCTGCCGCAGATGGCCGGGAAATATTGAAGCCGGAAATCAATCGGCCCCGGACGGGAGCCGTCCGGGGCCGGTGAGGGTGGTGACGCCTGGTCAGTTGACCTTCACCTCGATTTCGCGCGGCTGGATTTCGATCCGTTTGGGTACCGAGACGGTGAGAACGCCGTTTTTGAATTCTGCGGCGACGCGATCGCCATCGGAGTCCTTAGGCAGCGTGAAGCTGCGGGAGAACTGGCCGTAGCTGCGTTCCACGAGGTGGTAGCGGGTGGTGTCGGATTTCTTTTCGAGCTTCCGTTCGCCTTTGAGGGTGAGGACCCCGTCGCGGACGGTGACCTTGACGTCCGAAGGGGTGACGTCGGGCAATTCTGCGCTGACGTGGTAGCCGGATTCGTCTTCGAAGATGTTGACGGACGGCGTCCAGTTGCGGTTTTCGCCGTGGTTGTCGCGCAGGAGTGCATCGGCGATGGTGAGGAGACGGCTGGGGATGCCGAGTTCACGGAGCGGGTGGTAGGTGTTCATGGCAGTGGTGGGTTGGAGTTGGGTGGTGGACCAGCTTGACGTGCTGGCTGGGAGAGAATCATGCGCCAATCGTGCCAAGGGGTCTGACTGGGTTGTAAGGTGTTGATGAGGAGTTGGTTGTGTGAAATTGGCGCGGTGGTTGGTGCGGTTTTGAGAAGTGACGCCGGGCCGAGGTGGCGCGTCGGTATGGACAAAAGTGCCATGGTTTCGCGTCATGGTGACTCACCCCGACGGGCTTGGTGGGATCGCGTGCTGAGGATGCCCCGGGGTGCCGATTAGGGGAATCCCTGAGTTCATTCAAGTTGCGACCCAACTCATGGCGGATTAACTGAGAGGTGAGAGAATGGCCCCAAAACCACCTGCCTTCATGATGACCCTCCGTTACATTTTTCCTGCGGCCGCGATTGTTGCCAGTGTGCTCGCGCCGGTTCGCGCTGACCAGGTCAGTGAGAAGATCGATGAGTTGGTGGAGGCGAACTACAAGGCGAAGAAGATCGAGCCGAACGCGCCGGTGAGTGATGAGGTGTTTGTGCGGCGGGCGTATCTGGACATTATCGGCCGGATTCCATCGATGGAAGAGGCGCGGGCATTTCTGGAGTCTGGAGAAGCGGGGAAGCGAACGAAGCTGATTGACACGCTGCTCGGGTCCGAGGGTTATGTATCGCACTGGTATAACTGGTGGGCGGACATTCTGCGGGTGCAGACGGGGATGCGGGACGAAGCGGGGACGGCGTATGCGGAATGGGTGAAGGATTCGCTGAGGAAGAATGTGCCGTATGATCAGTTTGTGAAGACGCTGGTTACGGCGGAGGGATTTGTGTGGGACAACGGGGCGGTTGGTTATTACCTGCGGGATGCTGGGATGCCGCTGGATAACATGTCGAACACGGCGCAGATTTTTCTGGGGACGCGACTGGTTTGTGCGCAGTGTCACAATCATCCGTTCGACCGCTGGACGCAGAAGGATTACTATCAGATGGCGGCGTACACGTACAATGTTTCGACGGAGTTGAATCCGATGGATTTTGTGCGCGGGCTGGACGAGAAAGCGCTGGCGAGCAAGACGAAGCGTTCTGGTGAGCGTCAGCGGCAGGCGATGCGGCGGATCATTGATGGGATGCTGGAGCCCTTAAAGAATGGGGTTGGGGAGAATGAGGGGACGAAGCTGAATCTGCCTGGGGATTACAAGTACGACGATGCCAAGCCTGGTGAGATGGTGGAGGCGCGGACGATTTTCGGGGAGAAGGTGTCGAGTCGGAGGGAAGCGCGCAAGCATTACGCGGATTGGATGGCCTCGACGGAGAATCCCCGGTTTACGCTGGTGATGGCGAACCGGTTGTGGAAGCGGGTGATGGGGATGGGGCTGATTGAGCCGGTGGATGATTTCAAGGATGGGACTGAGGCGTCGAATCCTGTGCTGATGAAGTATCTGACGAGTCAGTTGGTGAACATGCGGTATGACACGAAGAAGTTTCTGCGGGCGATTTACAATACGAAGACGTATCAGCGGGAAACGACTCGTGGTGACGTGCCCGAGGACCAACCGTACTACTTCCCTGGGCCGGTGCTGCGGCGGATGACGGCGGAGCAGATCTGGGACAGTGTCTGCACGATTGTGATTCCTGATCCGGACGGACGGAAGCGTGGGAATGGGTACAAGGCGAAGCTGGAGGTGATGAGGAGCGAGGCGGATCAGCTGAAGGCGGCGACGAAGGATGACATTATCACGGTGGCGAAGAAGTATGCGGACATGGATGCGGAAGCGGAGTTGAAGGCGATGGTGGCGCGTGAGAAGCTGAACAAGGCGCGGGAGGCTGGAGATGCGAAGGTGACTGGTGAGGCGCAGAAGGAATTGAATGCGCTGAACGCGCAGAGGGACGGCTTTGAGACTGCGGCGCGAGCTGAGCTGATCAAACTGGCCGGTGAGAAGTCGCGGAGTATTTTCACGACGGCGGTGAAGAAGCCGGGGATGAGTGGTGAGGGAGCGAAGGGCATGATGGAGGTGACGCCGAATGATCCCGGGCAGTGGGCGGGATTTGGCGACGAGTTTTTCCGTGCGTCAGAGTTGCCGTCGCCTGCCCCGGGCGGGCATTTTCTGCGGGAGTTTGGTCAATCGAATCGCGAAGTCATTGAGAATGCGAGTGGCGAGGCGACGGTGAGTCAGGCATTGAATCTGATGAATGGCCCGGTCTTCAATGTGGTGATGGGAGAGAAGAGCCAGTTGATGCAGCGGTTCAGTGGAGCGAGCAACGATGAGGGGCGGATGAATGCGATTTTCATGACATTGTATGGCCGCAAGCCGAATGAGACCGAGAAGGCGATTGTGGCGGAAGCGGTGGCGGAGAAGGGCAAGGATGGGTGGAAGAACGTGATTTGGGCGCTTCTAAACAGCCGGGAATTCGTATTCATTCAGTAACAAGACAACTCACCAGCAACCCTTTATCCTTAATACAGCCATGGACGATTCATTCCTCCGCAAGTCAGATGAACTGAGCCGCCGCCGGTTCATGGGTTACGCCAGCAAGTCACTGCTTGGTGTCAGTGTGATTCCGACGATGCTTCCGCTAGCCGGTCGTGCGGCGGGCAAGCCTGAAGGCATTCAGGTGTCTCCGAGTCAGACGAGTGGGCGCAAGCCGACGGCCCGGAACATCATTTATCTCTACATGTCTGGCGGGATGACGCATGTGGACACGTTTGATCCGAAGCCTGAGGCTGGGGAGAAGGTGGCTGGGCCGGTGAAGGCGATCAGCACGAAGGCGGACGGGGTGATGATTTCCGAGTATTTTCCGATGCTGGCGAAGCAGATGGACAAGGTCTGTCTGTTCCGCGGGTTGACGACGACGCAGGGAGCGCATGAGCAGGGGAATTACTTCATGCACAGCAGCTACACGATGCGTGGGACGATTCAGCACCCGGGGATCGGGGCGTGGCTGCTGCGGATGGAAGGGAAGACGAACCGGACGCTTCCGGGGAG
>JAIXPK010000299.1 GCA_027486335.1 Verrucomicrobiaceae bacterium | reverse complement strand
TCGACGGTGGGGGTGCTGCTGGCGAAGCTGTTGAAGCGGTGTTTGCCGTGGGCGTCGAACGAGTCAGCGAGGCGCCAGCGTTCCTTGCCAGAGGAGAGGTCGAGGCAGAGGATGGCGCGGCTGGAGCTATCGGTTTCTGTGGTGAGGAAGATGGAGTTGCCCCATGCGACGGGGGAGGAGACGCCGGTGCCGGGGAGGTCGGTTTTCCATGCGAAGTCTGCGTCGGTGAAGGAAGCGGGGAGGCTGGGTGCGGTGGCGTTGCCGCCGCTGGGGCCGTGGAAGCGAGTCCAGTCCTGAGCTGCTAGTGGAGAGGAGGCAAGAATGAGGGAGGCGAAGGCGAGTGAGGCTGGGAGGCGTGACGAGATGGGACGGCTCATGGAGTGAAGTGAGCCGTGGGTGGCGGGGAGTGCCTGCGGGATGGGGATCCGCATCAGCGGAGAGCGGCGACGGCTTTTTCGAGACTGGCGGGGTCCGAGATGGAGTGGACGGGGGTGCCCTTGCGGATGCGGGAGAGCATGCCTGCGAGTTGGCCGCCGGGGCCGAGTTCGAGGAAGAGGTCGTGGCCTGCTTCGAGGAGGAAGTCCATGCTTTGGGCCCAGCGGACGGAGCCAGTGACCTGGGCTTCGAGCGTGCGGCGGATGTCTTCTGGGGAGGAGACTGGGCGTGCTTCGAGGTTGCAGATGACGGGGAAGGCTGGGGAGGCGATGGGGGTGGAGGCGAGTTCGGTGGCGAGTTTGTGCTGGGCGCTGATCATGAGGCGGCTGTGATAGGCACCGGCGACTGGGAGTTCCTTGCCGCGGAGGCCGCGTTCTTTGGCGAGGGAGGCGGCGCGGGCGATGTTTTCCCTTGAGCCGCTGAGGACGATCTGGCCGGGGGTATTGAAGTTGGCCATGTCGACATCGGCGTCGGTGGCGAGGGAGCGGATCTGATCTTCTTCGCCGCCGAGCATGGCGAGCATGGAGCCGGCGGTGGCGTTGCAGGCGTCCTCCATGAAGGCCCCGCGGCGGGCGACGAGCTGGAGACCGTCGGCGAAGGAGAAGGTGGACGCGGCGGCGTGGGCGGTGAATTCGCCGAGGGAGAGTCCTGCGGCGGCGGCGATCTCGAGATCCGGGAGGGCGTTGCGGAGGACGGCTAGGCAGGCGAGACCGTGGGTGTAGAGGGCGGGCTGGCAGCGGCTGGTGCGGGTGAGTTCCTCAATGGGGCCCTGGAACATGACATTGGTGAGACTGGAGCCGAGGATGGCGTCGGCTTCGTCGAAGAGGTTGCGGGCTTCCGGGAAGGCGGAGGCCAGTTCGAGGCCCATGCCGACGGATTGGGCGCCTTGGCCGGAGAAGAGGAGGACGACGCGTTTGCTCATAGGGGGGAGGGAGGAATTACAAGGGGGCGGGGAGGTAGCAGTCGGGCGAGGAGGCTGCAAGGGGCATGCTGGGGGCCTGAGGGAACTGGGGTGGGTGGTGGTGACGGGTCCCATGGATGCGGGAGAAAATGGCGGTGCGCGGAGCTGTTGGGGCCTTGAAGGGGTGCGGAACCGAAAGTAATCCCCCTGAATTATGAAGTCATCCGAGAGACTGGTTGTGGCGATGTCGCTGTTGTGGAGCCTTGCGGCAGTTGGTGGCGAGAATTGGCCGTGTTTTCGGGGGCCGACGAGGCAGGGGGAGTCGCAGGCGAAGGGATTGCCGCTGGAGTGGGATCTGGTGAAGGAGGGAGGGAAGGGATTGAAGTGGAAGACGGAGATTCCAGGGGAGGGGCATTCGTCGCCGATTGTGTGGGGGGATCGGATTTTTGTGACGACGGCGACGGAGGGCGGGGCTGGGGCGGAAGTTCTGTGTGTCAGTGCGGAGGATGGGAAGGTGTTGTGGCGGACTAAAGTGTTCACGCAGGAGACGGCGCGGAAGGAGACGAGGAACACGTATGCGACGCCGACGCCGGTGACGGATGGGAAGCGGGTGTATGCGTTGTTCGGGTCGGGCGGGGTGGCGGCGCTGGATTTCGAGGGGAAGGTGGAGTGGGTGTTCCGGGAGTATCGTTTTTACAGCAGGCATGGATTGGGGTCGTCGCCGGTGCTGGAGGACGGGATGCTGGTGATTCCGTGGGATTGGAGTACGGATCCTGACAAAGAGGGGGCGGACAAGGAACGGGTGGGATGGCAGTTGCCGTGGGATCGGAGTTTTGTTTTTGCGCTGCGTGCGGAGGATGGGAAGCAGGCGTGGAAGACGATGCGGGGGAGTTCGCGGATTTCGCACATCACGCCGAACATGTGGACGGATGAGAGCGGGCGTCGGGTGGTGGTGAGTGCGGCTGGGGATGTGGTCCAGGGGTTTGATCTGAAGAGCGGGGAGTTGCTATGGACGGCGGACAATCCGGGGGAGGGGATTACGCCGTCGGTGATGATTGCGGAGGGACTGGTGATTCAGGCGAACGGGTTTGGCGGGGCGGATTCGGTGCGGGCGTTCCGGTTGGCGGGTGCGAAGGGGAAGCTGCCGGAGACGGCGATGGCGTGGGAGCAGGACAAGAATCCGCCGAAGCTGCCGTCGATGATTCATGCGGCTCCGAATCTGTATTGCGTGACGGAGGGCGGGATGGCGTGGTGTGCGAAGACGGCGACTGGAGAAGTGGTTTGGCGCGAGCGGCTGGGCGGGACGTATGCGGCTTCGCCGATTCTAGCGGACGGGAAGATTTACATCACTGGGGATGACGGGGTGACGGCGGTGATCGAGGCCGCGGAGAGCTTCAAAGTGCTGGCGAGGAATCCGCTAGGAGAGAACGTGCAGGCGTCGCCGGCGGTGTGGAATGATCACCTGCTGATCCGTGGCGAGAAGCATCTGTTCTGCATCGGGAAGTGATAGAAAAGCGGGGTGCGTCAGCGTTTTTCGAGCCAGTCCGGGGATTGATAGCGTGCGGTGAGTTCGGCGCAGAGGGCGGCGGGGAAGTCGTCGGCTGGGAAGGTGCGGCATTCGGAGGCGAGGGCGGCGGCGAGGCGTGAGGGGAAGTCGTGCGGGAGGGGGACCCCGTGGAGAGTGCCCTGGTGGAGGAGCCCGTGGCGGCTGCGGCGCTGACCGGCACCGGCGATTTTGCGGCCGTTGGGGGTGAGGAGATCGCCGGGGGCGGGGAGGTCGAGGCACTGTCCGGAGGAAGGGGCCGGGGCGTTTTGGGGGACCTGGGTGACGGCGATTCCTGAGGAGAGGAGGGCGGCGGCGAGGGCTTGGTGGAAAGAGGCGTAGGAGAGCGGGGGATTGAGGGTGGCTGCGGGGTGGGATCTGGGCACGATGAGGGACCATGTGAAGTCGGTGCCGTGGGAGACGATGCCGCCGCCGGTCCAGCGGCGAACGACGGGTTGGGAGGGACCGGCGACGATGCGGGCGTCGGCGAGGGGGATGAAGTAGCCGAAGCTGACGGCGGGTTCAGACCATGAATAGACGCGGAGGGTGGGGCGGCTGACCGAGAGGAGGAGGGCTTCGTCGGCGGCCATGTTAGCGGCGGGGCCGCGAGGGTGCGGGCGGTGGTCGAGGAGGTCGAGGGAGGAGAAGATGGGGAGAGGGGCGGGCATCAGGAGGCGGGGTCGTCGTCCGGGGGTTCGGCTAGGCCCATGGTGTGGAGTTTGCGGTGGAGCGTGCGGCGGGAGATGCCGAGGAGGCGGGCGGCGGCGCTGCGGTTGTCGCCGGTGCGGCGGAGGGCTTCGCGGATGAACGAGTCTTCCATGGCGGCGAGGTTGAGGTCGGCGGGAGGGGAAGTGGGCGAGGAGGGAGAGGAGGTGGAGAGGGTGCGGGAGGCGGAGGATTCGCCGGGTGCGGGGAGTGCGTTAGGGGAGGCCGGTCTGGAGTTGGCCAGGTTGAGGATGTGGCCGCCGCGGAGCGAGTGGGGAAGGTGGCGGAGGAGGAGTTTGGGGCCGGTGCACATGACGACCCCGTGTTCGATGGCGGTGCGGAGTTCGCGGACATTGCCTGGCCAGCGGTAGCTGGAGAGGGCTTCCATGGCTTCGAGGGAGATTTCGCGGACCTCGCGGCGGTTTTCTTTGGCTAGTTCGCGGAGGAAGGCGGCGGCGAGGATGGGGACGTCTTCGGGTCGGTCGCGGAG
>JAIXPK010000385.1 GCA_027486335.1 Verrucomicrobiaceae bacterium | reverse complement strand
CGGTTCCGGTTTGACCAGCTGATGCGATTGGGCTGGGTATTTTTCTTCGAGCTGGCGCTCGCGAATGTTTTTCTGACTGCGCTGATCCTGATGATCGTCAAACGCTGACGGCACTTACACGAAGCACCCCATGGCCTACGTTGTTGAACGCCCGAAACTCTCTCTCGCGGAGAAGCTCTATTTTCCTTCGATTCTGAAGGGATTGAAGATCACGCTGGGACACTTCATCCGCCTGATGAGGGGTCGGACGAAAGTGACGATGCAGTATCCTGAGGAAAAGTGGGATGCGAGTCTGCCGGCGCATTACCGCGGGGCGCCGACGCTGGTGACGGATGAGGTTGGGCGGGAGCGGTGTGTGGCGTGTCAATTGTGCGAGTTCATCTGTCCGCCGCGTGCGATCACGATCACGCCGGAGCAGATTCCGTCGGAAGACAAGTGGGCGAAGGTGGAGAAGCGGCCGCGGGAGTTCAAGATTGACATGATCCGGTGCATTTACTGCGGGATGTGTGAGGAAGTGTGTCCTGAGCAGGCGATTTATCTTCGGAAGGACTATGCGATCACGGGGACGACTCGGGAGGAGATGGTGCACGACAAGAAGCGTCTTTACGAACTTGGCGGAGTCCGCGAGGGACTGGTCAACAAGTGGAATGAACTGAAGTAACGGTATGCCCCAGCCATTGTTTTATCTCTTCGTAGCGGTGATGCTCGGGTTTGGAGCGGCGGTGGTGCTGTTGCGGAATCCGGTGTCGAGTGCGCTGTCGCTGGTGGTGTCGTTTGCAGGGTTGGCGGCGCTGTATGTGTCGTTGAATGCGTATTTTGCGGGTGTGTTGCAGGTGCTGGTGTATGCTGGGGCGGTGATGGTGCTGTTTTTGTTCATCATCATGCTGATGGACATCCGGGAGGAGCAGCGGAGGCGGATCAACAAGGTGGCGGTGGTGGGTGGTGCGGCGCTGGTGGTGGGATTTGTGGTGCAGTTGGGGGGAGTGCTGGCGGGTTATGAGGCTGGGCGGAAGCCGCTGGACCGGGTGCCGCTGCAACTGACGGAGGCGGCTGAGGCGAGGCGTGCGGCTGGGAATGTGAGTCCGGGGATTACGGCGGATCTGGAGCGCGGGACATTGCCGGACACGAAGCTGGTGGGTGAGGCGCTGTTCACGCGGTATCATCTGCAGCTGCAGATGGTGGGGGTGCTGCTGCTGGTGGCGACGGTGGGTGTGATTGTGATCAGCCGGCGAGAGGACCGGGTGGTGTCGGGGCGCGGTGAATGAAACTCTGAGCATTGCGGACCATGGTAACCCTGAATGATTATCTGATTGCGAGCGGCCTTTTGTTTGGGATCGGGCTGGCTGGAGTGGTGCTGAGGCGCAACATCATTGTGATCTTCATGTGTCTGGAGATGATGCTGAGTGCGGCGAACCTGAGCCTGGTGGCATTTTCTCGGTTCCGGCCGACGGGAGGGCTGCCGGATTATGATGGTCAGATGCTGGTGTTTTTCATTATCACGGTGGCGACTGCCGAGGTGGCGGTGGGGTTGGCGATCATTGTGGCGCTGTTCCGGACGAAGCGGACGGTGCATGTGGAGGACATCACGTCACTGAGCGGTTAGGAAACCGAAGAACTTTCTGCAACCATGACCATTTCCAGTCCGGCTGTCATACTGCTGCTGCCATTTTTTTCTGCGGTGCTGATCCTGCTTGTGCTTAAGCGCAGTGCGGGGGTGAGCGCGCTTGTTGCCACGGGATCGGCGCTGCTGACGCTGGTGCTGAGTGCCGGGGTGCTGATGAAGGGAGGGGCGGCGGAGTCTGCGGTGCTTTACAACTGGTCGCAGGCGGGAGGGTTGAGTCTGGACATCGCGCTGAAGAACGACGCGTTGAGTCGCGGGATGATGATTGTGGTGACGGGGATTGGGACGCTGGTGCATGTTTTCTCGCTGGCGTACATGAAGGACGACGCCGGGAAGGCGCGGTTCTTCGCTGGGTTGTCGCTGTTCATGTTTTCGATGACGGGGATTGTGTATGCGGACAATTTCCCGATGATGTTCATCTTCTGGGAGCTGGTGGGGGTGAGTTCGTATCTGCTGATCGGGCACTGGTACACGAAGGCGAGTGCGGCGGATGCGGCGAAGAAGGCGTTTCTGACGAACCGGATCGGGGATTTCGGGTTCATGATCGGGATCCTGCTTTTGTGGTCGATGACTGGGGCGCTGACGTTTGATGGGATGGAGGAGAAGGTGGATGCGATGCGGGTTGCTGGTTTGAGTGCGACGCAGATTTCGGCGCTGACGATTGCGACGCTGCTGGTGTTCTGCGGGACGGTAGGAAAGAGTGCGCAGTTTCCGCTGCATGTGTGGTTGCCGGATGCGATGGAGGGACCGACGCCGGTGTCGGCATTGATTCACGCGGCGACGATGGTGGCGGCTGGGGTGTACATGATGGTGCGGGTGGCGTTTCTGGTGGAAGTGTCGCACGCTGGTGAGGTGATTTCCTGGATTGGCGGGGTGACGGCATTGCTGGCGGCGCTGATGGCGACGCAGCAGAATGACATTAAGCGGATTCTGGCGTATTCGACGCTGTCGCAGCTTGGGTACATGGTGATGGCGGTGGGGTTGGGGGCATCGGAGGCGTCGATGTTCCATTTGTTCACGCATGCGTGGTTCAAGGCTGGGTTGTTCCTCGGGTCCGGGGCGGTGATTTATGCGTGCCATCACGAGCAGGACATCTGGAAGATGGGTGGGTTGTCGAAGAAGATGCCGGTGACCTTTGCGACATTTGCGGCGTGCACGGCGGCGCTGGTGGCGGTTCCGTTCGTGACGTCGGGGTGGTATTCGAAGGAAGCGATCCTGGAGGCTGCGAAGGAGAAGGGAGGCGTGTTGTTTGTGCTGGCGGCGTTTACGGCATTGCTGACGGCGTTTTACATGACGCGGTTGGTGGTGGTGGCGTTTCTTGGGAAGGCTCGGGATGAGCATGGGGCCGGGCACGCGCATGAAGTGGCTCCGGTGATGTTTGTGCCGCTGGTGATTCTGGCTGTGATGGGGGTGATTGGAGGATTTGGAGCGGTGGCTGGGGCGATTCTGGGGCATGAGCAGCTTCCTGCGCACGGGCATTTCGGGCTGGTGGGGATGGTTTCGATTGCGACCCTGATCATTGGCGCGGGCGGTGCGTTTGTGCTGTATCGCGGGCGGGATCGGGATCCGGTGAACATCAAGTTGTTTGCCAACAAGTTCTATTTTGACGAGCTGTATGCGAAGGTGATTGCGGTGGCGCAGGACGGTTTGGCGACGGTGGTGAAGGTGCTGGATGGGTTGCTGATTGACGGGCTTGGGGTGCGAGGCGCGGCTGGCTTGGCGGCTGGGGCGGGTGGGATGCTGCGGCGTCTGCAGGTTGGGAACATTCAGGGGTACGCGTTTCTGTTCGGGTTGGGGGTGTTGCTGCTGGTCTTTCTGGCGCTGGCAAAGTGAGGTGGGCTTGAGTGCGACGGGACCGAGATGTCTCGGGGGGGCGTGACTGTGAAGGAGGGGGGCGGTTGAGTTGCGGAGCTGGCAAGTGGTATGGATTAATTGGATTTTAATGTGAGTGGGTCTAGCTTGCAAGGCGTGCTGGTCTTTGCGGGACCGCGCGATCCCCCCCCTGAATTGAGCGTTCCGCTGCACAGCCCCCTTTTGGATCATGAGAACTACCCCGAGAGTTTACGGATGGTGCGCGGCGGCGCTGTTGATGAGTGTGGGGGACCTGGTGGCGGAGCCGGTGATTTCCGAATTTGTGGCGGACAATGTGAGCGGGTTGCGGGACGAGGATGGGACCCTGCAGGATTGGATTGAGATTCACAATCCGTCGACGGTGCCGTTCAGTATTGGGGGATGGAGCCTGACGGACAGTGCGGGGAGTCTGGGGAAGTGGCGGTTTCCGGCGGTGACGATGGCACCGGGGGAGTTTCTGGTGGTGTTTGCGTCGGGGAAAGACCGGCGGGTGCCGGGTGGGGTGCTGCACACGAATTTTTCGCTGGCGAAGGGGGGCGAGTATCTGGCGCTGGTGAGGCCGGATGGAGTGACGGTGGAGCAGCAGTATGCGCCGAAGTATCCGCCGCAGGATGCGGACCGGGGATTCGGGCTGATGTTCAACCGGACGGTGCTGGTGGCGGATGGGGCGAGTGCGTCGTATCTGGTGCCGGGCAGTGCTGGGGCGCTGGCGGCGAACTGGAACACCTCGCCGGTGACACCGGCGGGCTGGACGCTGAACAAGCCGCTTGGGTTAGGGTATGGTTTCAATGTGCCGGGACTGACGATCACGGTGCGGGCGAAGAACACGGCGACGGGGACACTGGACACGCAGGCGTCGGCGGAGTTGCTGCTATCGAGGCCGAGCGGGCACAGTGACATTGCGAACGAGCAGGTGTGGGTGCAGCCGACGTTCAACGTGCTGGGGAACGGGGGGGACGGGCATTACGGGAATAACAATCCGCTGCCGCTGTGGGCGCAGGATGATTATGTGGTGAGGGCGCAGGGGATTATCAGTGTGCCGGTGGCTGGAGTGTACACGTTCGGGATCAACAGTGACGATGGCGGGAAGATCACGATCGACGGGGCGGTGGTGATGGACGATCCGACGCTGCATGGACCGGCGGACCATCTGGGAACGGTGGTGCTGACGGCGGGGAATCACGTGATTGATGCTTATTTCTGGGAGCGGGGGGGTGGTGACGAGGGGGAGTTGTTTGCGAGGGCCGGGTCGGTGACGGTGTGGGACAGCAGTTTCCGGCTGGTGGGGGATGCGGCGGGAGGAGGACTGGCGGCGTTCACGACTCCGGTGGGGACGGTGACGACGGCGGCGGTGCGCACGAATGTCGAGGGGGCGATGAGGAATGTGAATGCGTCCTGTTTTGTGAGGGTGCCGTTCACGGTGGCGGCGGGTGCGGGCGGGTTTACGAGTGCGAGCCTGCTGATGCGTTACAATGACGGGTTCCGGGCGTGGCTGAACGGGGTGGTGATTGGCGAGGCGAATGCGCCTGCGGGGACGGTGTGGAATGGGGTGGCGAGCGCGACGCGGCCGGGTGAGGTGTCGACGGTGGCGACGGCGTTCAACGTGACGGCGGCGCTGCCGGGGCTGGTGAACGGGACGAATCTGTTAGCGGTGCATGGGATGAATGTGACGGCGGCGGACGGGAATTTTCTTGTCTTGCCGGAGATTGTGGCGGGGTCGGTTCCGGAGGCGAGAGAGAGTGCGTTTTTCAACCGGACGACGCCTGGCGGGATCAACACGGTGCCGGACAGCCTTGGGAAGGTGGCGGATACCGTGTTTTCGCCGAGGCGGGGATTTTATCCGAATGCGGTGGTGGGTGCGGTGCCGTTTGCGGTGACGATCAGCAGTGCGACGCCGGGGGCATTGATTCGTTATACTACGGACGGCAGCGAGCCGACGCCGACGAACGGGACATTGTACAGCGGGCCTGTGAGCATCGGGCGGACGACGGTGCTGCGGGCGATGGCGTACAAGGAGAACTGGGAGTCGACGAATGTGGACACGCACAGTTATCTGATCCCGGATGACATTGTGGTGCAGTCGCCGACGGGGGCGGCGCCTGGGCCGGGGTGGCCTGCGCCGGGGAATTCGGTGAACGGGCAGGCGATTGATTACGGGATGGATCCTGACATTGTGAACAGTACTAATGCGGCGATCGGGGGTGTGGCGAAGGTGAAGGAGGCGCTGCTGGCGATTCCGAGTGTTTCGATGGTAACGGATCCTGCGAATCTGTGGAATGCGGGGACGGGGATTTATGTGAATGCCTGGGGGCGGGGACTGGGATGGGAGCGGCAGGCGAGTCTGGAGATTCTCAATGATCCGGCAGGGGGGATCAAAGCGAACTGCGGGATCCGGATTCGGGGAGGGTTTTCGAGGAGTGCGGACAATCCGAAGCGTGCGTTTCATTTGTATTTCCGAGCGGAGTATGGAGATGGGAAGCTGAACTATCCGGTTTTCGGGGATGCTGGAGCGGAGAGCTTCAATCAGATTGATTTGAGGACGTCGCAGAATTACTCGTGGTCGTTTGGAGGTGATCCTGCGAACAGTTTTCTGCGGGAGGAATTCACGCGGCAGACGCATGTGGAGATGGGGAAGCCTGACAGTCACGTGAAGTATGTGCATCTGTATCTGAATGGACAGTACTGGGGGTTGTATGAGTTTGATGAGCGGACGGAGGCGGATCATTGTTCGGAGTACATTGGCGGGGACAAGGCGAACTGGGATGTGGTGAAGTGCGAGCAGTCGGAGGGGTATGTGACTGGGGTGACGGACGGGTATGAGGACGCGTGGATACAGCTGGCGCGGAAGGCGAATCCGGTGACGGTTCCGGGAGGTTTTGTGCGGCGGGCGCTGACGGCGGCGGATTATTATGACATGCAGGGGCTGGGGCCTGACGGGGTGACGACGAACGGGTCGCCGGTGCTGCTGGATCCTGACGCGCTGATTGACTACATGCTGCTGACGTTCTGGAGCGGGAATCTGGATGGGGCGACGTCGGCGTTTCTGGGGAACGAGACGGCGAACAACTGGTTCGGGGCGCGTGATAGGACAGGGGGGAGAGGGTTTGTGTACTTCGTGCATGATTTCGAGCATTCGCTGTTCAATCCGGGGGAAGACCGGACGGGTCCATTCAACCGAGTGTTCAGCGATGCGGGGACGTATGTGGAGAAGACGGAGAACCGCTATAACCCGATGTTTCTGCATGCGGATCTGCTGGATGTGGCGGTGTACCGGCAGCGGTGGCATGACCGGGTGCAGAAGTATCTGTTTAATGGCGGGGTACTGAGTCTGGCGGCGAACACGGCGCGGGTGCAGCGGCTGGCTGCGGTGGTGGATGCGTGCATTATTGCGGAGTCGGCGCGGTGGGGGGATGCGAAGACGGCGGTGCCGTTGAACCGGACGCACTGGCTGGCGCAGCGGGACACGATCCTGACAAGTTATCTGCCGGCGCGGACGGCGAATGTGATCAGCCAGTTGCGGGCGGATGGGTTGTATCCAGTGGTGGACGCGGTGAGTCATACGCCGCCGGGCGGGTATGTGGCGAGCACGACGGCGGTGACGATGAGCGGGCCGGCCGGGAGGGTCTGGTATTATACAACGGATGGGTCCGATCCGAGGCTGCCGGGTGGCGGGATCAATCCTGCGGCGAGGGTGTTCACGCCGTCGGGATTGATTACGGAGAATCTGGTGTCGGACGGGGTGGCTGGGGCCGGGGCGACGTGGAAGTACCGTGATCCTAGCATTGATCTCGGGAGCAGCGATGTGGTGTTTGGGAATGCTGGGTATGGGTCTGGGAACTGGAAGCATCCGATGTTTAACGACAGTGATGGGACGGTGTGGAAGATTGGGGATGCAGAGCTAGGGGCCGGGGACGGCGGGGAACGGACGGTGATCAACATCGGGGCGGTGAATGCGCGGTCGCCGGTGTTGTATTTCCGGAAGAAGTTCACGGTGACGAATCCGGCGCAGTACAACAGTCTGGAGCTGGAGGCGCTGATTGATGACGGGGCGATTTTCTATCTGAACGGGAGGGAGATCGGGCGGATGAACATGCCGAGCGGGGCGGTGGGGTACGGTTACACGAATCTGAATGCGTTGAACGAGGGGGCGTTTCTGCCGGTGACGGATGCGAGGATTGTGCCAGGGGCGCTGGTGGCTGGGGAGAACACGATGTGTGTGCAGGTGCATCAGGCGAACAATACGAGCAGTGATCTGAGTTTTGACATGAGGCTGCGTGGGCGGCGGACGGTGGTGAACTCGCCGGTGTTCCTTGCGCCTGGGGAGCAGGTGGTGAAGTCGCGGGCGTATGATACGGCTAGCGCCGGGTGGAGTGCGCTGAGTGAGGTGACGTATCTGGTGGATGCGGAGCCTGCGTCGGCGGCGAATCTGGTGATTTCCGAGCTGCACTATCGGCCGATGGGGCCGAGCGGGGAGGAAGTGGCGGCGGGGTATGGAGACGACCGGTTCTTCGAGTATCTGGAGCTGGAGAACATCGGGCCGCGGCTGATTGATCTGAGCGGGATTCGTTTCAATGAGGGGGTGAGCTGGGTATTTGATGCTAGTGCGACCGTGCCGCGGCTGCTGCCTCCGGGAGCCCGGGTGCTGGTGGTGGGGCATCGTGAGGCATTTGCGATGCGGTACGGGGCTGGATTGCCGGTGGCGGGAGTGTTCAGCGGGCAGCTGGACAATGGTGGAGAGATGATAGGACTGGTGGATGCGGGTGGTGCGGTGATCCGGAGGTTTGCGTATGGAGATGGGGCGCCGTGGCCTGCGGCGGCGGATGGTGAGGGGCCGTCGCTGGTGCTGATGCGGCCCGAGGTGAATCCGGATCATGGGATTGCGGCGAACTGGCGGTTGAGTGCGGTGACGGGGAATCCGGGGGCGGGGGATGCGGTTCGTTATGCGGACTGGAAGCAGGCGAATGCGCCGGGGGCGGGGGATGCGAGTGATGCCGATGGCGACGGGTTGTCGCTGTTCATTGAGTATGCGTTGGGGGGGAGCCCGGGGCGGGCGGATGCGGGACTGCTGCCGGTCGCTGGGGTGGAGGCCGTGGTGGCGGCTGGAGGCCAGGCTTTGTATCAATCGATCTCGGTGACGGTGCCGCCGGGGCGGGATGATGCGGTGTTAGGAGCAGAGTCTTCGACGGGGCTGGCGGCGTGGGATGGGACGGGGGTGATGGAGGTGCGGCGGATGCGGGAGCCGGATGGACGAGAGGTGGTGACGTGGCGGAGTGTGGTGCCGATGGAGACGGTGACGCGGGAGTTTCTGCGGGTGCGGGTGAGGCAGCCGTGAGGCGGGCTGGCGAGATGTCAGACTGGTGATTCCGGTGTCAGGGCGGCTGGGGGCGGTGGCTGGCGCGACAGGTGCCAGCGGTAGATAAGGAGGGCGACGGCGGTGGTGAGGAGGAGGACGTCGCGGGTGATGAGTTCGCGGTAGTTGGAGACGTCGGGATTTTCGCCGAAGCAGCCGCATTGGAGGTCGATGCCGCGGTGCCATGAGTAGAGGATGGCGGCGAGGAAGGCGGAGAGCATGCCGGTGATGGTGAGAAGGGCGCCGTCGAGGAGGATGCCGGAGAGGAGGGCGAGGCCGCAGAGGATTTCGAGCCATGGGAGGCCCATGGCGAGCCATGCGGCCCATGGGTCGTCGAGGAGCTGGAAGCTGCGGACGTCCATGAGGAAGGCGGCTGGGTTGAGGGCCTTGATGTAACCGGCTCCGATGAAGACGGCGGCGAGGGACCATCTGGCGGTTAGGGCGACGACGCCTGAGGGGGAGCGCGGGAGGGCGATCATGCTGAGGCGAGTTTGAGGTTAGGGTCGATGTCGGCATCGAGCGGGGAGGATTCGCCGCGGCGGAAGCGCTGGAGGGCGGCGAAGGCGATCATGGCGGCGTTGTCGGTGGTGTGGGTGCCGGTGGCGGGGATGAAGGAGCGGCGGGCGCGGCGGGCGCGATCGGTGAAGACCTCGCGGAGCCTGCGGTTGCAGCTGACGCCGCCGCTGAGGCTGATGGATGGGGCGTTGAATTCGCGGGCGGCGCGGAGGGATTTGGTGACGAGGACATCGACGATGGCTTCCTGGAAGCTGGCGCAGAGGTCTGGGAGGCGGTCGCGGAGGGAGTCGCCGAGTTGGGGGAGGAGGTAGAGGAGACTGGTTTTGAGACCGCTGAAGGAGAAGGCGTAGTCGCCGCTGTCGAGCATGGAGCGTGGGAAGGCGAAGGCTTTGGGGTTTCCGGAGCGGGCGGTTTTCTCGATGGCCGGGCCGCCCGGGTACGGGAGGCCTAGCATTTTGCCGGCCTTATCGAAGGCTTCGCCGGCGGCGTCGTCGCGGGTGGTGCCTAGGAGTCGGGAGGAACCGTCCTTGTTGAGGAGGAGGAGGAGCGTGTGGCCGCCGCTGACGATGAGGGCGATGCCGGGCTGGATGCCGTCGGGGAGGCCGATGAACGGGGAGAGGAGGTGGCCTTCGAGGTGGTTGATGGCGAGGAAGGGACGGTTGCAGGCGAGGGCCATGGCTTTGGCGGCGGTGCTGCCGACGAGGAGCGAGCTGGCGAGGCCTGGGCCGCTGGTGGCGGCGAAGCCGTCGATGGCGGAGAGATCGAGATTTGCTTCCGCGAGGGTGGCGGCGACGACGGGTTGGAGCCGTGTCATGTGGTTACGGGAGGCGAGTTCGGGGACGACGCCGCCGTAGGGTTGGTGTTCGGCGATCTGGGTGGAGATGACCGAGGCGAGGATGGTGCCGTGGCCGTCGCAGATGGCGGCGGCGGTTTCGTCGCAGGAGCTTTCGATGGCGAGGATGACGGGGGCGGCGGGCATGGGAGGCAACGGAGGGGGCTGCGTGCGGCGCGTTGGGGAAGGTGGGGTTCAGGGCCCGTCGATGTCGACGGGTTGGACCTCGCGCCATGTGCCTTCGGGGATGCCGTCGAGCGTGAGGGCGCCGACGCCGGAGCGGTGGAGGCGGGTGACGGTGAGGTTGTGGGCGGCGAACATGCGGCGGACCTGGTGGTAGCGGCCCTCGAGGAGACGGACGGTGGCGGTGCGCTGGCTAGTTAGGGTGAGGGTGGCGGGGCGGCAGGGTTTGGATTCGCCGTCAAGGAGGAGCGTGCCGGAGGCGAAGATCGCGACGAGATCTGGTGGGATGTCAGCGTCGACGGTGACCTCGTAGGTTTTGGCGGTTTCGTGGCGAGGGGAGGACCAGCGGTGGACGAAGGCTCCGTTGTCGGTGAGGAGGATGAGACCGCTGGTTTCTTTGTCGAGACGGCCGATGGTTTCGGGGGGCGGCTGGCGGCGCATCCATGCTGGCGGGAGGATGTCGTAGATGAGCGGGGCTTCGGAGGGGTTGTGGGAGCAGGTGACGCCGGTGGGTTTATGATAGGCGAGGAGCATGCCCTCGGGGAATTCGAGTGGTTTGCCGTCGACGAGGACGGAGGTTGGATCGATGCGTTTTTCGGGACGGTCTATGATGACGCCTGCGGCGGAGAGCCGCTCGGCGTGGAGCCAGGCGGAGGATTCGCGGCGGCTGCAGAAGCCGAAACGGGAGAGCAATTGATCGGCACGGAGCATGGGCATGTGGTTGCATGGCACGGGAAATTCGCGCTGTCATCCAGAGCCTCTGTGCTGCAAGGCTG
>JAIXPK010000048.1 GCA_027486335.1 Verrucomicrobiaceae bacterium | reverse complement strand
GGGAGATTGCGTTCGTCGAGGAAGTTGCCTTCGTAGGGTTCCATGCCGGTGTAGAGCCCCCAGAAGTCGCCGTCGAACTGGGTGGGGCCGGATTCTGCGGCGTTGTCGATGACGCGCCAGTGGACGTAGTGGGTGCGGAGGGCGGGGACGCCGCAGAGTTCGTAGATGCGGTAGCTGATGATTTCCTCGACGCCTGCCATGCCGCGGTGGACGGCGCACCATGGGGAGGCGGCGGCGTCCATGGACATGCTGTTCCATGACTGGTCGTAGTAGCGGCCCCAGTTGTCGCGGACGCGGATGTTTCTGGCGCGGTTGAAGTAGAAGGCCCATTTGTTTTTGCCGCTGACGTAGGTGGACCCGATGCCGCGGTTTCTGAACTGGATGTGGTCGTAGACCTTGCCGTCGTAGACGATGGTGCCGTTGAAGCGGACGCCGTCGGATCCGCTGTTGTACTGGCAGCTGATGACATCGGTTTCTGTGGCGATGAGGTGCCATGGGGGGATGGAGTTGAGGACGGCGGGGGAGAAGGAGTTGACGGTGCCGCGGGGGCCGGCGGTGCCTGGGACGAGGGCTCCGTTCCATGCGGGGGTGCCGTTGTAGGTGAAGTAGGCGAAGTTAGGCTGTTCGTCGTCCGGGTAGGGAACGGTGATGCTGGCGGCGGCGGCGTCCTGGGCGGTGATGCGATAACGGACGAGGCGACGGTGGACTTGGACGGCGGCTGGGATGGTGACGGACCAGATCCCGTCGCCGGCGGTGGTGTCGCCGTTGGAGCCGCTGTCGTTCATGGGGAGGGAGGACCATGAGGTGGCGTAGGCGGGGTCGGTTCTGCGGATGTAGGAGCCAGGGTTTACGGATTGATAGGAGAGGGAGGCGGAAGTGACGCCGGTGAGGTCCTCGATTTTTGCGGAGACGACGACGTCCTGGGCTGCGGTCGGGGTGACTGGCAGGTGGCGGACATTGCTGATGGAGGGCGGAGCGGTCTGGGCGAAGACGGTGTTGGCTGCGCCGGGGGACTGCTGGCGTGGAGCGGCGGCGGTGGAGCTGCGCCATGCGCCGCCGGAGTCGTTTTCGAGGCCTGGGTTGATGAGTTCGATGGATGGGCCGGCGCCGGAGGCGGAGGTGGGCCATGGGAATCCCGGGGCATAGTCGACATCGTCGATGGACTGGAGGGATGCGTTGCGGAGGAGGAGACGATCGCCGCTGTTTCTGAGACGACCTGACCATTGGCCTGCGGGGGCGAAGCCGAAGACGGATTGGAACATGGAGCTGTTGCCGGCGACGACGAGGAAGGCTCCGGGAGCGAGGGAAGTGCCTTGAGGGAAGAGGAACTGGACTCGGCCGTCGAGGCGGCAGCCGCTGAGGTCCTGGGGGGAAGTGGACGGGTTCCAGAGTTCGACGAATTCGGTGTTTCTGGTAGGGTCTACGGGTTCGTAGTGGATTTCGTTGATGACGACGGCGCTTTTGGAGGACGTGGTGAAGGTGATGGTGGCGGGAGTCCATGAGGTGCCGGCGGCGTTGGCGGCGCTGGCGCGGAGGTGATAGGCGGTGGTGGGCTGGAGGGCGGAGAGGAACTGGCCGAAGCCGCCGGTGCGGATGCCGAGGTCTGAGGAGGAGGCCCATGCGGCGGGGTTGGTGCCGCCGTCGGTGGTGCCCCAGAAGAGGCGAACGCGAGGCGGGTCATTGCCTGTGCTGGTGATGGTGCCGTTGATGAGGGCGGTGAAGCCGGTGGTGGCGGCGGGGGCTGAGAGCGTGAGAGTCGGGGCGGTGACGGTGAGGGTGGAGAATGTGAGGGTGGTGTCGGCCCAGTCGCCGCCGCCGGAGTTTTCTGCGTAGGCGCGGACGAAGTAGGGAGAGGCGACGGGGAGGCCTGAGAGGACGAGCGGGTAGTTGCCGGTGGCGGTCTGGGTACCGAGCGGGGACATGGAGGCCCATGCGGCGGGGTTGGTGCCGCCGTCTGCGGGGCCGTGATAGAGACGGACGATGGTTGGGGCGAAGCCGGTGGAGGTGAGGGCGGCACCGGATTCAGCGCCGGTGGCACCGATGGCGGTGACGGGGCGGGTATCGACGACGGGAGGGAGGACGACGAGGGGAGTACCGAAGATCTGGACCTCGGCTAGAGTGAGGATTTCTGCGGTGGTGGTTTCGATTCTGACTTTGCGGGCGCCGATGCCTGGCTCGAGTTCGAAGCCGTAGTTGAAGGGGGTGGCGGAGCCGAGGGCGAAGGGGAGGTCGCGGGTCCAGAGGGTGGCGCCGGAGGTGTTGAGGAGGGAGACGCGGAGGTTGCTAGTGTCCGGGGAGTCGGTGCGGTTGAAGAGGAGGAGCGAGGAGAGGCGCATGTCGGTGCCGAGGTCGGCCTCCCAGAATCTGCCGATGCCGCCGGTGCTGGAGCGGTAGACGGGGATGCCTGGGGCGTTGTAGTTGCCGTTGATGTCGCCGTCGGTGGCATCGGAGATGGCGGTGCCTGCGCCTGCGGGGGATGCGGTGATTGAGGCTGGGGTGATGAGCGGGTCGCGGGAGCCGTCGGATCCCCAGATTTCCAGTTCTGCGAATGTGAGGAAGTTGATGGCCGGGGTTGTATTGGAGACCCGCTGGATGCGGACGGTGTCGGCGGAGATGCCGCGGAGGGCGGATGTGCCCCATGCGCGGGAGTTGTTGCTGTCGGTGGCGGTGGAGGGGAGGAAGATCTGATTGAAGACCTCGGTGCCGTTGCGGGAGGCGATGAGGCGGAAGTTGGCGATAGATCCCTGGACTGCGTCGGAGCGGTTGAAGATGCGGATGTGATCGATGGTGCTGGTGGCGGGGAGGACGACCTGCCACCACGAGGGGCCGGTTTCGTTGAGGGAGTGAAAGACCGAGCCATTGCCGAAGGTGCCGTTGCGGTTGCCGTCGTTGCCGTCCGCGGCGATGGAGCCGAAGCCTTCGGATGAAGCGGTGGCGGTGCCTGAGCGGGCGAGATTGGTGAGGGCTGCGCCTGCGAGGGAGGCGGGGAGGAAGGCGAGCAGGAAGAGCAGCAGGCGGTTCATGGAGGATGAATAGGCAGTGAGCATGCCAGATGCTGTCGATCCTGTCACGGAGGGTTTCGTTCAGTCCGGGGAGGTGCGGGGTCCGTACCTGATGGTGACATGGAATGCACTGCGACGACTGAAGGAACGATTGCCGACCGGACGGAGGGGATGCTTGCGGGTGCGCTGATTGCGGATGCGCTGGCGATGCCTGGGCACTGGTATTATGACCGGGAGGCGTTGAGGGGGGATTATGGGGAACTGGCGGAGTTCCGTGATCCGCTGCCGGTGCATCCGGATAGCATTCTGTGGCGGTCGCATTACGAACCATTGAACGAGCGCGGCGATATCCTGCATGGACGTGCGAAGTACTGGGGCCAGCGCGGCGTGCACTATCATCAGGGACTGAAGGCGGGGGAGAACACGCTGAATTTTCAGCTGCTGCGGGTGCTGGATGAGTC
>JAIXPK010000212.1 GCA_027486335.1 Verrucomicrobiaceae bacterium | reverse complement strand
GTTGAATGCTTGGGTTGATACGCGGGCGGGAGGGTGTTGGTGCGGTTGGGGGGGAGAGTTGGAGGCTTGGGTTGAGACAAGGCCGGGACGGCCTTGCTACGGTGGCTGCCGCTGGGGAGGGTTGAATGCTTTGGTTGATACGAGGGCGGGAGGGTGTTGGTGCGGTTGGGGGGGTGCTAGGAAGGAGGCAGGGCCGGGACGGATGTGGGGGCGGGGGCGGGTTGGAGCCAGTCGAGGGGGATGCGTGGGTAGAGAGAGCGGAGGAGATGGGAGGCGGCGGCGGAGAGGGAGGCGGAGGCGAGGGGGGCGAGGGCGGAGGCGGGGATGGAGGCGTCGGCGGCTTTTTTCCAGATGGATTCGAGGTCTGAGCGGACGTTGTCGAGGGCGAGGCGTGCGGCGTCGGTCCAGTGAGGTGGGTGGTTGGCGTCCTGCCATGAGCCGCGGCCGCGGCCGTAGTGGGCGACGGCGAGGTAGGTGACGAGGGTGATTTCGGCCTGAGCGATGAAGTGTTCGAGTGTCCAGCGGACGGAGTGGTCTGAGCCTTTGGTGAGGTTGAGGCCTTTAGCGAGGAGCCATGCGCCGGTGCCGCCTGCGAAGAAGCCGATGACGGTGCCGCCGCCGAACAGGAGGCCGCCGGTTTTGAGTTCTGCGACGAGACCGCCGGCTGCGCCTGTGAGGGCAGCGCCGACGGCGGACCAGACGGATTCGCTGACGCGGGAGGGGATGCCGAAGTCGCCAGTGCCAGCGGTGATGGAGGATCGGGCGCTGTGGCCGGAGAGACCGTGTAGGGTGATGAGGTCGTCGAGGGCCTTGATGGAGCGGGAGGCGAGGCGTTGGGAGAGTTCCTCGCGGGCGTCGGCCATTTCGTCGTTGAGGGAGGCGCGGGCGATGCCTAGTTTCTGATAGAGTTTCTCGCGGGTGACGGAGACGCGGTCGGCGGCGCTGGCGGCGAGCTGGGTGCCGAGGATATCCATGCTGCGGTGGAAGGCGGCGAGGTTAGCGTCCTGCCATGCGGCCTTGAGGGATGCGAAGGCTTCGAGTTTGGCGGGAGGGAGAGCGGAGGAGATGGCGAGCATGAGTTCGCCTTCCTGGATCCAGCAGCGGGCGAAGGCGTCGAGGGAGAGGACGGAGCGGACGATGGGGAAGCGGCCCATTTGTTCCTGCCATGCGGAGACTTCTGCGGCTTCGGATTCTGCGGGGCGGGGAGGGCCGGTCTGGTTGAGGAGGAGGAGGACGGGTTTGCCGATCCACGAGAGGATTTCCATTTCCATGGCGACGTAGCCCGAAGCGCCTGAGGATTCGCCGGCGTTGACGAGGTAGAGGACGACATCGGCTTCGGCCTGGACATTGCTGACGGCCTGCTGACTGCACCAGAGGGCGCGGTCGCGGAAGCGGTCCCAGACCTGAGTGAGGAACCAGCCGAGGGTGCTGCCGGAGGCGTGGAGTCGTTTGAGGAGTTTGGGGGTACTGCCGAAGCCGGGGGTATCCCAGAGGAGGAGGCGGCAGCCTTGGGATTCGATGAGCGGGTAGGCGGTGGCGACGTCGGTGACGTGTTCCTGGTCGGCGGCGTCGCCGATGTCGCGACGGAGGAGCGTGCGGGCAAGAGTGGTCTTGCCCACATTGGTGTGGGAGATGAGGCTGAGGGTGATCGTGTCGGGAAAGGCCACGCGGGTGGAGTGAATGCACAGACGGCGGGGGGGCGCAATCCCTGAGCGGGGGAGGTCAGGGGGCGGCGATGCCGGCGCGGGCGAGGCGTTTGAGCCAGCGTTTGTGTTCGGAGGCGAGGAGTTGGGCGGGGGCGTCGGTGAAGTAGTCGTAGCCGATGCGGTTGTGGCGGCGCATGGATTCGAAGTCTGGATAGGATTTGCCGTCTTCGGAGCCGTAGAAGAGAGGCTGTGCGGAGGAGGGGTCGTAGAAGCGGGCCCAGCGGATTTCTTTGGAGAGCGGGTCCGGGAGGAAGTGGGTACCGTCGGAGGCTTTGTGGAAACGGAGGCCGGTGACTGGGTGAGCGGCGAGCCATTTGAGGGCGGCGGAGACGGCGGCGATGGAATCTGGTGTCAGGGGGCCGTGGCGCATGAGCCATTTGAGCCATTTGGAGGATTCGCTGCCGCTGAGGGAGGCGGGTTCCTTGCGGCGGGCGGCGATGGGGGCGAGGGAGAGCGGGTCGTGCTGAGCGGCCCAGATGGTGAGCTGGCCGAGGTGGCGGTACTGGCAGTCGAGGAGACAGCGGATGGCAGCGTCGCGGGAGGCGGCGCACTGGGAGCGGAGGGCTGGGTCGAGCCATGACCACGGGGAGGTGCCGGAGGCGGCGTCGTTGAGGAGCGCGATGGTGTGGGTCATGGCGTCGTCGTTGAGAGTGATGGCCTCGTGGTAGCCGGATTCGAGGGGGAAGACCTGGGGGAAGCCGCCGTTAGGGAACTGGGCGGAGAAGAGCCATGAGAGACCGCGGGTGACGGCGAGACGGGCCTCTGGGTCGGTGGTGGCTTCGGTGAAGGCGGCGAGGAAGATGAGCTGGCTGATGGTGCTGCGGTTATCGAGGGTTCCGCAGTAGTGCCAGCCGTCGCCGGATTGGGAGGTCCAGTGCTGGGCGGGGTGGCGAGGGGAGGACGAGCAGTCGACGGCTTTTGACCATGCGCCGGAGGGCGTCTGCCATGAGATTAGGGCGTGTGCGGTGAGACGTGCGGCGGGAGATGTGAGGGAGGCGCGGGACGGCGGTTCTTCGCAGCGGAAGTCTGACTTGCTGCGAGGGGCTGGGAGCGGGGAAGAGCGGTTGGCTTCAAGGCATTCGCGGGCGAGCTGGGCGCGTTCGGCGGCGGCGAGGCAATGGGATTGGGAGAGATAGGATTCCCATGCGGCGCGCTGGGGGTTGGGGAGAGCGGCGATGCGGGAGTCGGTGAGGATTTCGAGCGTGTCGGCTTGGGAGGAGGTGGGGAGGGAGAGGAGGAGGGGGATGGAGAGCAGCGGGAGGAGACGCATGGCTGGGGGGAGCAGGTTGGGGGTTGGGCGAGCGCTTGCCGAGTGGGGGGAAGTGGGGGAGAAGTTGAAGATTGCCGTGATACAGACCTCGCTGACGAATTTAATCATTTACAACCTGATGGCGTTGCTTGGGGTGCTGGCGCTGCTGTGGGTGAAGCAGGTGGTGGGGCAGCGGTTGAGTGAGCGGCGGCGGCATCGTTACCGGGTGGTGTGTTCGGTGTGCGGGCAGGTGTTTCATGATCCGGCGCGGGAGATGGTGGTGACGTGTCCTGCGTGCGGGCGGCATGTGGAGCGGCAGGAAGTGCTGGATATTTGAGAGGAGGGGAGATGTTTTGGGTCAGGGAAATGCGATGAGGCGGAGGGCGGCGAGAGCGGCTAGGGAGAGGATGAGGAATTCGAAGGGTTTCTGGGGGAGACGGCGGACGAGCCAGCGGCCTGCGAAGAGGCCTGCGACGACGGCTGGGAGGAGGAGGAGATTGAGGTGGAGGGAAGGGCCATTGATGAGGCCCATGGCGAAGCTGAAGGGGACTTTGGAGAGGTTAACGAATAGGAAGAGCCATGCCATGGTGGCGATGAGTTCCTTTTTGGGGAGACCGACGAGGAGGAGGTAGAGCGTGGCGACTGGGCCAGCGGCGTTGGCGACCATGGTGGAGATGCCGGTGAGGGTTCCAGCGAACCAGAGGAAGCCGGTGCTGTGAGGGAGGGCGGCGGTGAAGTCGGGTTTAGTGAGGCGGAGGATCTGGAGGGCGAGCATGCCGAGGACCATGGCACCAATGACTGGTTTGAAGGCGGCGTCCGGCATGAGATGGAGGATGGCGCAGCCTGTGAGGATGCCGATGAAGATGGGCCATGCGAGACGGCGGATGTGGTGCCAGAGGATCTGCTGGCGGAAGAGCGCGGCGGCGAGGATGTCGGCGAAGATGAGGAGCGGGAGGACTGCGCCGCTGGAGGCTTTGCCTGGGATGATCTGGGCCATGAGGACGACGGTCATCATGCCGACGCCGGCGAGGCCTGATTTTCCCATGCCGCAGGAGAACCCTGCGAGGATGAGGAGGGACCACTGGGCGAGTGAGTAGTCAGGCATGGCCGGGGCGGGAGCCGGTCATTCTTCGAATTCGCGGGCGACCTCGTCGAGGTAGCGCGAGATGGGGTCGTTGCGCGGAGGAGGCGGGCGTTTGAGTTCGTCTTCGGCGCGGAGGTAGTCACGGAATTCGTCGCCTTGCTCTTCCTGCTGAGTGGCTTCGAACCAGTCGAGGTAGTCTTCGATGCGGCTGAGTTCTGCGCGGAGGGAAGCGGCGGTGGCGTCGGTTTTGCCGAGACGGACCGGGAGATCCTTGAGGTGTTTGCCGGATTCGAGGTCTTTGATGACGGCGAGGTAATCGGCGATGAGCGGGCGGTAGAGCGGGTGGGCGCGGATGGAGAGTTTGGTGAGGGCGAGGGAAGTGCCGGAGAGGATGGCGGTGCGGTCCTTGCGTTTGAGGACATCGGGCCATGAGGAGAAAGGGAGGGTGCGGTCTGTGGATTCCGGGGAAGCTGCGGCTGGGGCGGGTGCCTCTGCGGGTTGTGGGTCGGCGGCGGCTTTTTTGCGTGAGAAGAGACGTTTGAGGGGGCCCTTGGGTTTTGGGGCGGGTTTGGCGGCGGCGTCGGGGTCAGCGGGGAGATGGAAGACGAGGGCGCTGGAGAGGGCGGCGTCGGAGTCTTTTGGGGAGAGGATTTCGTCGGCACCTGGCTGGGCCATGGTGGCGAGCTGGAGGGCCCACCATTTGGGGAGACTGTTGCCGGAGGCGGTTAGTGCGGGGAAGGAGCGTGCGATGGCGGAGGACGGGTCATCGCCAGCGGAGGCGAGCGCGGGGAGGAGGGCGGCCATGGAGGCTGAGCCGTTGGGTTGCTCGAGGAGCATCTGGAGGAGCCCGCAGCAGGAGGCTCGGTAGATGGAGCGGGAGACGGTGTCCATGCCGCGTGGTTCGGCGCGGAAGATGTCTTCGAGCGGGAGGACGTGGCCGAGGCGGAAGACACTGGCGAAGGCTTCGCTGGGTCTGCCGGTGGCTTGATAGGAGAGGAGTTCGAGCGTGCCGTGGAGGAGCCAGTCCGGGGGCGGGGCGTCGGTGCCAGAGAGGTCGGACCCGGAGCGGTCGCGGAGGATGATTTCTGCGAGGAGACAGCGGACGATTTCCTCGCGCCAGAGGTCGCCTGGGACGACCTTGTTTTCCGGGACGACATTGATTTCGAGGCGGAAGCCGCCGGGGATTTCGGAGATTTCGGACCAGACTGGGCGGGTGCCTGGGCGGAGAGTGCCGGAGTCGCGGATCTGGACGACGATGGGGTGGCGGAAGGCGGGAGGGAGGCGGAGGGCGGTGAGGAAGAGCCGCTGGGTTTCTGCGGCGGCGGAGAGGAGGACGCGGCGCTGGTCGCGATCGCGGCCCCAGACGTGGAACTGGCCGTTGCGGATGGAGGATTCTTCCATGCCGAGGCCGGAGGACATGCGGACGCGTTCCGGTTCACCGGGGCGGCGTTGTGGGGCGGGTGGGGTGCTATTGAAGCGGGTGCGCGGGAGGGATGGCGCGGCTGGTTTGGGAGGGGGCGGGGCCGGGTCTGGGGCCGTGTCTGAAGTGGGGGGAGGCTGGGCCTCGAGGAGGAGGGCAGGGTCCGGCTGAGGGGGCGGGGACTGGGCGTGGGAGAGTGGGCCTGCGAGAGCGGAGGCTAGGATGGAGGCCGAGCCTGCGATGGAGCGCAGGCGGGTAGGGAATGGTACCGCGGCCTGCATGGGGGCTTGGGTGTGGGGTAGGGTCAGGGGATGGCGTCGCCGGTGGCGACGGCGTCGTTGCCGCGTTCGCCGGTGCGGATGCGGACGGCGTCTTCGACTGGGAGGACGAAGATTTTGCCGTCGCCGATTTTGCCGGTGTTGGCGGTTTTGGCGATGGAGTGGACGACCTGGTCGCAACGGGCGTCATCGACGACGATTTCGATTTTGACTTTGGGGACGAAGTCGACGGTGTATTCGCTGCCGCGGTAGATTTCGGTGTGGCCTTTCTGGCGGCCGAAGCCGCGGACTTCGGAGACGGTCATGCCCTGGACGCCGATTTCGGAGAGAGCCGCTTTAACGTCTTCGAGTTTGAAGGGTTTGATGATGGCTTCGATTTTCTTCATGGGGGTAGGGCGGGTGAGGGGGAGGTTGAGGCTATTTTCTGGCTTTGACCTCTTCAAGTTCTTTCTCGAGACGGGTGATGAGTTCGGAGGCCTTTTTGAGTCTGGCGGCGAGGACTCTGGAGATGAAGCCGTAGAAGGCGGCGTAGTAGCTGGCGTTGTCTTCTTCGGGTTTGAGTTCGCGGAGGAACTGCTGATCGATGACGAGGCAGAGGGTATTGGAGCGGGCGACGACGGAGGCGGCGCGTTTTTCGTCGCCGAGGACGGACATTTCGCCGAAGATTTCGCCTGGTTTGGAGATGGAGGCGAGGGGTTCGCCGTCTTTGCTGACTTCGAGTTCGCCTGTGAGGAGGATGAAGATGCGGGTGTCGTCCTGACCCTGGCGAATGACCTCGTCGCCGGGGTCGGCCTGGAGGAAGTAGCTGGAGTAGAGGATGTCGTTGAGGTGTCCGCTTTGGAAGGATTCGAAGAAGGCGATCCTGTTGAGGGGTTCCGGGAGGGTTCCTTCTTCGTGGATGTAGGCGAACTCTTTCATGGATTGCCTGTGGGTAATATCACGATGAATCCTGGAACGCCATGAGGATTCGCGCGGAAATGATGAAATGGGGAGGTTCAGCTGGATCGCGGGGCGGCGAGGAGGCCGAGCCAGATGGCTGCGATGCCGGCGAGGGAGCTGCCGGCGGCGTTGGCGAGAGCGGCGGCGGGTCTGCCTGAGCTGAGGAGTTGATAGGAGTCCCAGCTGAAGGTGGAGAAGGTGGTGTAGCCGCCGAGGAGGCCTGTGAGGAGTGCGAGGCTCCATGCATGGCCGCGGGCCTGGGTGAAGCCGTGGAGGAAGCCGAAGAGGAAGCAGCCGCTGATATTGACGGCGAAGATGGCGGTGATGGGGCTGAGGTGGAGGTTTCTGGCTGCGGAGGAGGCGAGCCAGCGGAGGACGGCTCCGGTGCCGCCGCCGAGGGCGACGATGAGGGCGTCGCGCCATGAGGGGTTCACAGACCGGCCTCCTTTGTGAGGGAGTCGAGGCGGGAGGCGCTACGTTGTTCGCGAGCTTCGGAGCGGCGGAATTCGGTGAGTTTGATGAAGGTGGAGGCGGCGGAGCGGATGGAGTGGCCGGAGAGGAGGAAAGTGGCGGAGGCGGTGTTGGCACCGGGGACCTCTGCGAGCGGGGCGGGATCGGTGAGGGAGAGGATGAGGCGCGGGTTCCAGAGGCCCATGGTGCGGCGGAAGACGACGGAGTCGATGACATCGTAGGGGATTCTGACGGTGCGAGGGCCTTCGTTGCGGAAGACGTTGTGGCGGAATTCCCAGAAGAGGAGGAGAGCGTCGACGTCTGCGACGAGACGGCCGCCGATGTGTTCGCGGCCGAGAGGGTCTCTGGCAGGGTTTTCGAAGCTGACGGCGGGCTGGTCTGAGAACATCGAGGCAATCACGGGGAGGAGATATAGGCGAGAGAGCTGCTGGTGCAAGGACGGGTGCTGGGGGTGTGGTGGGTGCCTGACAAGGTGGAGGAAGGTGGAGGAGAGAGGAGGAGAGAGGAGAAGAGAGGGGGGGCCGGTTGAGCAATGTTGCGGAAATGTTGCGGACTTTGGATAATTGTGTTGACCCTGTTACTAGAATCGTAGTAGTTGCGGCAGGGAATGACTGCATAGCAGTTGCCCGGCTGGTGCTGCCGGGGCGCTAACATGAAAACTCCGCGTCCATCTCATCTTGAACTGCAGGTACTGTCCGTGCTATGGACGGCTGGTGAGGCGACGGTGCATGAGGTGCTTGCGGGGATGCCTGACGGCAAGCGGCGTGCTTACACGACGGTGTTGTCGGTGCTGCAGCATCTGGAGGGGAAGGGGTTGGTACGGAAGACGGCGAGTGGGAAGCAGAACTTGTATTTTGCGACGAAGACGAGAGGGGTGATGGTGGGGAGTGTGATCCGTGATCTTGTGGTCCGGGTGTTCAACGGGCGGGCGGCGGAGTTCGTGCAACAGATTCTCTCCGAGGTCAGTCTGACTCCGGGGGAAGCCCGAGCTGCGGCTGGGATGCTGCTGCGCCCGCGCGGGCGTGCGGTGTCTTTCGCGGCAGGGAACAAACCAACAAACCCATACTCCAAGACCATGGCTGTTAAGAAGAAAGCTGCGAAGAAGGCTGCCCCTGCGAAGAAGGCGGCGGTGAAGAAAGCCCCTGCGAAGAAGGCGGCGGTGAAGAAAGCCCCTGCGAAGAAGGCTGCGGTGAAGAAAGCGCCTGCGAAGAAGGCTGCGGTGAAGAAGGCGCCTGCGAAGAAGGCGGCGAAGAAGGCTGCGAAGAAGGCCTGAGGCGGTCGATTGACTTGCCTTGGATTGAGCGAGGGATCGTCCGGCGCGTGGCGGTTCTGTTGAAGCAAGCGCCGTCGGGGAGATGATTTCCGGCGAGCAAGAAGCCCGGAGGGTGAGACCTTCCGGGCTTTTTGTGTATTGAGGGCGGCGGGGGAGGGGGGAGGTAAAATCCGTGAAAAAGGGTGGCTTGTGGTGGGGGTGGTGGTGTAAGGGAGCGGAGTGCTGCGGGCAGGTTGACCTGCGGCCGACATTGATTCACAGACCCATTCAAATGAAATCCACAATACTTTTCGTTGCACTAGTGATGGCTGGCCGTGTGGCCGCTGAGGGACCGGACTTTGCCAAGGAGATTGCGCCGATCCTTGAGGCGTCCTGTGTGAAGTGCCACAATTCGACGAAGGCGAAGGGCAAGCTGAACATTCAGACGAAGGAGGGAGCGATGAAGGGCGGGGAGGACAGCAAGCTGCTGGTGGCTGGGAAGGCTGATGAGAGCGCGCTGATCAAGGTGCTGCTGCTGCCTGAGGACGATGATGATGCGATGCCGCCGAAGGACAAGGCTCCGCGTCCGGACAAGGACAAGATCGAGCTGTTGAAGAAGTGGATCAATGCTGGAGCGGAGTGGCCTGATGGTGTGGAGTTGAAGGTGCCGGCGAAGTGAGGAGTTGAGGAGACTGAACAAAAGAATGCCTGCCGTCCCGGAGAGGGGCGGCAGGCATTTTTTGTGGTGTGGGAGAGAGGAGGGAGAGGGGATTATTCGGTGATGCGGATGCTGCGGCCGCGGCCGGACATCCATGCGCCTTTGGCGGAGCCGAAGATGGCCTGGAGGTTGGCGAGGGATTGGAGGCGGTAGTCGACGGTGTGGGCGTGGGTGGCGAGGGGGTAGTCTTTCTGGACCTTGCGCCAGACCTTGTCGGTGCCGGTGCGGTCGGCGGCGGATTCGAGGACATCGGCGACGCGGTCTTTGATGATGCCTGTGGCGGCGAGGTTACCGCCGACGTTGAGGGGTTCCATGAAGTAGAAGCGTGCGCAGACGGAGCCTTCGGTATCGATGACGACTTCGGTGACGCGACCGCCGGTGACGGCGTATTCGTGGATGCTGACGGAGCAGATTTTGCCGAGGCCGATGGTGAAGTTGCCGCCGGGGACGGAGCAGTCCCAGAAGCCGGTGCGGTTTTCGGCGTCGGCGACGGCCTGGTTGTTGTTGCCCTGATTCTGGCCCTGATTTGGATTTGGGTTGGGGTTTTGCGCGGAGACGAGGCAGACGAGGGCGGCGGCGAGGGTGGGGATGGCGAAACGTTTCATGGGATGGTTGAAGTTGTGGAGATTAGCGGAGCGGCGCGGTGGTGTCATCAGGGGAATGTCGGGAGGATCCCGCGATTGAGGAGAGGGATGGTGGTGCGGAGAGTGCTGGCGGGGACGTTGATGAAGGAGAGATGTTGAGAATGAAACGAGAGACTGTGATGTTGCTGCTGCTGGTGGTGGCGGGGGAGGTTGTGGGTGCGGAGGCGGATCCGCGGGCGGCGCTGGCGGCGGAGGCTGGGGTGCGGCATCCTGAGGGCGCGGAGATTTACCGGATGCGGTGTGCGTCGTGTCACGGGGAGCATGGGGAGGGCGTGGCGGACAAGTATGATGAGGCGTTGTATGGGGAGCGGACGGTGGAGTCGCTGACGCGGTTGATTGAGCGGACGATGCCTGAGGATGCGCCAGGGGAGTGTGTGGGTGAGGATGCGGAGCGGGTGGCGGCGTGGGTTTACGAGGCTTTTTATTCGCCGGCGGCGCGGGAGCGGATTGATCCGCCTAAGCTGGCGTTTCAGCATCTGACGAATGAGCAGGTGAGGAAGTCGCTGGCGGCTCTGACGCCTGGATTGGAGAGTGGAGGCGGGGACGAGGGGCGGATGGGATTGCGTGCGGTTTATTTTAATGACCGGGACCGGAAGGATGACAAGAAAGTGCTGGAGCGAGTGGATGAGCGGGTGGGGTTTGACTGGGGCGAGGGGAGTCCGTTGCCTGACAAGATTGGAGTGGAGGCGTTTGCGATCGGGTGGAGCGGGTCGTTGCGGGTGCCGGAGAGTGGTGAGTATGGGTTTCGGGTGGTGACGACGAATGGGGTGCGGTTGTGGGTGAATGCGGCTGGTGGCGGGGGTCGGCGTGGAGGGGAGGAAGCGGCGTTGATTGACGGGTGGGTGAGTTCGGGGAATGCGGCGCGGGAGTTGACGGCGCGGATGGTGTTGCCTGGAGGGTATGCGGTGCCGGTGAGGTTAGATTTTTTCAAGTTCAAGGAGAAGACGGCGCGGGTGCGACTGGAGTGGCAGCGGCCGCATGGCGTGTGGGAGGAAGTGCCAGGGTGGGCGCTGATGCCGGAGCGGCGGCCGCGGGTGGTGGCGGTGCAGGCGGCGATGCCGCCGGACGATGGGAGTGCTGGTTACGGGCGAGGGTTGGAGGTGTCGCGGGAGTGGCATGCGGCGGTGACCGAGGCGGCGCTCGAGGCGTCGGCGGTGGTGGCGTCGGAGCTGGAGGGACGTGCCGGGGGGAAGGTGGAGGAGATGATGAAGGGGGTGGAAGGAGTGGCTGCGAAGGCATGGCGACGTGGGGTGTTAGAGGAAGAGCGGCGGTGGTTGCGCGGGTTGGTGGAGGGCGGGCCGGATGTGGAGACGGGTGGGCGGCGTGCGGTGCTGGGGATACTGGAGGCTCCTTCGTTTCTTTATCCGGAGGTGATGCCAGAGGGGGCTGGGGCGGGGAGATTGGCGGCGGGGAGATTGGCGCTAGCGATGTGGGATGGGTTGCCGGATGAGGGATTGAGGCGGAAGGCCGGGGAGGGGAAGCTGGAGGAGGCGTCGGAGTTGGAGAAGGAAGCGCGGCGGATGCTGAGGAGTCCGCTGACGCGGGCGAAGCTGCGGACGTTTTTCGGGGAGTGGCTGAGTATGGATGAGGCTGGGGAGGTGATGAAGGACGGGAAGGAGTATCCGGCGTTTTCGCCTGAGGTGGTTGCGGCGCTGCGTCGGTCGCTGGAGATGTTTGTGGAGCGGGTGGTGTGGGAAGGGAGTGGTGACTGGCGGGAGTTGCTGGAGGCGGATTATCTGTATGTGAACGGGCCGATGGCGGAGATGTACGGGGCGTCGCGGCGGCCTGAGGGGAGCGGGGCATTTGAGGCAGTGACGTTTCCGGCGTCGGAGCGCGCGGGGGTATTGACGCATCCGTATCTGCTGAGTGTGCTGGCGTATCACCGGAGCAGTTCACCGATTCACCGGGGAGTGTTTCTGACGCGGAGTATTCTGGGGAGATTTCTGAAGCCGCCGCCGATGGCGATTGCGTTCATGGACGGGAAGTTTCATGCGGATCTGACGATGCGGGAGAAGGTGACGGAGCTGACGAAGGACGAGAACTGCATGGGTTGTCACGGGACGATCAATCCGTTAGGTTTCAGTCTGGAGGGATATGATGCGACGGGGCGGCTGAGGTATCTGGACAATGGGAAGCCGGTGATGAGCGAGAGCGAGTATGTGGCGGCGGGCGGGGAGACGGTGGTGCTGAGGGGTCCGCGGGATCTGGCGCGGCATGCGGTGGCGAGCGTGGAGGCGCAGAAGGGATTTGTGAGGCAGTTGTTTCAGTACATGGTGAAGCAGGTGCCGGGGGCGTACGGGCCGGAGACACTGACGCGGCTGCATGAGGGGTTTGCGGCGAGCGGGTTCAGTGTGAGGGAGCTGGTGGTGGCGATTGCGATGGTGCCGGCGCGGGATGCGCTGGAACGTGCTGAGAAAACCGAGATTGTGAAGCCATGAAGACATTGACCCGTCGATCCTTGTTCCGCCGCCTTGGGGTATCTCCGCTGGTGGTTCCGCTGCTGAGTGCGTTGCCGTCGGTGCGGGCGGTGCTGGGGGCCGGGGTGCAGAGTGTCAGGCCGCGGCGGGTGATTTTTGTGTTTACGCCGAACGGGACGGTGCCGGAGGAATTCTGGCCGGTGGAGCGGGACGGGCGGATGGAGTTCGGGAAGATTCTGGCACCGCTTGCGCCGTGGCGGGATCGTTGTCTGGTGCTGAAGGGGATTTCGAACAAAGTGCGAGGGGATGGGGATGGTCACATGCGGGGGATGAGCTGCCTGCTGACGGGGATTGAGTTGTTTCCGGGGAACATTCAGGGTGGGTCGGACACGCCAGCGGGGTGGGCGAGCGGGATTTCGATCGATCAGGAATTGAAGGGGTATTTCCAGAAGGACGAGGCGACGCGGACGAGGTTCGGGTCGCTGGAGTTAGGGGTGGCGGTGCCGGATCGTGCGGATCCGTGGACGCGCTGGTCGTATGGCGGGCCGAATCGTCCGATGACGCCGATGAGTGATCCTGGGCAGGTGCTGCGATATCTTTACGGGCACATGAAGGAGCGGGAGACGATGGGGAGTGTGCTGGATGGGGTGAGGGGTGAGTTGCGGACGGCGGCGGGGCGGTTGCCGGCGGAGGATCGGGCGATGCTGGAGCGGCATCTGGAGCTGGTGAGGGAGATGGAGGGCGGGTTGAAGCGGGAGGCGGATGAGAAGTTGCGGGTGGGGCCGCCGGAGATTGCGGAGGGAGGCGGGAGCGGGAACGACAGCATTCCGGAGAACATGAAGCGGCAGACGGCGCTGCTGGTGAATGCTTTTGCGAATGACATGGCGCGGGTGGCGAGCCTGCAGTTCACGAATTCGGTGGGCGGGGCGCGGATGACGTGGCTGGGGATTCAGGAGGGGCATCATGCGCTGTCGCACGATCCGGATCTGAATGTGGATTCGCTAGGCAAGCTGATCCGGATCAACACGTGGTTGGGAGAGCAGGTGGGGCAGCTGGTGAAGCAGCTGGCGGAGACGCCGGAGCCTGCGGGGGAAGGGAGCCTGCTGGATCACACGACGGTGATCTGGACGAATGAGTTAGGGAAGGGGAATTCGCACACGCACGACAATATTCCGTTTGTGCTGATCGGGGGCGGGCACGGGTTTCGTGGAGGGAGGATGCTGACGCTGGGGAACGTGGCGCACAACCGGTTGTGGCTGTCGCTGGCGCAGACTTCGGGGCATGAGTTGACGCGGTTCGGGAATGCGGGGTTGTGCGAGGGCGGGGCGCTGGATTTGAGCTGAGGGGGATGGTTATGGGGAGTAAGCCTGGAGAAGCGGGAACCGGGCGGAGGCGCCGGTGGGTGCGTGGGTTAGTAAGAGTGGTGTTGGTGATGGTGGTGGTGACGGGGATGTTCTGGTGGGTGGTGCCGTGGGTGGTGCCGTGGCCGGAGGCGCTGGGGCGTGCGCCGGAGGCGGCGGCGGAGATCCTGGATCGTGACGGGAAGTCGCTGCGGCGGTTGGCTGGGGAGGATGGGCGGTCTGCGGGGATGGTGCGGCTGGGGGAAGTGCCGGAGGCGTTGGTGCAGGCGACGCTGGCGGCGGAGGATCAGCGGTTTTTCGGGCATGGCGGGGTGGATGTGCGGGCGGTGGCGAGGGCGGTGCGGGATGGAGTCAGGGCGGGGCGGGCGGTGTCGGGGGCGAGTACGATCACGCAGCAGCTGGTGAAGGTGGCGGTGCCGCGGCGGCGGACGATGTGGACGAAAGTGATGGAGGTGCTGACGGCGCGGCGGATTGAGATGACGTGGAGTAAGGAGCGGATCCTGGAGGAGTATCTGAGTCGGATCAGTTATGGGTCGATGGCGACTGGGTGCGGGGAGGCGGCGTGGACATTTTTTGCGAAGCCGCTGAGGGATCTGAGTCCTGCGGAGAGTGCGTTTCTGGCTGGGTTGCCGCAGGCTCCGGGGCGGTTGAATCCGTGGCGGAATTTTGAGAGGGCGAAGGCGCGGCAGCGGTGGATTCTGGGGAGGATGAGGGTGTTAGGGATGCTGGAGGGTGAGGTGGTGGAGCGTGCGATGGGTGAGGAACTGCGGCTGGAGCGGCAGAGCAGTGCGTTCCGGGCACCGCATTTTGTGGATCATGTGCTAGGGAGGCTGGCGGAGGAACCGGGGGCGGGGTTTCGGTTGCGGACGACGCTGGACATGGCTGTGCAGGAGGAATGCGAGCGGGTGGTGAGGGAGAGGCTGGGGCGGTTGCGGGAGGAGCGGGTGAAGCATGCGGCGGTGGTGGTGCTGGACAATGCGAGCGGGGATGTGCTGGCGATGGTGGGGAGCGGCGGGTATGAGTTAGCGGGGGACGGGAAGGTGAACGGGTGTCTGGCGGCAAGGTCGCCGGGGTCGGCGCTGAAGCCGTTCACGTGGCTGCTGGCGCTGCAGGCGGATGCGAGTCCGGGGGACATGGTGGCGGATCTGCCGGTGGAGTATGTGACGCCGACGGGGATTTACCGGCCAGAGAATTACAACCGGCGGCCGGCGGGGCCGGTGTCGCTGCGGGTGGCGCTGGCAAACAGTCTTAATCTGTCGGCGGTGCGATTGCTGAGCCGGTATGGCGGTGCTGCGGCGCTGATGGACGTGCTGCGGCGGGCGGGGGTGACGACCCTGACAAAGCCTGCGGAGGCGTACGGGTTGGGACTGACGATCGGGGGAGGGGAGGTGAGTTTGCTGGAATTGACGTCGGCGTATGGGGCGCTGGCGAGGTTGGGGGAGTTGTGTGTGCCGAGGTTCAGCGAGAGGGATCCGGAGGCTGGGAATGTGAGGATTTTCGATCCTGAGGCGTGCTGGCAGATTGCGGACGTGCTGACGGACAATGATGCGCGGAGCGGGGCGTTCGGGATGGCGAGTGCGTTGCGATTGAGGTTTCCTGCGGCGGTGAAGACGGGGACGAGCACGGATTACCGGGACAACTGGACGATTGGTTATACGCCGCGCTGCACGGTGGGGGTGTGGGTGGGGAATTTCGACGGGGCACCGATGCGCGGGGTGAGTGGGGTGACGGGGGCGGCTCCGATTCTGCATGACATCATGACGTGGCTGGACGGGAGGTTGGGGAGTGAGTGGTATGCGCGGCCGGAGACGCAGGTGGAACTGGAGGTGGATCCGCTGACGGGGAAGCCGGTGCCGGGGCGGCTGGCGGGGCGGCGGCCGGTGAGGCGGGAGGTTTTCCGGCGGGAGTTAGCGCCGGGGCCGCTGGATGGGGAGGGAAGTTACGATGCGGAGGGCCGGGTGCTGCTGAGCCGGGATTATGCGGCGTGGCTGGCGGGGCCTTATAACTGGGTGGGGACGGCGGCGGTGGCGGCGGATCTGCCGGGGGAGGCTGGGGCGTTCGGGATTGTGTCGCCGCTGCCGGGGACGCGACTGCTGCTGGATCCTGATCTGCCAGGGGAGGGTCGGCGGCTGCTGCTGCGGACGACGCATCCTGCGGCGGAGGTGCGGTGGGAGAGTGCGACCCTTGAGGTGAGGCCGTGGGAGCGCGGGGCGGCGGTGATGTTAGAGCCCGGGCGGCATGAATTGAGGGCGGTGCATGAGCCGACGGGTGCGGAAGCGGTGACGCACGTGGAAGTGCGGCGGCGGTGAGGCGGTGGATTTGTCAGGGCTGGTGCGGGAATCAGGCGCGGGGATGGGCGTCGTCGTAGACCTGTTTCATGCGTTCGGTGGAGACGTGGGTGTAGATCTGGGTGGTGGTGAGACTGGCGTGGCCGAGGAGTTCCTGGACGCTGCGG
>JAIXPK010000359.1 GCA_027486335.1 Verrucomicrobiaceae bacterium | reverse complement strand
GAGCATGTGCATGTGGAGTTTTACATCTGGCGGGCGGATCGGGCCGGGGAGATGGTGAGGGATGCGCTGGTGCGGGCGGCGCGGCGCGGGGTGGAGGTGCGGGTGCTGGTGGATGAGATCGGGAGTTTGTGGACGGGGCGGCGGTTTTTCGGGGTGCTGGAGGCGGCGGGCGGGAAGTTTTCTTGGTTCCGGACCTTTGCGCCGCTGAGTGGGCGGTTTCATTTGAATCTGAGGAATCACCGGAAGCTGGTGATTGCGGATGGGGAGGTGGCGTTGACTGGGGGGATGAATGTGGGGCGCGAGTACTGGGGAGGAGGGGCGGAGCCGCCGCACAGTGATCTGGCGGTGCGGTTGAGGGGGGCGGTGGTGGCGCAACTGGCGGAGGTGTTTGCGGAGGACTGGTTGTTTGCGACTGGGGAGGCGCTGACGGCGGCGGTGTTTCATCCGAGGCCTGAGCATTGCGGGAGTGTGGGGGTGCAGGTGGTGCCGGGCGGGCCTGACAATGATTTGAATGAGATTCAGCTGTCGACGCTGGCGCTGGTGCAGCGTGCGGAGCGGCGGGTGTGGATGATGACGCCGTATTTTGTGCCGGAGCCTCCGCTGGTGGCGGCGCTACAACTGGCGGCGATGCGCGGGGTTGATGTGAGGGTGATGGTGCCGGAGAAGGGTGACCATTGGTATCTGACGCATGTGACGCGGGCGTATTTCGAGGACCTGCTGCCGTACGGGGTGCGGATTCTCCGTTACCAGCCGCGGCTGCTGCATGCGAAGATGCTGGCGGTGGATGGGGGCGCGGTGATGGTTGGGAGTGCGAATCTGGACATCCGGTCGCTGCGGATCAATTTCGAGCTGAACGTGCTGCTGGACTGCGCGAAGACGACGGAGGCGGCGGAGCGGTTGTTTGGGAGGAATGAGAAGGACGCTCTGGAGGTGACGCTGGAGGGGCATCGCGGGCGGTCCGGGTGGCTGCGGATTGCTGAGGCGGTGTGTCGGCCGCTGGCTCCGCTGTTGTAGGGTTGAACGGGGCAACAAACCGCTTGTCACTGGGGCGGAGCGGAGGGATGGTCCGGCTTAATCTGTCACGCATGCCCGCCAAGAAGAAATTTGCCCCCCGTCGTCCGAGCCGTCCGCACCAGCCTTCCGGGGCTGCCCGACCACCATTGCGCGCCCCGCGTCAGGTGGATGATGATCCAGAAGGAGCGATTGAGGTTGAGGGGACGATTGTTCAGGTGTTGGCGGGGACTCAGTTCCGAGTGGAGTTGCCGAACGGGCACGTGGTGCTGGCGCACATTTCCGGGAAGATGCGGAAGCGGTTCATTAAGCTGGTGATTGGCGATCGCGTGAAGATGGAGATGTCTCCGTACGACACGTCGAAGGGACGGATCACGTTCCGGCTCTGAGTCGGGGAGATCATTGTCGAGGACGGGAGAGGTTCGGAGGGTGTGGAGGATGACTGGCGGCTTTCGGGATGAAAGACCGGGACCTTGGTGCGCGTGTCGGTTGCCGACATGACGAGTGAGAACCGTACCCGATACCAGTTATTCCTCGCAACGACGGCGACTTTACTCATTGCGCTTTTTGCGGCGAAGGCGGAACCCGAGACGGCTGGCGAGAGTAAGCCGGTGAAACGCTTCGATCCGATTGTCCGGGAGATCGAGGGCTGGAAAGTCCATATTGATCCCAAGATGCTGGAGGGCGAGCATTCGGCGGCAGGAGCGAGGGCTTTGACGATGCTGGCAAGCAACCTGCTACGCATTACGATCATGATTCCTGAGGACCGACTGAAGCAATTGCAGACGATCGGGATCTGGATCGAGCACGACCACCCTGAGATCAACGTGGAACCCGGGCCCTATCATCCGGGTGCGGACTGGCTGGTTGAACGTGGTTACGATGAGCGCCTCGCCAAGAAAGTGCATATCACCCGGGCGGCCTCGATCTTGGATCGCGAACAGCTGGCGAAACATCCTTCGGTCGTTCTGCATGAATTGAGCCACGGGTTTCACGATCAGATTCTGGGCGGTTACGACGAACCCCGCATCCTCGCTGCCTATGAGAAGGCGATGAAGGCCGGGATTTACGATGAAGTTCTCGACCACAAAGGGCGCAAAGTCCGCGCTTATGCCGCTTCGACTCCGATGGAATACTTCGCGGAAGGAACCGAAGCATACTTTGATCGAAACGACTTTTATCCCTTCGTCCGGGCCGAATTGAAGGAACATGATCCGGTTCTTCACGACCTTCTGGAAGAGATCTGGGGGGTGAAAAGATAGCCCTTTTCCGGGTCTGGAAAAACAGTCATGCCTCACGACACTCGAAGATGGTTTGGCCGTGTTTTGCTGGTGATGGTGCTGGCGGGGTGGACTGGTGGCGCTGGTGCGGGGGAGTCGATGGAGGAGGCCAATCTTGAGGAATATCAAAAGTTCATTGCTCCGATTTTCGCGAAATCCTGCATCGATTGTCATGGTCCAAAGCAGTCGAAGTCAGGATTCCGGGTTGATGAACTGGATCCCAATCTTCTGAGTGGTGGGGACGTCGATCGGTGGGTTGAGATTTACGATGTCCTCAGCAAACGGGAGATGCCGCCGGATGACGAACCGGACTATCATCTCAAGGACGATGACCGGGCGCGGATCATCGAGTGGCTGGGAAATGAGATGCAGAAGGCGAGTCGAGTCCGGGGGGATGCCGGGGGCTACAGTTCGTTTCGGCGGATGGCGAACTATGAGTACAACCATGCCCTGCAGGATTTACTGGATTTGAACCTTGAGTTTACCGCGGCGCTTCCGCCGGAGAACACGTCTGAAGACGGGTTCAAGAACAGCTCGAAGTATCTGCAGATGTCGGCGGCGCAGCTGGAGACCTATCGGGAGATTGCTCTCGAGGCGTTGAAGAAGGCAACTGTCGAAGGGGAGCGACCCAAGGTGGTGACGTGGCAGATTCCGATGGAGGAAGCGATGGACAAGGCCGCGGCTTTGAAACAGAAGCCCGTCCATCGCAAGAATCCTGCTGATGCGGGGGAGATCGGGCACACTCACATTTTCAACAAAGAGACCGGCGAGGGGTACGCGTACCAATGGACGTACTACGTGGACGTGCACTACGGGATCTGGAATCTGAAACCCGATGAAGTCACCACCGCGATCCCACCGGTTTCCAGTGTGGTTGCGGTCCTCCCGCCGTCCCGGCAGATCCGCCTTGATCTTGGGAACTGGGTTCCCGATGAAGGGATGCTGAGGGTTAGGATTCGAGTGGGGGCGAGCGAACGCCGACCGGGCCAGACTGCGAACATCAGGTTGGTTTTCGGATTTGAGACGAACAATGAGGGCAAGAGGTCAGCGAGGGTGAGTCGGCGAGACGTTGAAGTGACCGCTTCCGTCGAGGCCCCGGAGTTCCTGACATTTGATGTTCCGATTGATGAGTTGCCGCGGAATCCCTTTCGGAGAGTGCACGAAGTGGGAGGCTCTCCGAACTGCACGGAGTTTATTGAGATCAACAACATTTCCAGCACTGGGAGGAGGGGAGAGGGCGAGCCGGTGAATCTTGAGATCGACTATGTTGAAGTCGAAGCTGGCCGGTATGAAGAGTGGCCGCCGAAATCGCATGCGGCGATTTTCTTTGAGAGCCCGAACCGGAATGATGAGGACGCGTATTGTCGGGAGATTCTGAAGCGATTCATGACGCGGGCCTGGCGACGCCCGGTTGGCGAGGCGGAAATTGCGCCCTATCATGAATTGTTTTCGAAGTTCCGGGTCGGCTTTTCCGGCTTCGAGGAGCCCATGATTGAAGTCCTTGCGACGGTGCTGGCGTCTCCTGAGTTTTTGTATCTGGTGCAGACCGAGTCAGACACGCCTGCGACTGCGCATGCGGTGAGTGACCTTGAGATGGCGAGCCGATTGTCCTTCTTTCTGTGGTCCAGCATTCCTGACACCGCGCTTCTGGAACTCGCATTCGCCGGTAAACTTAGAGAGCCGGAGGTTCTGAATTCGCAGATCGAGCGAATGCTGGCGGATCCCAAATCGCAACGGTTCGGCCGACACTTTGTGCAGCAATGGCTGGGCCTTGAGGCGCTGGATAACCTTGTTGTCGACAAAACGAAGTTTGAGTTTTACGACGAAGCTTTTGAGGGGAACCTTGTCGGGGAGCCGCTGGCCTTTTTTGATCATGTGCTGCGGAACAATGGGAGCATCATGGATTTCCTGGATTCGGACTACCTTGTGATCAACGAGCCCCTTGCGCGGCACTACGGGATTCCTGGCGTTTCCGGGCAGGAATTTCGGAAAGTGGCAATCAGCCCGGGGGTGAACCGGGGCGGTCTTCTAACGACGGCGGCAGTTCTCACGATGACTTCGACCGGGGTAGATTCCAATCCCCTCAAGCGGGGCGTCTGGCTCCTGGAGCGGATGCTTCACGACCCACCGCCGCCGCCGCCGCCCAATGTGCCTGAGGTGGACCTGACGGATCCCCGGATTCTCAAGATGACCCCGAAGGAACGGATGGCGGATCATCGGAACCAGGCCGCCTGCCAATCCTGTCATGCGAAGATCGATCCGTGGGGGCTTGCGCTGGAGAATTTCGATGCGCTTGGACGGTTTCGCACGTCGATCAACGAGCAGCCGGTGGATGCTTCCGCCGTGCTTTACAACAAGCAGGCACTGGACGGAGTGGCGGGGTTGAAGAGATACCTCATGGCTGACCGACAGGATCAGTTTGCCGGAGCGATGGTGCACAAATTGAGTTCGTATGCGCTGGGGCGGCCGATGTCATTCGCTGACCGTGGTGCGATTGATGAAATGGCGGCGGAACTCAAGAAGCGGGGCAATGGGCTGCGGGATCTTGTTTCCATTGTGATTCACAGCGAATTGTTCAGTCAGAAGATCAAACAGGAAGCAGACAATGAGCAGTAGCCGACCCTTGATGAAGCGGAGAAGGTTCCTGCGATGTGCGGGCATTGGTCTCGCGCTGCCGTGGATGGAGACATTTGCTGCCAAGAAGGAGCCAGAGGAACGAGTGGCGCGGTTTGTGAGCATCTATCATCCGGACGGAGTGGGGCTGCCCCGGCAGGATGATCCGGCGTGGAAGGACTGGAGCTGGTTTCCACAGGGGGGCGAGCGCGACTTTCGATTCACCAAGGTCCTTGATGTTCTTGAGCCGCTGCGCAGCGAGATCACGATTTACTCCGGCCTCTCTCATCCGGCTGTTCGCAAAGTGATCGGCCATGCGAATGCCGACCAGTACCTAACCGGTGCGGATACCGGAAGCCAGGGGCCATACAAGAACACGATCTCGTTGGACCAGGTTATTGCCGCGCATTCTGGCCGCCACACCCGGCACTCTTCACTCGTGCTGTCCACCAATGCGGGGACTGGGGCACCCCGAGCCACACACACTTCTTCCTTCGACCAGCAAGGTCGACCCATTCCGTCGATCAACCGGCCCAAAGAGATCTTTGACCTTCTCTTCGTGACGCAGGGAAGGGAGACCCGCGACAAACTTGCCCGCAGCAAAAGCGCGCTCGACCTTCTCATCAGCAACGTCAACGCGCTCAACCGGAAGCTCTCGAGCCACGACCGCGCCACGCTCGAGCAATACCTCGACTCGGTCCGCGACACCGAGATCAAGTTGCTCAAGGCCGAGCAATGGATCGATACGGCGCTTCCGGAAGTTGATGCGAGCCATCTGAATCTCGAGGTCACCGTCCGCGACAGCCGGGCCTACATTCAGACGATCTACGAACTCATCTTCCTTGCGTTCCTCAGCGACTCGACCCGGGTGGCGACCTACATGATGGGCAGGGAGAACACCGGCGGGCCCCAGGATCTGCTAGCAAGGGCCGTCGGGCTCAACAATGCCCACAGCCTGACTCACGACGTGAAGAAGCCGAACGGCTGGCGCAATCTCGGAACGTACAATCGTTTTCAGACCGAGGAATTCGGGCGGTTCATTCAGAAGCTGAAGGACACCCGCGAGCCAAATGGGAACGGCACGCTTCTCGACAACACGTTCGCGATGCACGGGTCGGCGTCGAGCAGTTTCCATCTGTCCCGGAACTATCCAATCATTTCGGCGGGCGGCAGGAACCTGGGCTTTCAGAACGGCCGCTATCTCAAGTTCGCGAAGGGAGACGAAAGCAATCAGGCGTATGCCGGAATCGACGATGACTCAGGCTGGCGGAGCGACCCCGACCACCATGAACTGCCTCTCGCCCATCTCTTTGTCACTATTCTGAAACGGATGGGCATCGAGGCTGAAGAGTTCGCCGGATTCAAGGGTGGGCTTAGGGGAGTGTGAGTTAGGTCGGTGGGGCGGGTGGTGTTCCGGGTGCGGCGGAAGGGTGGATCAGGAGGGAGATCCCGGTGGGCCGCTCTAAAGTGACTGCTGAGGCCTCAGGTGGAGTGGTTTCCGCGCCACAACGCAGTCAGGGATTTGAGGTCCGGTAGATCAAGGATGCCAACTGCAGGCTTCCTCTGTGAGGATGGATTCAATCTGCCGACTGGAGAGGGAGGGATGCACGTGGCCGGTGGATCTGCGGATGACAGGCAGCGGGCTGCGTCTGCGGACTGCACCGGCGTCGGGCGGGCAGCTCAGGCTGGCCCGCACGATGTCGGTCAGCAACTGTTTGAGCTTGAGTCCACGGAGGGCGGCTTCCGCCTTCAACTGGCGGAACACATCGTCGGGCAGGTCGAGGGTGGTTCGCATAAAAGCGTTTTTACATCAAATGCGATTGTGGTCAACACTGCACTGGAGGTCCGCGCCGCAGCGATCCAAGCGCCGAGTGCGGGATGATGCATTCATATGCGGAGCGTGCGTCGAGAGTTTTCTGGAGATTTCTTGTGCGGTCGGCGATGCGGGTTTCGAGCGACTGCATGAGTGGAGCGGTGAGCTTAGGCCGGAGAAGCTGCCGAGGGGACGGGATCTGGGGCGCATGATGAACACGTTTCATTTTGCGGTGAATGGGTTCGATGACGATCCGCACGAGGTGAATGCGATCGAGTCGGTGCGCCGGTATTATCAGAAGCTGCAGCGGGACTGGCCGTATGCGTTCTACTTCTGTGATCTTGGCGGGGAGTCGCTGATGATGCTGACGATGTGCTGCATGGGGAATCTGACGGGTCGGAAGCGTGAGGGAGAAGCGCTGGCCAGTGTGGAGATTGACCCGATGGAGCTGCTGCGGTTCATTTCGGGGAACTGGGGTCCGATGAATTCAATGTGTGAGCGGGCGGGGATGTCGGAGCGGGCGATCTACGAGCGGACGGGGGCGATCATGCGTTATTACGGGTTGCCGTTTGATGTGCCGGGGCCGTGAGGGGGGGGGAATTGAAAATAGTGAATAGTAAAAATGAGCTAGTGGGGAGAAGGGGGTGAGGGAAGTGAGAAGTGACAATGGCGTGTTGGGAGAGGGCTTGTTGGGTGGGGGGCGCGAGTACAGAGCCTCGCGGTCCCGGGCTTGTTCGGAGAGGCTTGTTCGGAGGGCGGGCCGCGCGCACTCCGTGCGCCCCGAGAGCTGTGATTCTCCCAGCAGTCCAGAGCCTGCGGCGGGCGTGTTGGGAGGGCTTGTGGGGTTTTGGACCACGAATTTCACGGATGGGCACGAATGGATTCACAGACAGGAGGTTTGGGAGGGCGTGAATGGTGCCGGGCCAGCGGGCTGGCTCCGGGAAAGCGGCAGCAGGCTTCCGCATTCCAAGGCCTGCGGCTGGTTGCTTGTACGGAGGCGATCAGTTTTCTCGAGTGTTGGAAACGTCTTTGAAGATGTGCGGAATTTGCCTCGGGGGTTCGAAAAAGTGGGCGTAGCGCGCCGGAAGTTTGGTGAAGCGGCGGACGGGGCCGTTGGTGCGGACTGGTTCGTCGGGGGTGGGGCCTGGAAGGAGGAAGGTTTCGGTCATGACGTATTCGGTGCCGTCGCGAACGACCCGGTACTCTCGGGGATATTGGCCGAATCCGGCGAAGAAGTCTTCGCGGCCTGAGGTCGCTTCGGTCATGAAGTAGTCGATGGCGGCGTCGGGTGCTGGAGAGGGAAACCGTTTGAATATCTCTGGCAAATCCTTAATCAGGCTATTCCCCAAGTTGCGAAATGGGTGAACCATAAAGCGAGTACTGCCATCGGTTGATGGCAGCACCTCCACGTTGCGAGATTCGATGTACTGCGAACCGCGCATAACACCACCAATCACCGCTTTAAAGCTAATGATCTGCTGGTCTGTGAATTCGAAATGGCGGAAGAATTCGTCGCTGATTTCGCCGTCGTCGTTGAGGATTTTCCCGGCTAATCTTGAGGGATCCTCGATGGCCAGGGGAGGGGCGTCCTGGGCTGGCTCATCGGATTCGGTGATCTCGGGGATGCTGCGTGCTGGAGCGTGTCTCGTGGCCTGAATGGACCGGGTTTTGGGATTGGCAGGGGGTGAGTGTGAGGTGAGTCTGGCGTTGGCGTTGTCTGTTTCGGGTCGGGTGGCGAGGAACAGGAACAGTGAGAGCAAGAGTGCGGCGAACGCGATGGCGATCTGCTTCGTTCGGGGATTCACGGTGATAGGGGAGTGTGGGTGGAAATTGGAAATAGTGAATAGTAAATAGTGAAAGGGGGCGGGGGGATTTGAAGTTTGAGATTTGAGATGGGGCGAGTTGGGAGGGATTGGTTGGGAGAGGCTTGTGGGGAGGGGGCCGAGGGGGACCTCTGCGCGCCCAGGCCTTGTTTGGAGAGGCCAACCCCGTACGGGGTCGGGGCGATTTTTGATGATGAACCCGTGGTATCGCTTCGCGCCACCACGGGCTATTCACCGGGCGTCCCTACGGGACGATTGGTTGTTAGGGTCCGCCGCCCCTGCCGGGGCGGTGTTGTATTAATGTGTTAGACCGGTGGCTGACGCCACCGGCTAATTTCCGTTAAGCCTTCGGCTTCATTGGCGTGGTGGTTGCGGGGTGGGCCGCAGCCATAGAGTCTAATGTCCGTCAAGCCTTCGGCTTCATTGGCGTGGTGGTTGCGGGGTGGGCCGCAGCCATAGAGTCTAATGTCCGTCAAGCCTTCGGCTTGGTGGGAGGGATGCTGGTCGTGGTCAGGCGAAGAGGGCGGAGACGGCCTGGGCTTTGACGAGTTCGCGGGGTTGGTTGAGGTGGTTGTAGACGATGGTGTCCGGGGCGATGCCGAAGGCGTGGTAGATGGAGGCGAGGAGTTCGCCTGGGTGGACGGGGTTTTCGAGGGGAGCGCTGCCGGTTTTGTC
>JAIXPK010000279.1 GCA_027486335.1 Verrucomicrobiaceae bacterium | reverse complement strand
TTTTTCCCGATTCCTGTGTTGCTCGTCGGTTGCGAATCCTGATTCGCGCCCTCCTCGCGCCTAGGACTCGGAAAAAATCCCTCGTCCATAAGACACCATCTGCAAGACGGACTACACTAGCGGGCGTCTTTGGCGGCGTCGTGCTTGGGATTGGGGACGGGGAGCTGGGCGTTGGTGGCGGTGAGGTAGGTGTCGAGACGAGCGGCGAGGGATTTGGCTTTATCGGGTTCCGAGGCGAACCGGTTGGATTTTTCCTCCGGGTCGGTGGTGATGTGATAGAGTTCCTCGTGATGGTCCTCGTGGAAGCGGACGAGCCGCCAGCCGTTTTCGAGGATGGCGCTGTATGGGGTGGCACCGCCGGGGTGGTAGTGGGGGTAGTGCCAGCAGAGCGGGCGGGGAGTCAGGGGTTCGCCGCGGAGGGCTGGGCGGAGGTCGGTGCCGTCGACTGGGGATGGGAGCGGGGAGCCGGCGGCGGCGGCGATGGTGACGCCGAGGTCCATGGTGATGACTGGTTCGTCGGAGGATGAGCCGGGTTTGGTGAGGCCGGGCCAGTCGATGATGAGCGGGACGCGGACCCCCCCTTCCCATGGCGAGCCTTTGCCGGCGCGGAGACCGAGATTGGAGGTGATAGGGTTTTTGGGGCCGCCGAGGAGGCCTCCGTTGTCGGAGGTGAAGATGAAGACCGTGCGGTCGGTGAGATTGAGATCGCGGATGGCAGCGCGGAGACGACCGACGCTATCGTCGACGCTGGCGACCATGGAGGCGTAGACCGGGTTGTTGTGAGGGTTGGCGGGATTTGCGAGGGCCTTGTATTTTGCGATGACCTCGGGTTTGCCGCCGAGGGGAGTGTGGACGGCGTACTGGGGGAAGTAGACGAGGAACGGACGGTCGCGGGAGGCCTTGATGAAGCTGATGGCGTCGGAGGTGAGGCGTTCGGTGAGGAATTCGCCGTCGGGGCCGTCTTTGAGGGCTGGGTTGCGATAGGGGGCGAACCATTTTTCGGGCTGGCCGCGGTGGTAGCCGCCGAGGTTGAGGGAGAAGCCGTGGGCGAGCGGTGAGGCATTACCGAGGTGCCATTTGCCGATGGAGGCGGCCGTGTAGTTCTGGGATTTGAGGGCTTCGGGGAGAGTGGTGAGGGAGTCTGGGAGTTCCTTGCACCAGTCGGGCGGGAGGAGTTTGGCGGCGGGGCGTTCGTGGCCGGCGATCCAGTCGGTGATGTGGGTGCGGGCTGGGCTTTGGCCGGTGAGGAGGGCGGCGCGGGTGGGGGAGCAGACCGTGCAGGCGGAGAAGGCGCGGCGGAAGGACATGCCTTCCTTGGCGAGTTGGTCGATGTGGGGCGTCTGGTAGAATTGGCTGCCGGTGCAGGTGAGGTCGGTGGCACCCATGTCATCGACGAGGATGACGATGAAGTTGAGGGGTTGGGTGGCGGCGGGGAGGGCGAGGGCGGCGCAGAGGAAGAGGAGGCAGCGGAGCATGGAGCGACCCTGAGGGTAGCCTAGGCGCGTGCAACTGGGGAGGGTTCCCGCGTTTACCGGTTCAGGAACCGCAGAGGTGGCGGGCGATGCGGAGCCATTCCGCGTCGATGGCGGAGGAGGGGACGGGCGGGCGGTTGGCGCGGGCGAACCAGTAGGCGGCGTTGCCGGAGTCGCCCTCGATGAGATGGAGGAGGGCGTGGACCCACGAGCCGTCGGTGGAGTGGACGTCCTGGGCGATGTTGTGAGCGGCGTCCCAGTCGCCTTTTTTGGCGAGCCAGAGGGCTTTGGCGAGAGGCGGGAGGTCCGAGGGCGGGGTGGGGTCGGACGAGACGCTGGCGAGGAGGTCAGCGGCGGTCATTGGTTGAGGAAGGGGCGGGTGGCAGCAGCGCTTTGGAGGTGGGCTGGGTGACGGGAGAGCTGGCGGGCCGGTAGCCGCGGCGGGCGGATTGTTCCCATTGTTTTTCGGTGCCGCCTTCGGCGTTGTGGAGGATATTGGTGACCGGGCTGATGGCGGTGCTGACGAGGGAGGTGGCCGTGCCGAGCCAGTGGGCGGCGGTGCCGCAGGAAGAGAGGCAGAGGGCGAAGGCGAGGGGGAGGAGGCGCATTTGGGAAGTGAGAAGTGAGAAGTTAGAAGTGAGAAAGGGGAAGGCCGGAAGGAAGTGAGAAGTGAGAAGTGAGAAGGGAGAAGGCGGAGGGCGGAGGGCGGACGGGCGGACGGGCGGACGGGCGGACGGGCGGACGGGCGGACGGGCGGAAGGGGGGGCTTTTGGGGGGTTATTGGCCCCATTGGGCGGGACCGTCGACGGCGATTGCGCCGGAGGGGAGGTGGATTTTGATGACGGTGGAGGGGCTGACGGCGCGGACGGAGTGGGAGCCGGAGCGGAGGACTGGATTGCCACGGAGGAGGAGGACGCCGGTGGCGTTGCGGAAGTGGATTTCGGAGGCTTCGGCGCGGTCGTCGTTGGAGGAGATGGCGGCGGCGGGTTTGCCGGAGGCGAGGAGGATTCGGGCGGTGAGGCCGTCGGGTTCGAGTTCGT
>JAIXPK010000568.1 GCA_027486335.1 Verrucomicrobiaceae bacterium | reverse complement strand
GCGGCGATGGAGAGGGCGGCTGTGGAGAGGAGGATGGTGGTGGAGAGGATGGCGGGGTGCATGGGGGGGAGGTGTGGTGGATTGGGGTTGGGGGGCGGTGGCTGGCAGGCGCACTCCGTGCGCGGAGAGAGCTGTAATTCTGACAGCAGTCCAGAGCCTTCGGCTAGCTTGACTGGAGAGGGGCGTGTTAGAAGAGGCGAGTGGGGTGGGGTGCCGCCCCTGCCGGGGCGGTGATCTATGTGTATGTTAGACCGGTGGCTGACGCCACCGGCTAATTTCTGTTAAGCCTTCGGCTTCATTGGTGTGGTGATCGCGGGACGGGCCGCAGCCATAGAGTCTAATCTCCGTCAAGCCTTCGGCTTGGTGGCGTGAACGTGTTGGGGCGTTGGGGGAAGCGAGCGTGGGCGGGAGGTGACGGAGCGGAAGCGTTGTTCGTAGTCAGGGTGGTTGGTTTTCATGAGGCGGTCCCAGTAATTGAAGTAGAGGCCGAAGTTGCCGCGGGGTTTTTCGTGGTGCTGGATGTGGTTGGTGGGGGTGTTGAGGAATTTGCCGAGCCATGAGTCCATGAGGCGTTTTGGGAAGTATTCGTAGCCGGTGTGGCCGATGACGTTATTGACGATCTGCCATGTCATGAAGACGGCGTAGGCGATCGGGTGCATGGGGATTGAGAACGTGAGGATGGGGAAGATTAGGGCCTGGGTGGCGGCTTCGAGTGGGCTGAAGGAGTAGGCGGCCCATGGGCTGGGGTTGGTGCTCTGGTGGTGGATGCGGTGGACCCATTTGAAGAGCCAGCGGTGGTGCATGAGTCGGTGGGTCCAGTAGAACCATGTGTCGTGGATGAGGATGGCGAGGACGATGCTGGTGGCGAACCAGAGCCAGCCGTGGTCGTCGATGCGGCGGTAGAGTTTCCATGAGCCGTCCTTGCCGATGAGGATGGTGGCGGTGCCGACGAGCCCGTAGATGAGGGCGGTGATGGAGGACCAGAAGATTTCGCGGCGGAGGTCGGAGGGGAGCGGGTTGCGGGGGATGATTTTGCGGTGTTGCCAGCGGTGTTTGAAGAAGACGGAGGCGAGGAGCCATGCGATGCCTGCGGTGAGGGCGTAGCGGACCCAGCTTTCGGTGGCGATGCCGAGGAAGAGGCTTGTGATGCGGTTCATGGGGAAGAGGGCTGGGCGGGAGTGGGGTGCCGGGGGACGGGGGATGATGGCACAGGGTGGTGGCAGGAGACAACTGGTTGGCGGGGTAATGAAGGCTGGACTTGCGCGGGCGCGGCGGGCGTTCATCGTGCGGGCCATTTTTCAGCCACGAGACAAACCATGAAGTCACACGATCCTGCCCTGCTGCAACGCCTTGCCGAGACGGTTGGTACGCCATTCTGGATTTATGATGCGGGATTGCTGCGGGAGCGGATTGGGGAGATTCGGGAGTTGACGGATTTGCCGGGGGTGCAGGCGCGGTTTGCGATGAAGGCGTGTCCGGCGACGAAGGTGTTGAGGGAGATGGCGGGTGCGGGGATCTGGATTGATGCGGTGTCCGGGAATGAAGTGCTGCGGGCGCTGCATGCGGGTCATGCGGCTGGGATGGAGCCGCCGGTGATTTGTTTTACGGCGGATGTGTTCCGGGACAATGCGCTGGAGGTGGTGCTGGAGCATGGGGTGCTGCCGAACATCGGGTCGCCGGGGATGATTGACGAGCTGGCGCGGGCGGGGTATCGTGGGAAAGTGTCTTTGCGGATCAATCCGGGGTTCGGGCATGGGCATGTGAATTCTTGTGACACGGGCGGGCCGAGTTCGAAGCATGGGATCTGGCATGAGGATGCTGGGGAGGCGGCGGAGCGTGCGGCGGCGGCTGGGATGACGGTGGTGATGCTGCATGCGCACATTGGGAGCGGGCCGCAGTTTGAGGAACTGCTGGGGAATCTGGGGAGATTGGCGGAGTTGTTTGCGGGGATGGTGCCGTTGTTTCCGGGGTTGGAGGCGGTGAGCCTTGGCGGGGGGATTCCGCACAATTACCGGGATACGGGGGCGAAGGTGCCGCTGGGTCGGTTGAAGGAATTGTTTGCGAAGGCGCAGGCGAGGTTGAGTGAGGCGGCGGGTCGTGAGGTGCGTGTGGAGATTGAGCCGGGTCGGTATTATGTGGCACCGACGTGCACCCTTGTGACGCGGGTGACGGATGTGAAGCGGACGCAGACGAATGAGAAGGGGGCAGGGGCGGTGTTTGCGATGGTGGATGCGGGTTTTGTGGATCTGGTTAGGCCGGCGATGTACGGGTCGTGGCACGGGATCAGTGTAGTGGGTCGCGAGAGTGGCGGGGAGACGGAGCCGGTGGTGGTGGCTGGGCCGTTGTGTGAGAGTGGGGATGTGTTCACGCGGGACGATGCGGAACTGATTCAGCCGCGGGAGTTGCCGAAGCTGGCGGCTGGGGATCTGCTGGCGATTCGGGATGCTGGGGCGTATGGGTATGCGATGAGCAGCAATTACAATTCGATCGGGCGTGCACCGCAGTTGTGGCTGGAGCCTGACGGGAGTGTGACGCAGATTTCGCGGCGGGAGACGGTGGAGGACATTCTGAAGGCGGAGACGGAGGAACGCGTGTGATGCCCGGGAGGCGGGCGCGGTTTCGGTTGAGCGGGGTGACCGCGGTGATTACCGGGGCGAGTTCCGGGCTTGGGGCGGAGTTTGCGAGGCAACTGGCACCGCATGCGGCGGCGCTGGTGCTGGTGGCGCGGCGGGAGACGGAGATGAACGAACTGGCGGAGAGCCTGCGGCGGGATCGACCGGCGTTGCGGGTGGCGGTGGTGGTGTGTGATCTGGCGGATGCGGGGAGTCGGGAGCGATTGCCTGGGCATCTGGCGTCGCTGGGGTTCCGGGTGAACCTGCTGGTGAACAATGCGGGGCTGGGGGATTACGGGGAGTTTGCGACGGGGGCGTGGCACCGATTGGCGGCGGTGATGGAGGTGAACATGGTGGCGCTGACGCATCTGGCGCATGTGTTTGTGGCGGATCTGGAGACGTCTGGGCCGTCGGGGATGCTGAATGTGAGTTCGCTGGCTGGGGAGTTGCCGATTCCTGATTTCGGGGTGTATGCGGCGACGAAGGCGTATGTGACGCGGTTGAGCGAGGCGTTGCGGATAGAGTTGCGGGGTCGGGGGATTTTTGTGAGTGTGCTGGCTCCGGGGCCGGTGGCGACTGGGTTCGGGGGAGTGGCGAGGCGGGGGAGCGAGAGCCTTGGGCAGCCCAAATGGTCGTATGTGGATAAGGAAAAGGTGGTGCGGCTGGGGCTGGAGGCGTTGGTGCGGGGTCGTGCGGTGGTGTATCCGGGGGTGGTGCCGACGGTGGCGGCGTGGGTATTCAATGCATTGCCACGGGTGGTGCTTCGTGCCATGCTGTGGCGGCGGCCTAGGAAGGCTGCGGATCAACCCTGACTATAGAACTGCTGTGAGATACTCTGATTACTTTGTTTTTTTCGGGCTGGTGAGCCTTGTGCTGGGCATTTTGGGATTTGTGAAGGCGAAGAGCCGGGCGTCGTTGTTTGCCGGGGGGGTGAGTGGGGTGCTGCTGGTGGTGGCTGGGATGATGGCGCTGAAGAATCCGCCGGTGGGGTATGTGGTTGGGGCGGTGGTGTCCGGGTTGCTGATGGGTCGGTTTCTGCCGGTGTTTCTGAAGACGAAGGCGTGGTATCCTGCGGGGATTATGGCGGTGCTGTCGGTGCTGGGGGTGGCGGCGGGGGTGGCTGGGTATCTTAACCGTTGAATGTGATGAGTCCTCCTGGCAGCCTGTTGCAACCCTGGGGAAGTGAACCGCCGAAGCGGCCGCGGTGGATTGTGCCGCTGGTGGTGGCGTTGGCGGTGGGTGGGGGTGTGCTGATGGTGCCGGCGGTGAAGCGCGGGGTGGTGCGGTTGGTGGATCGGATGAGGACGGAGCGGGTGGTGGTGAAGCGGGAGGTGGTGGAGAAGATTGTGGAGAAGCGTGTGGAGGTGCCGGTGCCGACCCCGCCGCCGGCGTTGCCGGAGGGCCCGTCATTGAGTTCGCAGAAGGATGCGGCGACGATGTTTTCCGGGGTGAAGGTGGTGTCGAAGATTGAGCCGGAGAAGGGGAAGCGGGCGACGACTGAGCGGGGGAGTGCGGACAGTTATCAGGTGGAGGTGACGGTGAAGGTGCGGGTGCCGGAGGCGGCGAGGACGTATGAGGAGTTGTGCGGGATCAATCCGGCGCTGCCGGGATTTTTTCCGGGGTTGAGGGATCTGCTGAAGCGCGGGAAAGTGTCAGGGTTCTATCATCATGCGTATGCGGTGAAGCAGGCGGCGGTGAAGACGAACATTCTGCGACTGGACCGGTTGCTGAGCCGGCATAACTTTTATGATCTGGAGACAGCGCTGGAGCTGGAGGGAGCGGAGGGGAAGCAGAAGGCGTTGTGGCTGCAGGGGGAGATGGATGTGGTGAGTGACGGGAGTGACGGCGACCGGATGGAGTCGTTTGATGACTATCTTTACAAGAGCCAGCATTTTCAGCCGAGCACGAGTTACGGGTGGGCGAAGGTGACGGACAAGGTGAATCCGCTAGTGCCGCGGCTGGAGGCGGAGCTTGCGGAATTGAAGGCGAAGGTGGGAGGGGCGGGGAGTGCGGAGAAGAAGGCGATGCAGGCGCGGATCGCGGAGTTGCCGACGCGGATCGGGGATTTGAAGAAGCGGTCGTATCTGATCGCGCAGGAGGATCCGTTTGTGGTGATTCCGCTTTCGTTCCGGAGTTTCAAGGGATCGAGTGCTTACACGCCGTCGATCGGGGATTATGCGGTGGTGATCTGCGGGGAGAAGATGCTGCCGGCGATTGTGGGGGATTACGGCCCGTCGGAGAAGTGCGGGGAGGCGAGCCTGCGGATTGCGCGGGAGATTGATCCGAAGGCTGGGCCGTACAATCGGCCGGTGAGTGATCTGAAGGTGACGTATCTGATCTTTCCGGGGAGTGCGGAGAAGCCGCGGCAGCCGGATTACGAAGAGTGGCATGCGAAGTGCAGTGAGTTGCTAGGGAAGCTGGGTGGTGATCCTGCGAAGCTGCACCATTGGGAAGACCGGTTGAAGGCGAAGCTGGCGGTGCCGGTGGTGGTGCCTGAGGGAGGGGAAGGAGCGGCGGCGGAGACGGAGGGTGGAGGGGAGAAGGAGAATCCGATTGATCCGGTGAGCAAGAAGCCATGAAGGGAGCGGGGGGAGGGCCGGGGAGGCTGTTGAGACTGCGGTTTGCGCTGGAGCATGCGGTGCTGCGGGTGGCGGTGGCGGTGATTCCGCGATTGCCGTTAGGGTTGGTGCGGACGGGGGCGGCGATGCTGGGGACGCTGGCGTGGGCGGTGGACGGGAGAGGTCGGGCGGCTGGGCGGATGAATCTGGAGGTGGTGTATGGGGAGGCGATGGGGGAGCGGGAGCGAGGGAGACTGCTGCGTCGGTGTTACCGGCGGTTTGCGGTGACGTTTGCGGAATTTTTCTGGAGTCCGCGGCTGACGGAGGAGGGATTTGACCGGTGGTTTGAGTTTGAGTGGGACACGCCGGAGGCGGAGCGGGCGTGTCTGGAGGGCGAGTGTGTGTTTGCGACGGCGCACTTCGGGAATTTCGAGTGGTTGTCGCTGGGGCGGGCATTGCGGTCGAGCCCGTGCATGATCATTGCGCAGGATTTCAAGAATCCGCCGCTAACGGAATTGTTCCGGGAGTTGCGGTCGCAGAACGGGCGGCAGACGATCATTCCGCAGGAGGGGGCGATGCTGAAGTTGTTCAAGCATTTGAAGCGGGGCGGGTGTGCGGCGGCGCTGGTGGATTTGAATGTGCCGCCGGACCAGGCGGCGGTGCCGGTGAGGATGTTCGGGCGGTGGGTGAGTATCAGTGTGCTGCATTGTGCGCTGGCGGCGCGGACGGGGAAGCCGCTGGTGCCGGCGCTGGCGATACCGGGGAAGGATGGGCGGTGGCGGTTGCGGTTTTTTGAGCCGTTTCTGGTGGGGGCGGATGAGGATTACCAGGTGGTGGCGCAGCGTTGCTGGGATGTGTTTGAGCCGGTGTTCCGGGAGCATCCGGAGTGCTGGATGTGGATGTACAAGCACTGGCGGTATCTGCCGGTGGGGGCGCGGGAGGGTGAGTATCCGGCGTATGCGAACCGGTCGAAGAAGTTTGACCGGTTGCTGGCGGGTCGGTGACGGGGGGAGAGAGGAAGTGGCGAGAGCGGTTGCGCTGGGGAGACGGGCGGTTATGGGCAGATTCCCCCACGACTGCCGATGCGGTGATTGGGGGTTGAGCCACATACCACGACAAGCCGACATGGATCCGCTACTTGAATTACTTCAGCAGGATGCCCGCCTGAGTGCGGAGCAACTGGGTGCGCAGTTGAACCGGACGGCGGAGGAAGTGGCGGCGGAGATTGCGGCGAAGGAGCGTGACGGGACGATTCTGGGGTATCAGGCGGTGCTGGATCCTGAGAAGGCGAATGACACTGGGGTGCTGGCGCTGATCGAGGTGAAAGTGACGCCGGAGCGCGGGGGTGGGTTTGATCGGATTGCGGAGCGGATTGCGCGGTTTGACCAGGTGGTGAGCTGCTGGCTGATGTCAGGCGGGCATGATCTGGCGGTGGTGGTGCAGGGGAGTGATCTGCGGGACGTGGCGAGGTTTGTGTCGGAGAAGCTGAGTTCGCTGGAAGGTGTGCTGAGCACGGCGACGCATTTCCAGCTGAAGGTTTACAAGCAGAACGGGTTTTTGTCGCATGCATCGTCGACCGGCGGGCGGCTGCCGGTGTCGCCTTGAGAGGCCGTGAAGTTTTCTTCCCCCCAAGACTAAATTTTCATGAGCTTGTCAGACAAGATATCAGCGCGCGTGCAGGCGGTGCCGCGCTCGGGCATTCGGGAGTTTTTCGAACTTGTGCTAGCGGCTGGCGATGTGATTTCGCTGGGCGTGGGCGAGCCGGATTTCTGTTCGCCCTGGCATATTCGCGAGGCGGCGATTTTTTCGCTGGAGAAGGGGCAGACCTCGTACACGAGCAATCTCGGGCTGCTGGAGTTGCGGAAGAGCATTGCGAAGTATGTGGCGGCGAAGTTTCACGTGCAGTATCAGCCGACAACGGAGGTGCTGGTGACGGTGGGGGTGAGCGAGGCGCTGGATCTGGCGTTTCGGGCGCTGCTGAATCCTGGTGAGGAGGTGATTTATCACGAGCCGTGTTACGTTAGCTACAATCCGAGCATTTACATGGCGTACGGGACGCCGGTGACGGTGGAGACGAAGATTGAGGATGATTTTGCGCTGCGGGCTTCGGATGTGGAGAAGGCGATCACGCCGAAGACGAAGATCATCATGCTGAATTTCCCGACGAATCCGACGGGCGGGGTGCAGCCGAAGGCGGAACTGGAGGGGATTGCGGATCTGGCGAAGCAGCATGATCTGATTGTGATCACGGATGAGATCTACAGTGAGCTGCTGTATGATGACCGGGAGCATCACAGCATTGCGGCGCTGCCGGGGATGAAGGAGCGGACGATTCTGATGCACGGCTTTTCGAAGGCGTTTGCGATGACTGGGTTCCGGCTAGGGTATGCGTGCAGTCCGCCGGAGCTGACGGAAGCGATGATGAAGGTGCATCAGTATTCGATGCTGTGTGCGCCGATCACGGCGCAGATTGCGGCGGTGGAGGCTCTGGAGAACGGGGCTGGGCCGGTGGAGAAGATGCGGAAGGCGTACTGGCACCGGAGGAACCTTGTGGTTTCCGAGCTGAATGCGGCGGGGCTGAGTTGTTTTCAGCCGGGGGGGGCGTTTTATGCGTTTCCGGAGATTCGGAGCACGGGGTTGAGCAGCCGGGAGTTTGCGCAGCGGCTGCTGGAGGAGGAGAAGGTGGCGGTGGTGCCGGGGACGGCGTTCGGGACGGCGGGTGAGGGATTTGTGCGGTGTTGTTATGCGACGGATGATCAGAACCTGGCGACGGCGCTAGGGAGGATCAAGGCGTTTGCGGGGCGGCACCGGGTTTCGTGAGGTGGGTGGAGGGGGACCCCTACGGGGTCCTGTGGTATGTTGTTGGTGACCGGGGGCACCGCGAGTGGCTCGCGGCACCCCCGGTTATTGATAGGTCGTCCCTACGGGACGGGGGCGTGTGGGGAGGGATGGGCTTTGGCATTGAGGGTCACAGGCGGGATGCCCGTGCCTCTTTGGCTTGTGTGGAGACAAGGCCGGGACGGCCTTGCTACAGTGGCTTGTGTGGAGACAATTGCACTGAGGGTCACAGGCGGGACGCCCGTGCCAGTGTGCCCGGCATGGGCCTTAACTAATGACATGAAACGATGACATCGGAGCTGATGAGAGCAACCGTAGCTGAACCGCAAGGCGACGCCCGCG
>JAIXPK010000539.1 GCA_027486335.1 Verrucomicrobiaceae bacterium | reverse complement strand
GCCCCCACTTCGGGGGCTGCGGCGTTCGGCATCGCTACGCTCGCCTCACGCCGCAGCCCCCGAAGGAGCTTGCCGCCCAAGGCTAAAGCCTTTTACAGAACAGACATTACACCCCCTCACAGGATGGCGCACTAGGGAAGAAACGTCTACTATTTCACGATATCTGGTGGAGTATCCATTTGCAACCGGGGCGTTCCGGCGGGTTGTGGAGCCTTGCAAGTGCCTGAATTTCAATGGATATGATGGAGTGGGGTCCGTAATATCCGGACCAAACGGGGTGGTGAGGATTTCCTGTGGTTTTCGGGCATTGATGTGGTGAGCGGAGTGAGGGAATGGGTGGCCCAGAGCGGTGGTCAGTGTTCTCGCGCCCCGTTGGGGCGCATGGATTTATAATCGTGTGAGCCCAGGGCCTTCGCGTTGCTTCGTCCCTGGGCTGGGTTCTCGGGGCCCGTTGGGCCGGAAGGGGTGGGCGTGGTGTGAGGGTTGGTGGTTGGCGTTGTGTGCTGATGGGGAGGATGTGGCTAGGGAGGGACGGCCTTGCATCGGTGGCATTGGCCGCAATCGTGATCCCGATCCCCGGGCTTCTGGAGTGAGACTTTTGCGTTGAAGTCACAGGCAGGATGCCCGTGCCACTTTGCTTGCTGCGCTGGCTTGGTTGGAGACAAGGCCGGGACGGCCTTGCACCGGTGGCATTGGCCGCAATCGTGATCCCGACCTCCGGGCTTCTGGAGTGAGACTTTTGCATTGAAGTCACAGGCAGGATGCCCGTGCCACTTTGGTTGCTGCGCTGGCTGGGTTGGAGACAAGGCCGGGACGGCCTTGTTATGGGGGAGCTTGGGGGAGGAGAGGGGTGGGCGCAGAAAACCCCGGGGGCGCGGGGCGCACACCGGGGTTTCTGTGGGGTGAAGTGAGTGGTATGGGAAGCCGGATCGGAGACAAGGCCGGGACGGCTTTGCTACGGTGGCTGCCGCTTGGGAGAGAGGGATTACTGGCCGCCGGCTGGGGCGGGTGGGGGAGCGGTGGGGGCGTCGGATGGGGGTGGGCCTTGGGGGCGGCGTGGGGCGCCGGTGCCGCCGGGGGCGCCGGTGCCACCGGTTCCGCGGCCGGTGCCACGTCCGCCGGGTTGGCCTGGTTGGCCGCCGGGTTGGCCACCGGTTGGGCGCTGCATGCGGGGCATGAGTTCGTCCATGGTGAGTTCGCCGTCGTTATTTTTGTCGAGGGTTTTGAGGGCGGCGGCGGCGTTTTCGATTTCTTCTTTGGAGAGTTTGCCGTCCTTGTCTTTGTCGAGGGCTTCCATGAAGGGGAGCGGCATCATGCGGCGCTGACCGCCGTTGGGAGGGCCGCCTGCATTGGGAGGGCCGCCTGCGGCAGGAGGAGGGGTGCCTGGTTGAGGTGGGGGTGTGGGGGCGTCCTGGGCGCAGGTGAGGCCGAGGGAGGCGGCGAGGATGATGGTGGAGAGGATCCTTGTGTTCATGGTTGGATGGGTGTCGTCGGGGGTTTGGAGGTGACGGACATGGGGGGCTTCCGGGGAGGAGAGGGAGCGGACAGGGAAAGTGAGTCTGGTGCAGATGGGGAGATTGTGAAGCTTGTGTAAAACTGCGGGCGGGATGGGGGAATTGGGTGGAGAGTGGGGGTGAGATGACAGATTTGGAACGAGAAAAGGGTCTGCCGGTGCTGGTGATTGATGATGATCACAAGCTGTGCCGGTTGATTGCGGATTATCTGGAGCCGCTGGGTTATGTGGTGACGGCGGTGCATCGCGGGCCGGAGGGGGCGGCGGCGGCGGTGGAGCAGGAGTGGCATGCGGTGATTCTTGATTTCATGCTACCGGGGATGGATGGGCTGGAGGTGTTGCGGAGGATTCGGGCGCAGACGGCGGTGCCGGTGCTGATGTTTACGGCGAGGGGGGACGAGGCGGATCGGATTGTGGGGTTGGAGCTTGGGGCGGATGATTATCTGCCGAAGACATTTTCGTCGCGGGAGTTGCTGGCGCGGTTGCGGGCGGTGACGCGGCGGGTGCCGGTTGGGGGGAAGAGCGGGTTGCCGCCGATGGAGGAGATTGTAGCTGGGGAGTTGCGGTTGTGTCCTGACAATCGGACGGCGGTGCTGGGGGATCGGGTGCTGGTGCTGACGCCGGTGGAGTTTGATCTACTGGTGTCGCTGGCGCGGGCGCGGGGTCGGGTGCGGACGCGGGACCGGCTGCTGGAGGAGATTCGGGACCGGCATTATGAAGTGTTTGACCGATCGATCGACGTGCATATTTCGGCGTTGCGGAAGAAGCTGGGGGATGATCCGAAGCAGCCGAGATTCATTCGGACATTGAGGGGAGCGGGTTATATGCTGACGGACAGTGTTTCCTGACATGAGACGCGTGCGATTTCCGCTGTATCTGCAGGTGCTGGTGTGGTTTTTCCTGAACCTCGGGGTGGTGGGTGGAGTGCTGTGGGCGTTTCTGCATTCGCAGGTTGGGGGTGAGCGGATTGTGACGGGGATGGCGGATCCGCAGTTGCAGACGTTAGGGCAGCTGGTGGTGATGGAGCTGGAGGACGGGCCGGAGGAGACGTGGGGTGGAGTGCTGGAGCGGCATGGGAAAGAGAGGAGGATGGAGCTGGCGTTGTACGGGGTTGGCGGGCAGTACTGGGCGGGGACGAGACGTGAGTTGCCGGTGGAGGTGAGGGAGCAGTTGCGGATGAAGCGGCCGCCGCTGCGGGAGGGGCCGCCGGAGGAGGAAGGGGGATGGGGGCCGCCGGAGGAAGATGGGGGGCGGCCGCTGCGTGAGGACGGCGGGAGGCCGCCGCGTGAGGATGAGGTTGGGCGGGGGAGGTTTGGGCCAGGGGAGATGGATGGGATGAGACGTCGTGGTGGGCCGGGGCGGCCGCATGGGCGATTTCCGGTGCAGAGCGTGCGGCTGGGGATGTCTGGGGGGACGTGGTTTATTGTGAGGGTGCCGCTGGAGGCGGTGGAGACCCCGGTGGTGCTGGTGGTGTATGCGGCGTCGCTGACGGCGGCGGGACTGGTGCCTGATGTCGGGCCGTGGCTGTGGGGATTGGGAGGGATTGTGGTGCTGACGGCGCTGGGTTGGCTGCCGTTTGTGCGGCGGATGACGCGGGGGCTGCGGACGATGCAGGTGGCGACGGCGCGGATGGCGGCGGGGGATTTCGGGCCGCAGGTACCGGTGCATTCGCCGGACGAGATTGGGGCGTTAGGGGAGTCGATCAATGCGCTGGGGACGAGACTGGAGGGCTATGTGGCGGGGCAGCGGCGGTTTCTGGGGGATATTGCGCATGAGTTGTGCACCCCGCTGGCGCGGATGCAGATGGCGGCGGGGTCGCTGGAGCAGCGTGCGCCGGAGAGCCTAGCGCCGCGGGTGGCGGATCTGACGGAGGAAGTGGAGGCGATGTCCGGGCTGGTGGCGGAACTGCTGGCGTTTTCGCGGGCTGGGCTGGCACCGCAGACGGTGGCGCGGGTGGCGTGTCCGGTGGGGCCGCTGATTGAGGGTGTGCTGCATCGGGAGCATTTTCCGGAGGAACGGTGTCGACTGGTGCTGCTGCCGGGGCTGGCGGTGGCGGCGGATCCGGGGTTGCTAGGAAGAGCGGTGGGGAATGTGGTGAGGAACGTGCGGCGGCATGCGGGTGAGGAGGCCGTGCTGACGATAGCATCCGAGCTGACGGACGGGACCGTGCGGTTGCTGTTCAGCGACGACGGGCCCGGGGTGAGCGATGAGGAACTGCCGCGTTTGTTTGATCCGTTCTACCGGGCGGATTTATCGCGGGACCGGGCGACGGGAGGGGCGGGGTTGGGGCTGGCGATTGTGAAGTCGTGTCTGGCGGCGTGTGGCGGGACGGTGAGTGCGCGGAAGGCGGTGCCGCGTGGGCTTTGCGTGGTGGTGGAGCTGCCGCTGGCGCGGGAGTGACGGCGATCAGTTAGTGGCTGGAGTGGCGAGGCGGAAGAAGCGATTGGGTGGAGTGATGGTGGAGTTGTGGGAGACGGGGCCGGATTCGGTCGGGGAGAGCCGGGTGAATTCCGACCATGGGCCGTTGGGGGATGGGGCGGAGTCGATGCGGTAGGATTTTCCGGCGATGGCGTCGAAGGAGAGCCGGATGGAGAGGTCCGGGAGAGAGGAGGCGGTGAGAGCGAGCGTGCTGGCGGCGTCGCGCGGGCTTGTGCCGGCGATGAATTCGCTGAGGTTAGAGAGCCCGTCGCCGTCTGGGTCGAGCGGGGCGTCGGAAGCGGAGGCGGGGTCGAGGTTGTGGGTGATTTCCCATGCATCGGGCATGCCGTCGGAGTCGGAGTCTGGAGGGGTGGACGAGATGGTCCATGAGCGGGAGACGGTGGGGGATTCCTGCCAATCGCCGGCGGAGTTGCGGCCGAGGACCTCGACGGAGTGGGTGCCGTCGGGGAGATTGGTGAGGGTGATGGGCGGGGCGTTGTCGAACATGGTGCTGGTGAAGGTGGCACCGTTCCAGATGGAGGCTGGGACGAGGGAGATTTCGGGGCTCCATGGGCCGCCGTTGAGACGCCAGCGGTAGGCCCAGATGCCGGGGCCGGCGACGCGGAGGGAGGCGTCGCGGAGATTTGTCAGGGCGGGAGGTTCGCCGGAGATGGAAGCGCCGGAGGGGACGTCTGCGCCCATGTCGAGCCCGTTAGGGCCGGTGGAGCGGCAGGGACTGTTGGGCTGGAGTGCGAGGAGGGTGCGGTAGTTGGAGAAGTCGACGCCGGTGATGCTGACGAGGAGCGGGTCGGCGTTGAGGTTGCCGGTGCCGGGGATGGAGAAGCCCTGGATGCAGTTGGCGCGGGTGGAGAAGAAGGCACCGACGGCCTGGGCTCCGGCGAGGAGCGGGAAGGGGTCGGCGATCTGGAGGTCTGCACCGATGTTGCCTTCGAAGATGAGCCCGCTGCCGTAGGGGTCGCCGCGCCATGGTTCGCCGAACATGACGAGGCCGGGGGCTTCGCCGTTGTTGGTGGAGACTGGGTTGGGGGTGATATTGACGATGGTGTTGTTCTGCATGACGGCGGAGCCGCGGTCCTTCTGGAGGAAGGCGTGTTCGATGTTATAGAACCAGTTTCTGCAGATGACGAGTTGTGAGGTGTCTGAGCCGTTAGCGCCGGTGGTGATGCAGTTGCTGGAGCTGGCGCGGGCGGCGTCCTTGCGGATGGAGAAGAAGGCATTGCCCTCGATGTGGGCGTCGGTGCCGTCCATGTCGAAGACATCGTCGACGCCGCTGAGGAAGACATTGTCGATGAAGCGGACGATGGGGCCGGGGCGGTTGCCGCCGGTGAAGTCGATGATGTCGTTGTAGCCGCCGCTGGCGAGCTGGCCGGGAGTGCCGAAGCGGCAGCCTTTGACGAGAGCGTAGCCCAGGGAGGGCATGGAGCTGAAGTGGATGAGTTCGCCGCTGGGGATTGAGTTGAATTCGCAGTTGAGGAGGACGCAGGAGGCGCCGGTCATGTCGACCATCTGGGCGGCGACATTGGTGAAGCGGACATTTTCGAGGTGGATGTTCGTATCGATGGCGCGGACGGTGGCGTTTGAGGAGGAGGCGTATTCGATGCGCGTGTGGACGATGCGATGGGATTTGCGGGTGTTGCCGGCGTTGTCGAGGCGGATGCGGTCCCATGTGCCGGAGGCGGCGGATCGGGTGAAGGTGATGGGTTCGGCGGCGGTGCCTTCGGCGAGGAGCTGGCCATTGACGATGAGCCCGGTGCCGGAGGCGAAGCGGACGGTGACGCCGGGTTCGATGGTGAGGATGCTGTTGGCGGGGACGGTGAAGTTAGCGGAGAACGAGTAGGGGCTGGCGGCTTTGGACCAGACGATGGTGGCGGGAGGCGCGGGGGATTCGGTGTAGAGCGTGGAGTGGAGGATTGCGTCGGAGGAGGTGAGGTTGTCATTGAGCCCCATGAGGCAGAGCGTGTAGGTGCCAGGGGGGAATGCGGAGACCGGGCCGAGGTCGGTGACGCGGGCGGGTTGGGGGGAACTGTTGCCGAAGGAGCATTCGTGGGTGCCGTTGGCTCTGGCGTTGAAGGCTGGGTCTGGTGAGGGAGCGGCTGGGGGGACGGAGGTGATGCCGGTGACATTGGCGTAATCGCCGGCGACGGCGGTGCCGGAGCTGTTGACGATCCATGCGACGAAGCCGTCGTCGTAGTCGGAGCGGAGGATGAGCCGTTCTGTGGCGGGGAGGCCTTCGGGGATGGTGAACGAGCGGCGGGCGAAGAATGTGAGGTAGCCTGGGTTGGCTGGGGTAGTGGTCTGGCGCATGTCTGAGAGGACCGAGCCGGGGGTGCCGTCGCCGAAGCCGATGAAGCCCGGGCCGGTTAGCCATGAGGCGTCGAGGGAGGATTCCGGGAGAGCACGCCAGTCTGCCTGGGGAGCGGAGGTGCCTTTGCGGTAGCGGAAGGAGTCGGTGGGATTGACGAGCGGGACCGCGTGGGCTGAGGCGGAGAGGAGGGCGGTGGTGGCGAGGAGACGAGGGGTATTCATGGCGGCGGGCGGCGTGAGAGGATGGGTCGGTATCGGGCAAGATGGGTGCAAGGACGCTTGCGTGACGGAAAGGGCAGGCGGAGAGGTTGGGTGTGGTGGAGTTGAATTTTTACGATCATCAGGACGAGGTGCGGCTTGAGGTGGGCCGGATTGAAGCGGTAGTGCGTGCGGCGTTGCCGTTGGTGCTGGCGATGGAGGGTGGTGGGGAGCCGGTGCTGGGCGGGTTGGGGGAAGTGGAGATTAATTTTGTGGATGATGCCACAATTGCGAGGGTGCATGGGGAATTTCTGAATGATGCGACGCCGACGGACGTGATCACATTTGAGCACGGGGAGATCCTTGTGGGAGCGGAGACTGGGGCGCGGGTGGCGGCGGAGATGGGGCATGAAGTGTCGCGCGAGTGTGCGTTGTATGCGATTCATGGGCTGCTGCACTTGCAGGGATACGACGATCGGGCGCCGGAGGACTTTGCGGAGATGAAGCGGGTGCAGGAAGGGATTCTGGAGTCGGTGTGGCCGGGAGGGGGTGGGGCGTGAGGGACGAGGGATGGGGCGGTGGGGGAGAGACGAGTCGGGATGCGGCGGAGGTGGGGCGGGTCTTGCGAGTGCTGCTGGCGGGGACTGGGTTGCCGGAGACGGGATTGGGGGGAGGTGGGGTGAAAGGGTTCATGGAGGTTGGGGGGCCGCATGCGGTGCGGGTGTATGGGGCGGCGAGTGGTGGGAAGTTTGCGGACGTGGTGGGAGCGGATGGCGGGTTGGGGGATGTAGGGGCGTTGGTGGCTGGGCGGGAGTTGCTGGGGGCGCGGCGAGGGGCGAAGCATTTGCCGGTGTTGAGGAAGTTCGGGGCGGCGGTGGCGGAGGGAGTGGCGAAGGGGCACTGGGAGACCGTGATGGCTTTGCATGCGGTGGAGTTCAGTGTGGCGGCGCTGCCGATGCTGCAGAGCCTGTTGTTTGCGGCGTGGTGGCGGGAGCAACCCCGTTGCGGAGAGCGGGGACTGGATGAATTCTTTCGTCAATCCGGCGGACTGCTGAACCGACTGCCGACGTTACTCAGAGGAGATGAACCTGACCGACGCCCTGTATTTTCGATTGTCCGCTGACCCGGCTGGCGGCGGCGTGCGCCTTGCTGGTGCGGGCGGCGGCGGCGGGGGTGGTGGGGACACGGTGACGGCCCCGGATAAGGTGACGGTACCTGAGGAGGAGACCGAGGGATCATTGGATCAGCCGTGGCATGTGCTGGTGTTCAATGATCCGGTGAATCTGATGCAGTACGTGACGTTTGTGCTGCAGCGCGTGTTCGGGTATTCTGCGAAGAAGGCGGAGCAGATGATGCTGGACGTGCATCAGAAGGGGAAGTGCATTGTGTGGACGGGCGAGCGTGAGCGGGCGGAGCATTACACGCAGCAGCTGCAGTCGCATCAGTTGCTGTCATCGATGCAGAAAGCGGGCTAACGAGTATGCAGATACGATTTCATGCAGATGGCGGCGTGACCCTTTCGGGGATCAGCGCGTGGGAGCTGGGGGCGTTGCGGGTGGTGCCGGTGTTAGGGGATGTGTCCGGGCATGAAGGAGCTGCGCGGCGGCTGTATCCTGCGGCGGTGGTGGCGGCGGATGCCGGGCCGGAGGACGAGGCGGACTGGGGGGAATATGTGAGGCCGGAGCTGGAGCGGCGATTTGCGGCGGCGATGGATCGGGTGGCTGGGGAATTGCGAGGGCGCGAGGCGGGGTCGGGAGTGGAGGAAGTGGTGCCTGCGGAGATTCGGGCGCCGGAGTGGCGGTCACCGGAGATTGAGCCGCCGCGGGTGGCGGAGATCGCGGGGCCGCGGAGACCGAGGCGGGAAGAGCCGCGGGAGGTGGAGCGTGCGGATGTGCGGAGCATCCGGGTGCCGGGAGAGGAGATTGAGTTGTGGTACCTGGCGCTGAATCAGGCGAGATTGGTGATGAGCGAGCGGTTCCAGATTGATTCGGAGAAGCCGGAGGGGATCATGGCGCTGATTGCGGCGGGGAAGATCGAGACGGTGTACTACTATGAGTTTTACACCTCGTTGTGCGGCGTGCTGGTGGAGGCTTTGAGGCGGGCGGCTGGGGGTTAGGCGAGAGAGCCGTCCATGCTGTGTTTGAAAAGCGGGAGGGACAGCCGCAGGGCCGGGGGCTGCTTGGTCCGTGGGCTCGTGGGGAGGATCTGCCTGGGAGGAGACAAGGCCGGGACGGCCTTGCTACGGTAGGAGGCTGGGAGGAGACAAGGGCGGGACGGCCTTGCTACGGTAGGAGGCTGGGAGGAGACAAGGGCGGGACGCCCTTGCTACGGAGGGCGGCGATGTTGTCGAGGAGGTGGAGTGGGTTGATGGTGCCTGCGAGGATGACTGGGTTGCCGGGGAGGTTGCGGGCGGCGCGGAGGGAATCGGCAGGGGAGGCGGAGGTGAAGGCGCCGGAGGAGAGGACCTTTTTGAGGAGGATGCCTTTGCGGGCGAGGGCGGCGGCTTCGATGACGGGCTGGTGTTCGAGGAAGCCGGGGTTCCATGCGACCATGAGGTAGTCGAAGTGGGGGACGGCGAGGAGGCCTGCGTCGAGGGACATGACGGAGAAGCCGGAGAGGTGGATCTTGCCTTCGGATTTGAGGGATGTGAGGACGGCTGGGGCGTCGGATTGGGAGAGGACGGAGAGATCGTGGCGCGGGCAGTGGAGCGTGACGGCGTCGAGGCGGTCGGTGCGGAGGAGACGGAGGGAATTTTCGACGGAGCGGCGGATGGCGGATTCCGAGAAGTCCCAGAAGGAAGCGCCGTGGGAGAAGGATTCGCCGGCTTTGGTGAAGACGTGAAATCGGTTAGGGCGTGAGGCGAGGAGAGCGCCGAGACGGGATTCGGCGAGACCGTAGGCTGGGGCGGAATCGAGGGCATTGATGCCGGCGGCTTCGGCGGTGTCGAGGAGTTGGTGGAGAGTGGCGTCGTCCGGGAGGGAGAAGGGGGCGTGTTTGAGGCCCTCGGTGCGGCCCCATTTGACGGTGCCGATGCCTAGCGGGGAGGTGGAGAGGGAGGACTGGCCGAAGGGGAGGTGAGGGAGCATGGGAATCAGAGCGAGAGCCATGAGGCGGATTCCCATGGGTAGGAACCCATGGTGGCGAGGGGGAGCGGCGGGGGAGGGGAGGAGAGGCCGGATGGGGAGATGAGGGAGCGGGCGAAGGCCTCGGTGAGGTCGGCGAGGGCGGGTGCGTAGACGAGTTTGGAGGGCCAGCAGACGGCGGCGTTGGTGGCTGGGCGGAGGACTGGTCCGTCGGGGAGACGGCTATCGGCGGCGGGTTCGGCGCGGTCGACGAGCCATGAGGCCCATTGGACGGCGTGCCACGGGAGGTTAGGGAGGATGCGAGCGGCGGTGCGTGCGGCGTTGGCGATGGCGTCCGAATTGGAGAGGGATGCACCGTCTTCGGCGACCCCGCCGCCGAGGTACCAGATCCGGCCGAGGTCGGAGTCGTGGGAGGTGATGGTGGCGACGGGTTTGGGGCTGACGGCGACGCAGTGGCCCCAGAGCGGGGGGAGCGGGCCGCGGGCCATGATCATGCGGAGCGGGCGGCGCTGGGTGGCTTTCGGGCCGAAGCCGAGGGCGGTGGAGGCGAGTTCGTTGCCGGTGGCGGCGGTGAAGAGGAAGACGTCGGCGGAGAGGAGGAGGTCGCCGGAGCGGATGGAGGTGACGCGGCCGTTTTGTACAGAGATGTCGTCGATGGCGCCGTGGAGGATTCGGTCTTTGACGGGATCGGCGAGGGCCTTGCAGACCGAGCGGACGTCGAGGACGGATTCTTCGAGTTGATAGACCGAGCCGTGGTGGCCGCCGTCGCGGAGGGCGGCGGGCCAGTCGGCGGGGTTGAGTTTGGTGACTTCGCCCTGCATGGCGCGGGCACCGACGGTGGCGCCGACTCTGGCGAGCCATGAGTCGGCGGCCCAGAGGTGCTGGCATGGGGACGTGATGGTGGCGGAGGAGAGGTTGAGTTCGCCGCGGCCGGCGAGGGAGTCGAGCCAGCGAGGGGGTTGGGAGCGGAGTTGGTCGGCGATGGCGCGGTTGGAGCCGTCGAGGCCGTATTTGACGCCGCCGTGGAGGATGCCCTGGGAGCCGAGCGTCTGGCCCGAGCCGATGTGATTCTGTTCGAGGAGGAAGGCGTTGTAGCCGGCGGCGAGGAGCCTGCGGAGGGACCAGAGACCGGCGATGCCGCCGCCGGCGATGAGGACCTGGCACGAGAAGGACGAGGGCATGAGGTGGGCGGGGGTGGGGCGGTGGCGGGGGAACGGTTGGGCGTGGAGGAAAGGGAATGCAACGCCGCAGACGGCGCGGTTGCCTTGGGAGGAAAGGCGGGTTGTGGTGATGGGATGAAAGACGAGGAGCCAGCAGCGAACGGGAGTGAGGAGAAAGCGCCTGCGGGGACGGCGGAGGTGTCGGTTGGCGAGGAAGCGGTGCCGTTTTTCCGGCGTCGGGTGGTGATGGTAGTGTCGGTGGTGCTGATGGTGGCGGCGACGGTGGCTGGGGTGGCGTGGATGGTGAGGGATTACCGGCAGAAGAAAGAGTGGTCGCAATTGCAGAAGAAGCTGCCGGCGAGTGGGGGGCGGTATGTGTCCGGTCGGGTTGTGATTGAGATTCCGGGGTTCCGGCAGGGCGATGCGCGGTGGAGCGGGGACCGGTTGGGGCCGTCGGATGACACGCTGGGGTCGGCGGGGTGTGCGGTGAGTTCGACGGCGATGGTGCTGGCTGGGTATGGGGTGGATACGGACCCGCAGCGGTTGAATGATTTTCTGACAGCGAATGGTGGGTATACGCCGCAGGGGTGGTTGAAGTGGGAAGTGGCGGCGGAGATGGCTCCGGAGCGGGTGGGGTTTGTTTATGAGAATGATGCGTCGTTCAAGCTGATTGACGATAATGTGCTGGGTGGGAATCCGGTGATTGTCAGGTTGAGGTATGAGTCGGGGACGACGCATTTTGTGGTGATCTGCGGGAAGGAAGGGTATGATTATCTGGTGCGGGATCCGGGGGGGCGTGCGGGGAGAGGGGTTTATCCGCTGAAAGAGTTCGGGAGCGATATTGAGGCGCTGAGGTTTTATGAGAAGAAGGGAGGGGGGAGCGGAAGTGAGAAGTGAGAAGTGAGAAGTGAGATTGGCGTGTTGAGAGATGGGCTTGTTGGGAGAGTGATGTCACGCGAAGGTGCGAAGGGCGTGGTCGGATGAGGCTGGTGAGGGGGGGATTTGAGATTGGCGGGTTGGGAGAGGGGCTCGGTCAGAGACAAGGGCGGGACGCCCTTGCTACGGTGGGGGGGTGGCGGGTGACGAGGAAATTACGGATTCCTGAATTTACATTGGAGCGGGAGCGGCTATGGGTGGGGCATGCGAAGATCGGTGGGCATGATCCGGACGTTGCTGCGAGTGGCGGTGGCGACGGGGGGGTGTCTGGTGGTGGGGCAGGAGGCTGGGGTGAGTCCGATGAAGGTGCGGTTGCTGGAGTGGCGGGAATCGGTGGAGAAGGAGACGCGTGGGCTGCGGGAGCAGTATGCGCAGGTGCTGGCGAAGGCGGAGAAGGAACTGGCGGCGAAGCGGGCGTATGGGGCGGCGGCAAAGGTGCGGGCGGAGCGTGGGAATTTGGGGGTGGCGATGGGAGGCGGTGGTGGTGCTGGTGAAGGGAAACCGAGGCCGGTGGCGGATTCGAGTGCGGGGAGCGGGGTGACTTTGCTGGCGGAGCAGGCTGAGGCGTCGGGCGGGGTGGTGTTGAGCAAGCGTGAGGGGGATGGGAAGGGGATCCTGAGCGGGTGGGTGGCTCCGGGTTCGAAGGTGAGGTGGAAGTTGCCTGCGGGGATGAGTGGGGGTGGGTATGAAGTGGAGTTGACGTTTTCCGGGGTGGAGGGGAGTGGTGGACGGATTGAGGTGAAGGAAGGCTATTACCGGTTGGGGGCGGATGTGGGTGCGGGGAGTGGATGGGATGAATTGCGGACGGAGGTGGTGGGGACCTTGCGGGTGCTGGCGGACAGTCCGGTGCTGGAGTTGTCGATGGCGGCGATGAAGGGGGGAGAATTGTTCCGGCTGCGGTCGCTGCGGCTGATTCCGGTGGGGACGGTGCCATGAGGGCGGGGATGGCATTGCTGATGCTGGCGGGTGGGGTGGCGGTGGGGCAGGATGGGCAGGTGCTGCCGGAGATTCTGGAATTGCGGCGGCGGTGTGCGGCGCAGATTGCGGCGGGCGATGTGCCATTGCAGACGCGGAGGCTGGCGGAGCTGCAGGAATTGGAGACATCGCGTGCGGCGGCTGGGGAGTATGAGGGGGCGCAGCGGGTGGCGGTGGTGCGGGAGAGTGTGTTAGGCGAGGCGGCGGCTCGGGCGGACACGAGGGCGCGGGTGTTGCTGCATTCGCGTGAGGTGACGACGCGGGGGAGCGGGTTGCGGGATGATCCGGCGACTGGGGTGATATTTTTCAGCAAGAAGGGGGCGACGGTGGAGTGGGATGTGCGGGGGCAGTTCAGCGGGTGGTATGAAGTGCGGCTTACGTGTGCGGTGAAGGGGAGCCCGCGGTCGAAGGACGGGTACTCGGGTGAGGGGGAGAAGAAAGCTGGAGGCGTGGTGGCGTTTTCGAGGGTGGGAGGATTGGGGGCGGCGGCTGCGCCGGTGGTGCATGGGGTGGAGGGGACTGGGGGATGGAACCTTTACGAGACGGTGACGATCGGGAGGCTGTCATTGAGCAGCGGGCCGGTGCGGTTGCGACTGGTGGCGGAGAAGGCGGCGGCGGAGGGATTGATGAATCTGGCTAGAGTGGAGCTGGTACCGGTGACCGGGCCGGTGGCGGTGGAGCAGGCGGATGTGCTGCCGGAGGCGCTAGTGAAGGCGCGGGAGGCGTTTTTGAAGTCGTATGCGGAGCGGGCGCGCGGGGCGACGGAGCGTTATCGGAAGGAACTGGCGGGATTGGAGGCGGCGTTTGAGAAGGCGAAGGACAGTGATGGGGTGGCGCGGGTGAAACAGGAGCGGGCGCGGGTGGCTGGGGAGCCGGATCCGGGGATGCTGAGTGGTGGGGATGCGGAGCGGGTGCGGACGGTGGTGATGGGGGTGGGTGATGCGTTAGGTTGTTCGTGGCGGGGCGAGTGCCGGTTGAGCAATACGAAGGATGTGCTGGGCGGGTTGCGGCCGGCGGGCGGGGCGGCGGTATTGTGGAAGCTGCGGGCGTACGGGGTTCCGACGGGGACGTGGGATGTGAAGATCAAGGCGAGGGTGGGAGCGCTGGGTGGGGGGACGGCGGAGTTGCAGTTGCTGGGGGCTGGAGGCGTGGCGTTAGGAGATCCGGTGGCGGTGGAGGTGGATCCGGTGCAGACGCCAGAGGAGCGTGAGAAGGATCGGGACGATGAGGATGCGGTGGTTCCGGGGGCGGAGAGTCGGACGATCGAGGCGGGGCGGATGAAGATTCCGAAGCAGGCGGAGACCCTGATTTTGCGGGTGAATGGATTGACGCATGCGGACGGGACCTTGTTTGATTTGAAGGCATTGGAGCTTCAGCCGGGGGGTGGGTCATGAGGACGGGTGCGAGAGCTAGGATTGGGAGAGGCGGGTCGTGGGGGCTTGTGGCGCTGGCGGTTTGGGTGTGTGTGGGCGGGGAAGTGCGTGGGCAGGATGGGGCGAAGGAGGACGGGGCGTTGAAGGCGGTGGCGGGTCGGTATCAGGAGGCGCGGCGGGCGATGCTGCGGCGGCGGTTTACGTTGTATGCGGACGAGTTGTCGGTGCTGGAGAAGCGGCTAGGGGCGGCGGGTCGGGTGGAGGATGCCGCGGCGGCGGCGGCGGAGCGGATGCGGGTGGTGCGGGTGCTGGAGGCGAAGCCTGAGCCGAAGCCGCCTGCGGGGATTCCAGCGGGGCCGACGCCTGATGAATTGCTGGAGGCGCTGGCGGCGACCTTGCTGCCGGAGGAGGTGCCTGATGATGCGGTGGCGGGCGGTGGGGCTGGTGGGCAGGCGCGGACGAGGGTGCTGAAGATTGAGAAGGCGGAGATTGACCGGAACAGCCTGCCATCGGGCGGCGGGGGGATTGGGCGTGGGTATTGGGGGAGGGTGAAGGCGGCGGCGGCGTGGACGGTTTCCGGGTTGGTGCCTGGGGAGTATGCGGTGATTCTGCGGTTTCAGTGCGGGCCGGGGGGCGGGGGGACGGCGAAGGTGAAGGCTGGGCGTGAGGAATTTACGGTGGAGGTGCCGGAGGGGGAGAGTTGGACGCGGAGGGGCGTGCTGCAGGCTGGGACGGTGAAGGTGACGGGATCCGGTTTGGATTTGAAGGTGGTGGCGGAGAGTCTGGCGGCGGAGAAGAACGGGAGTTTGTGGGATTTGCGGGCGGTGATGCTTGAACCGGTGGCTGCGGCGGGGCGATGAGGGTGGAGGAAGGGACGACGCTGCTGGTGACGGGTGGGCGCGGGGCGTTAGGGAGTGCGCTGGCGAAGGTGGCTGGTGAGGAGGGTTGGCGGGTGCATGCGTTAGGGCGCGAGGAACTTGATGTGAGGGATGAGGTGATGGTGGAGCGAGTGATCGGGGGGATGGAGCGATTGGATCTGCTGGTGTGTGCGGCGGGGATGAGGCGGGACGGGCTGGTGGCGGGGATGAGCGGGGCGACGTTTGCGGAAGTGCTGGAGGTGAATCTGCGGGGGGCGTTTCTGAGTGCGCGGGCGGCGGCGGCGGTGATGGCGCGGGCGGGGCGTGGGCACATTGTGTTTGTGGGGTCGCATTCAGCGGTGACTGGGCCGGTGGGGCAGAGTGCGTATGCGGCGGCGAAGGCGGGATTGGCTGGGTTGACGCGGGCGCTGGCGGAGGAACTGGGCGGGTTGGGGATTCGGGTGAATTGTGTGCTGCCGGGGTGGATGGAGACGGCGTTTACGGCTGGGGTTGGGGAGGCGGTGCGGGAGGCGGCGAGGCGGGCGAGTGTATTGAGGCGGGTGAATGAGCCGGAGGAAGTGGCGCGGGCGATTCTGGGATTGCATGGGATGCCGGGGGTATCGGGGCAGGTGATGGCGCTGGATGGGCGGCCGCTGAGGGTGTTCTGAGGGCGGGTTGGGGACGGGCGGATGCCTGACAGGCGGGAGGGAACTGGTGGATTTCCCTTTTCTGGGAGATGGGAATGTGGTGAGAATGGTGCCCCCCTATGTATCGGCACCCTTGTTTTGTTTTTGCGGCAGCGGTTTTTGCGGCTTTGCTGAGTGTTGCGCCAGTGCGGCTGCGAGCGCTGGAGGTGACGGAGATTCTGACGGAGAACGAGGGTGGATTAGAGGATGCGGATGGGAGCACGCCTGGGTGGATTGAGCTGCGGAACGAGACGGGTGCGGCGGTGAGCCTTGCGGGGTGGCGGCTGACGGATGATGCGGCGGTGCCTGGGAAGTGGGCCTTGCCGGGGGTGAGTCTGGCGGCGGGGGCGCGGGTGGTGGTGTTTGTGTCGGGGAAGGATCGGGCGGTGGCGGGTCAGGAACTGCATACGAATTTCCGGCTGGATCCTGACGGGGAGTATCTGGCGCTGATGAGGCCTGACGGGACGGTGGCGCAGGCGTTTGCTCCGGTGCCGCAGCTGAAGCGGAACGTGTCGTATTCGGAGACGGCGGAGGCGACGGTGGTGAGTGTGCTGGGAGCGGGGAGCGGGTTGCGTTGGCGGGTGCCGCAGGCTGGGGATGCGGAGGGATGGCAGGCGGCGGGATTTGATGCGTCGGCGTGGACGGCGGGGGTGTCGGGGATTGGTTATGATGTGGTGCCTGGGGGTGATCTGCTGCGGGTGGACTGGAATGACCGGGACAACAACACGGTGGCGAACACGGAGGGAGGGTTTCAGAGTTTTGTGATCGGGGCGACGGGCGGGAGCGGGGCGGTGCAGACGGGGACGGTGAGCCGGACGCTGGGAGCGTACACGGTTTCCCTGACAAATATAGGGGTGGATGGTTATGATGACCGGCTGCGGACGGTCCCGGTGAACAGCGGGAGTTTCACGCAGAGCGCACTGCTGCGGGATGTGGTGTTTTCGCGGGACCAGACGGGGAATGGAGGGCTGGAAGTGGTGATGTCAGGGTTTCCGCCGCTGCTGCCATGCCGGTGCACGGTGTGGAGCTTTGATACGGGCGGTCCAGGGGCGCGGGTGAGTGACTGGACGGCGAATGGCGTGCTGGTGAGGGACAATTACACGTTCAACGGGAGCGTTCTGCCGACGACGAACGAGGCCTCGCAGTTCAGTTTTGATGTGGTGAGTGATGCGGCTGGGCGGATTGCGGTGCAGGGGCGGCGGGATGCGAGTTCTACGGCGTTCGGGGTGTTTCTGAACGGGATGGCGGTGAGTGCGGCGTCGTACGCGCCGCATATCGGGACGGTGACGTCGGCGATGCGGAATGTGAATGCGAGTGTGCGGATGCGGGCTCCGTTTGTGGTGAGCAATGCGGGGGCGGTGGAGGCGCTGCGGTTGCGGGTGCGGTATGACGACGGGTTTGCGGCGTGGGTGAATGGGGTGCCGCTGGTGACGCGGAATGCGCCTGCGGTGTTAGGGTGGAATGGGGCGGCGACGCGCGGGAGGAGTCGGAGCGAGGCGCTGGTGCCTGAGGAGATCACGGTGCCGGTGCCTGCGGGGATGCTGGTGAACGGGGTGAATGTGCTGGCGGTACAGGTGTGCAACGAGAGTGCGGGGGACGGGGACCTGCTGTTTGCTCCGGAGCTGGAGGTGGTGAGCCGGGCGGTGGTGCAGCCGCGGTATTATGCGGTGCCGACGCCCGGGTTGCCTAACGCGACGCCGTTTGCCGGACTGGTGGCGGACACGGAGTTCACGGCGGACCGCGGGTTTTACACGAATCCTTTTCAGGTGACGATCACGAACGCGACGCCGGGTGCGGTGATTCGTTATACGCTGGACGGGAGCGAGCCGACGGCTGGGAGTGGGGTGGTGTATGGCGGGCCGCTGACGGTGACTGGGACGACGGTGGTGAGGGCGGCGGCGTTTCTGCCGGGGTGGATTCCGTCGAATGTGGATGCGCAGACGTATGTGTTTGTGGATCAGGTGGTGCGGCAGCCGGCGAATCCTGCGGGGTGGCCGGCGACGTGGGGTGTGAATGCGGAGGTGGACACGAATGACGGGGCGGGGAACGGGACGGTGCCTGGGGATTACGAAATGGATCCGGCGGTGACGGGAGCGCCGGCGCAGGTTGGTTATACGGTGGAGGAAGCGCTGAGGGCGCTGCCGACGATTTCGCTGACGATGGCTCCGGGGGATTTTCTGGGGGCGACCGGGATCTATCAGAATCCGCAGAGTACTGGGCCGGCGTGGGAGCGGCGGTGTTCGATTGAGTTCATGGATCCGACGGGGCGTGAGGGTCGGTTTTCGGAGACGTGCATTGTGGAGGTGCACGGGAACTCGAGCCGACGGCCGTGGCGGATGCAGAAGCATTCGCTGCGGTTGAGTTTCCGTGGGGAGGTGGGGGCGTCGAAGCTGAGGCAGCCGGTGTTTCCGGGGAGCCGGGTGACGAGCTTCGACAAGCTGGTCTTACGGGCGAGTTTTACGGACAGCTGGGGATTGGTGTCGTGGGATCCGCCGCGGTACCGGCCTGATGATTCGGTGTATTTCCGGGATGTGTGGATGCGGCGGGCGCATGAGGCGATGGGTGCGCTGAGTGCGGACAGCCGGTGGGTGCATTTGTACATTAACGGGCTGTACTGGGGGTGTCACAATCTGTGCGAGCGGGTGGAGGACGAGTTTGTGGCGTCGCACGAGGGCGGGGAGCCTGAGGATTATGAAGTGGTGGATGATTTTGTGGATCCTGATCCATCGGCGACGAGCCGTTGGAAAACCTTGTTCGGGATGATGACGAGTGCGGGGAGTCTGGTGAGTGCGGCGGCGTATGAGAATGTGAAGCCGTATGTGGATCTGGCGCAGTTTGCGGATTACTATCTGCTGCATGTGTTTGCGGACTGCGAGGACTGGCCGCATCATAACGGTTATGCATGGCGGCGGCGGGCGGGGAGTGATCTGCGTTACCGGTTCGGGGTGTGGGATCAGGAGATCATGCTGGACAATGCCGCGATGGATCGGTTCAGTGCGGCGGCGGTGAACACGGGGACGGACCGGACGGCGGGGCGGCTGTATCAGAGGCTGCGGGAGAATGCGGAGTGGCGGTTGTTGTTTGCGGATCGAGTGAGGAAGCATCTGTTCAATGGCGGGGCGCTGACGCTGGAGCGGTGTCAGGGTCGGTGGCAGAGTGCGGCGGACGAGTTGGACCGTGGGATTGTGGCGGAGAGTGCGCGGTGGGGAGACACGGCGGATGCGACGCCGTATGGGAACACGGAGAGTCGGCCGGGCGTGCCATTGAAGTCGGTGTACACGCGGGAGGGGGACTGGCTGCCATCGGTGGCGGCGGTGAAGAGTTCGTATCTGCCGGCGAAGTTCAATGTGGGGAACAGCCAGTCGGTGTTCAGCAAACTGCGGAGTGTGGGGTTGTGGCCGGCGACGGCTGCGCCTGAGTTTGGGAGGTATGGTGGAGTGGTACCGAGTGGTTATGGGCTGATGATGACTGGCGGTGGTAGTATTTATCATACGCTGGATGGGAGTGATCCGCGGGAGGCCTATACTGGGAATCCGCGGGGCATTCTGTATGGAGGGCCTGTGGTGCTGACTGGGACGGTGATGGTGAGGGCGCGGGTGAGGAACGGTGCGGAGTGGAGTCCGGTGACGGAGGCGCAGTTTATTGTGGGGACGGCGGCGAGTGCGGCGAATACGGCGGTGTCGAGGCTGCATTACAATCCGCCGGAGGGAGGGGAGCGGGAGTATGTGGAGGTGATGAATATCAGTGGCGGGCCGGTGGAGCTGACCGATGCGGCGTTTACCGGGGGGATTGCGTACCGGTTTCCGGTGGGGACGGTGTTAGGGGCTGGGGAGCGGATGGTGCTGGTGGCGGATGCGGCGGTGTTTGCAGCGGCGTGGCCGGGGGTGGTGGTGGGCGGGGTGTATGCGGGGCGATTGGACAATACGGGGGAGGAGATTGCGTTGAGTGCGGCTGACGGGACGGACATCCGGAGATTCCGGTACAATGACAAGCTGCCGTGGCCGGAGGCGGCGGACGGGGGTGGATACAGCCTGACATTGATTGCGCCGGAGACGAATCCCGACCATAACAATCCATGGAACTGGCGTGCGTCGGTGAGTGCTGGCGGGGTGCCTGGGGTGGACGATGCGGTGCGGTTTACGGGAGTGCCGCTGGCGGATTCCAACGGAAACGGACGGGCGGATCTGGTGGATTATGCGGTGAGCGGCGAGCTGGCTGGGACGCTGGTGGCTGGTGGGGAGGGACGTGTGGCGTTTGTGAGGAATGTGGGGGCGGATGACGCGCGGGTGACGGTGGAGACGAGTATGGATCTGGCGGAGTGGGTGGAAGTGCCGCTGACCCAATTGGTGGCGGTGACGGTGCCGGTGGGAGGACGGCAGGAAGAGACGTGGCGGCTGCCTGCGGGGCAGCGGTTTGCGAGAGTGCGGGTGAGCCGGCGGTGAGGCCGGTCAGGGTTTGGCGGCTGGTTTGGCGGCGGGAGGATCGCTGCGGGGCGGGCCACCGAACATGCGGCCGAAGGTTTCGTAGCGTTGTTTCCAGAGATTGAACTGTTCCTCGGTTAGGATGGAGGAGAGGCTAGCGGATTGGTCCGGCTGCATGAGGTGGGCCCATGCCCATGGTCCGGGGTCACCGCCGTTGGCGGCGGCCTGGGTGCTGAAGAGGGAGAAAAGCCGGTCCTTCTGTGAGTCGGAGAGGAGGAGGGATTTCTGCATATCGCCCAGCATGGAGCCTGCGTAGACTTCCTGGCGGTTGCGTTCTTCTTCGGTTTTGAAGCGGGAGAAGGCGTCGAGCTGGTCCTCGCTGAGGAGCGTGACGAGGGAGTCGTCGGCGGCGGTGCGGATGGCGGCGAGGGCTTTGTGGTCGGGCTGGGTGCCGTTGGCGCGGGCGGCTTCCATGGCGGTGCGGGTATCGGCGTCCATTTGTTCAGCGATCTGGGCGGCGGCGGTGAGTTGGTTTTCGTCGAGCCCGAGACGTTCGTCCATGGCGAGGAGACGGGCGGCGCGCTGCTGGCGGCGTTCGGTTTCCCAGAATTCGGCGAAGCGGTTCGAGCGGTCTTCGTGGCGGCGCTTGGAGGAGGAATCTTCGGTGTTAGAGCGGGTGCCGCCGGGCGGGTTGGATCGGACGGGGGAGTTGGTGGCGATGGAGAAGGCGGCGGGGCGCGTGGAGGCTGAAGATGACGATGAAGCGAGGGCAGAGAGCCGTGCGTTTTCGAGACGGAGGTCGTGGAGGGAGACGGCCTGATAGGTGACGGGGATGGCTGCGGCGGTGAGGCAGGCGGCGGCGACGTGGAATTTGGAGAGGGCGGTGGCTTTGAGGAAGAGGAGGCCGGCGGAGCTGGTGGCGGGGAGAGCGGCGGCGGAGGCGGAGACCTTGGCGGCGAGGCCAGCGGGGACGGCGGCGTCGGCGGCTTGCGGGAGGAGGGAAGCGGCGAGGAGCGAGGCGGAGACGGCGGTGCCGCGGCGTTTGAAGACAGAGGAGAGTTTTTCGAGGGCGCGGCTGACCCGTTTACGGGCGGCTTCTTCGGTGGTGCCCATGGCTGCGCCGGTTTCGCGGAGACTGAGGCCTCGGAAGAAGCGGAGCATGATGGCTTCGCGGTCGGCGTCGGAGAGGCCTGAGAGGGCGTCGTCGAGGAGAGGCATGAGGTCGGCGGCGCGCGGGGCGTCGGTGTCTTCGTCGGAGGTACCGCGTATATTCATCTCTTCGGAGTAAAGGCGTTCCCGGCTGCCGCGGCGCATTTCGTCGCGCTGGCGGCGTGCGGATTCCATGAGGGTTGATTTGTAGAGCCATCCGCCGACGTTGGTGCGTGCGCTGAGCCATGCGGCTTTGCGGGCGAGGGCGAGGAAGACATTCTGGGCGACATCGGCGGCGGCGGCGTCGCTGAGCATGCGGCGGCGTGCGGTACCGAAGACCATGGACTGGTGGCGTTCGACGAGCGTGCGGAAAGCGGACTGCGACTGCGAGAGGGCGAATTCGCGCAGGAGTTGCTGGTCGGAGATGGAGTCGTCGGAGGTCACGGCGTGGGCCGGGGCGTGGTGTCAGAAGATTGCTGCCGTGGGAGGGGTGGAGCGGACAGGGAAAAGGGGGGATGGCGTCAGGGTTGGCGTTTGGCCCATGCGAGGAGGGCGGCGCAGAGCTGGCGGATGAGGTCTTCTTTGCCGGATTGGACCATGGCGCAGAGGAAGACGGCGCGGCCGGAGTTGGCGCGGTCGTCGGCGCAGGCGACGTCGAGGGCGTGGTTGGAGATGAGCCCGCATTTGTGGTACCAGCGGGCGTTGGGGAAGGAGGCTTTACCGCCTTCCCATGCGTAGGGGCCGCTGTCTTCTCCAGTGGTTTCGAGGCCGGAGAGCCCGTCTGCGCCGTGGAGGAGGAAGTCGGCCATTTCGTCGCTGATGCGGAAGCGATCGGCGGGCGGGAGGGAGTTGTGGAAGAAGAGCTTGTGGAGACAGGAGACGAGTTCTGCGGTGGTGGTGCAGTTGCCGGTGGCGGCGTCGATGACGGTGGCACCGCGTTCTTTGGACCATGAGCGGCCGGACCATGAGTGTTCCCATGAGAGACGTTTATCGGCGTGGAAGAGCGTGATGCGTTGAGGTTCCTCGCGGAGGTAGACGTAGGGGCGAGCGGTGACGTAGCCGCGCATGAGGGCGGAGTGAGGGAAGCCGCGGTCTGGTGTGAGGAAGTGTTCGTTGAGGGCGTCGATGCCGGTGATGCGGAGGTGGAGCGTGTAGTCTTCGTTAGAAGAGCGGCGGAAGACCTCGGAGGACATTTCGCGGAGCGTGCGGGCGCAGTCGGTGATCCAGCGGCCGTCTTTGTGGCGGTGTTCGAAGAGGACGAGGGAGTCGAGCGGGAAGCCGCGGGCGTGGGCGGCTTCCATGGCGGCGATGGCGGTGTAGAGTTTGATGGTGCTGGCGGGCCAGAAGTCGATGGCGTCGGCGCTGCCGGCGGAGTGGAAGGTGCGGGAGACGGGGGTGGGGGAGGACGGGGAGGAATCGGTGATGATGACTGAGGCGCGTTTGAGGATGCCGGGGGCGATGGTGTTGACGACGTCGTCGATGGAGTCGGTGGGGGGTGGCGTGGGAGATGGAGGAGGTGCAGGCGCTGCCGGAGGAGGAGTGGTATCGGCGGCGAGAGGGGAGATGAGGCAGAGGGGGAGGGCGAGGAGGGAGCGGCGGCGCATGGGGTGGGGCGGGTGAAGTGTTAGAATGAGTCAGAACTTGTCAGGTCTGAGGACGCGGATGTCTTCTTCCCAGACGACCATGGCGAAGCGAGGCATGAATTCCTTCCAGAGCCGCTCGATGAGGAGTTCGGCGCGTCTGGGGTTGACGATGGCCTTGATGAGGATGTTAGCGGTTTCCGGGATGTCGCCGATGCGCTGGCCCTGGGAGCCTGCGCCTTCTGCGGGGATGATGGTGAAGCCGAGGCAGCCGCAGTCTGCGAGGACGAGTTCGAGGGCAGGTCTGGCGAGTGCCTCGGTGGTGACGCAGACCATTTTCATGGGGTGGAGAGGGATGCTCATGGGAGGAGGTGGTGGCACCATTTGGAGATGGCTAGGTAGAGGGGGAGACCGAGGGCGATGTTGAAGGGGAAGGTGATACCGAGGGCGGTGGCCAGGGAGAGGGCTGGTCTGGCTTCGGGGACGGCCATGCGCATGGCTGCGGGTGCGGCGATGTAGGAGGCGGAGGCGGCGAGGGTGGCGAGGAGCATGGTGCCGCCGATGGAGAGGCCAGCGGCGGTGCCGGCGAGGGCTCCGAGGGAGCCGTTGATGAGAGGGGCGATGATGCCGAAGGCGAGGAGGAACGGACCGGCCTTGCGGAGGTCGCCGAGACGGCGGCCGGTGACGGTGCCCATTTCGAGGAGGAAGAGGGCGATGACCCCGAAGAATGGGGTGACGAAGAGCCCTTCGACGGATTTGAGGCCTGGTGGGCCGCTGATCCAGCCGACGATGAGGGCACCGACGAGGAGGAGGACGCTGCGGCCGAGGAAGGCGTCGTGGAGGGCGGGTTTGAGGGATTGGAAGCTGGATTGGGTGCCTGCTTTGGAGAGGATGACGGCGACGACGATCGCGGGGGATTCCATGACGGCTAGGAAGGCACTGGAGAAGCCCTCGTAGGGGACGCCTGCGGATTTGAGGTAATTGACGGCGGTGATGAAGGTGACGGCGCTGACGGAGCCGAAGTGAGCGGCGATGGAGGCGGCGTCGGGGACGGGGAGTTTGCCGGGTTTTCTGAGGACGGCGAAGCACCAGAGGGGGATGAGGGCGCTGAGGGAGATGCCGGCGAGGGCGGGTTTCCAGACCTTGTCGAGACCGGCCTCGTGGATGGCGACACCGCCTTTGAAGCCGATGGCGGTGAGGAGGTAGATGGTTAGGGCGGAGTAGAAGGCCTCGGGGAATTTCAGATCACTTTTGACGAGAGCGGCGATGATGCCGAGCGCGAAGAAGAGGATCGGAGGCGAGAGGAGATTGGCGGCGATGGCGTCGGTGAGGGTCATGGAAGCGCGGGAAAAACGCGTGTGGGGGCGGTCAGGAAGATGATTTCTGATTCAGACGGGCGGCGATGAGGGATTCGAGTTCGCGGGCTTGTTCGGGGGTGTCGATGCCTGGGCTGTCGTGTGAGGTGACGATGCAGTGGATGGCGGCGTCGTTTTCGAGGGCGCGGAGTTGTTCGAGGCTTTCGGAGAGTTCGAGCGGGCTTGGGGGCCACTGGACGAACTGGTGGAGGAAGGGGCGGCGGTAGCCGTAGATGCCCATGTGACGCCAGAAGGGGAGGTCGGGGACGAGGTTGCGAGGGTGTGGGATGGTGCTGCGGCTGAAGTAGAGGGCGCGGCCGGAGCGGCTGAGGACGCACTTTACGATGTTAGGGTTCTCGAGGAGGGCGGCGTCGTCGAGCGGGTGGACGGCGGTGACCATGCCGGTGGCGGGGTCGCCGTCGCGGAGGTAGCGGGCGATGTCGTCGACGAGGGCTGGGTTGATGAGAGGTTCGTCGCCCTGGACATTGATGATGTCGAAGTGGTCGGGGAGGGCGTGGGCGGCTTCGGCGATGCGGTCGGTGCCGCTCTGGTGGTGAGGGGAAGTCATGACGACTTCTGCGCCGAAGGCTGAGGCGGTGGAGGCGATGCGTGGGTCGTCGGTGGCGACGAGGATGCGGTCGACGAGGGAAGTGAGGCGGCAGCGTTCCCAGACGTGCTGGACGAGTGGTTTACCGGCGATGTGGTGGAGGGGTTTACCGGGGAATCGGGAGGAGGCGAAGCGGGCGGGGATGATGACGGCGCAGGGCATGGGGGTGCGGAGGCTGGAAGTAGCTGCCAGCGTGCCTTGGGCGGAGGGAAATCAAAGCGTGAATCGTGGGGGGCGTGCCTGACGGGTGGCGAGTGCAGATTCCGTGGGGGAAAGGAGGGAGGACTGCGGACTTGAGGCGGAGACAAGGCCGGGACGGCCTTGCTACGTTGGGGGTGTTAGGCGGCTGGGCGGGCGGGGCCGGTGAGGCGGTCGAAGATGGGGGAGGCCATGAGGGTGGTGATGACGGCCATGATGGTGAGGATGGCGAAGAGTTCCTTGGAGATGATGCCGTTCTGGAGGCCGATGTTGATGATGATGAGTTCCATGAGACCGCGTGCGTTCATGAGGACGCCGATGCCGAGGGCTTCGCGGTTGGGGACACCGGCGGCGCGGGCGGCGGCCCAGCAGGCGAGGCCTTTGCCGGCGATGGCGGCGGCGAGGACGGCGGCGCACATGAGCCAGAGGTGAGCGGTGTTGAGACTGCCGATGCGGGTATTGAGGCCTGAGAAGGTGAAGAAGAGCGGGAGGAGGAGGGCGACGGCGAGAGGCTGGGTGCGTTCGATGAGGGTACGGGAGATGAGACCGCGGGGCATGGCGGCGCCCATGACGAAGGCGCCGAAGACCGCGTGGAGTTCGATGTAGTCGGTCCACCACGCGCCGAGACACATGAGGGAGAGGAGGAAGGCGTATTCGCCTTCGGAGACGGAGCCGCGGGATTCGATGCGGGAGGCCCAGCGGGCGAGGATGGGGCGGATGACGAGGAGGGTGAGGGCGACGTAGGCGGCGGCACCGCCGATATTGACGAGGGCGTGGGAGGCGTCGCCTTTGAAGCCAGCGAGGACGATGGCGAGGAGCATCCATGCCATGGCGTCGTCGATGGCACCTGCGCCGATGGCGACGGTGCCCATGACGGTGCCGGCGAGTCCCTTGAAGTGGATGATGCGGGCGAGCATCGGGAAGGCGGTGATGCACATGGAGGCACCCATGAAGATGGCGGCATTGGTGAGGGAAGTGGACTCGGGGAAGAGACTGGTGTGGGTTTTGAAGTACCAGCCGAGGAGCGCGCCGAGGATGAAGGGGGCGGCCATGCCAGCGAAGGAGACGGCGACGGAGGCGCGGAAGCGTTCGCGGACGATGTCCATGCGGAATTCGAGCCCGACTATGAACATGTAGAGGGCGAGGCCGAGCTGGGAGGCTGGGAAGAGGACCTTCATGGAGTCCTTGGGGAAGAGGTATGCGGACCATTCGGGCGCGAGGGCCCCGAAGAGGGAGGGGCCGAGGAGGACCCCGGCGATCATTTCGGCGACGACCTGGGGTTGGCCGAATTTTGCGGCGATGAGGCCGACGACCCTGCAGAACATGAGGATGACGGCGATCTGGAGGAAGAACTGGATGGCGAGCTGGAGATTGGACATGGCGGCGCGGCGAAAAGTGGCAGGGCGGTTAAACAGCAGGGTCGGTCAAAACGGAAATAGAGAATTGCGATGGCATGAATGCCGAAACGGCATCACTGAGGGGCGGTATGGATCTGCGACATCTGCGGTATTTTCAGGCGGTGGCTGAGGAGCTGAGTTTTTCCGGGGCGGCGCGGCGATTGCGGATTGCGCAGCCGGCGTTGAGTCGGGCGGTGCAGGAATTGGAGGAGGCGTGCGGGGTGAGGTTGCTGGACCGGAACCGTCGGGTGGTGAAGCTGACACCGGCTGGGGCGGTGATGCTGCGGGAGGCGGGGTTGTTGTTTGAGCGGTGGGAGGAATCGCTGCGGCGGGTGCAGCGGACGGCGGCTGGGGAGGAAGGGGAGTTGCGGCTGGGGTATATCGGGCCGCCGACGAGGGGTTTTCTGGCGTCGGTGGTGAAGGAGTATCGGAGGCGGTGGCCGAGGGTGACGGTGGTGCTGGAGGAGCGGACCCCGGAGCGGGTGGCGGAGATGGTGGCGCGGGGGAGGTTGTCGGCGGGGATTACGAGGCCGGTACTGGCGCACAGTGCGTTGCGTTTGCCGTCGCTGCTGCTGAGGGATGAGCCGTTTTGCGCGGTGGTGCCTGACGGGCATGAGTGGTGCGGGAGGAAGACGGTGGGTTGGAAGGAACTGGCGGGGGTGCCGCTGGTGCTGCTGGCGCGGCGGGAGGGGGCTGGGTCGCACGATGCGATTCTGGCGGCGTGTCGGGAGGCTGGGGTGACGCCGAGATTGCTGCATACGCCGAGCCTGATGGATACGATTCTGAGGTATGTGGCGGCTGGGGAGGGGGTTGGGGTGGTGCCGGATTCGACGTTGGGTGCGGGTAGTGAGGGGTTGGAGCTGGTGCCGTTGAGGCCGCGGGTGACGGTGCCGCTGGTGATGGTGTGGCATCCTGAGGGGGATGAGCCGCCGGTGCGGGCGTTCCGGGAACTGATGGAGGAATGGCTGGCGGCGGGGCGGATGGCGGGGGCTTTGGACGAGGGGTGAGCGGGCTGCTGGGACGAGGCGTGGCAAACTCGCGCCTTGCGCCCGTGGAGATGCCCCTTTAAGGAGGGGAAGATCCCCCGGATTCCTTTGAAAAACGGGGTGGAAACTACCCCCTACCCAGTCCCTGTGAGCAGCGAAAACGACCAGCGCAATATCGAGCCGATCAATGTCGACGTTGAGATGGCGAAGTCATTTCTCGACTATTCCATGTCCGTCATCATCAGCCGAGCGCTGCCGGATGTGCGGGATGGGTTGAAGCCGTCGCAGCGACGGATTCTTTATGCGATGAGCGAGTTGTCGCTGTGGCCGAACAAGAAGCACATCAAGTGTGCGAAGATCTGCGGTGATACTTCGGGGAACTATCACCCGCACGGTGAGGCGGTGATTTATCCGACTCTGGTGAACATGGCGCAGCACTGGAGCATGCGGGACACGCTGATTGACGGGCAGGGGAACTTCGGGAGTGTGGATGGCGATCCTCCGGCGGCGATGCGTTATACGGAGGCGAGGCTGACGCATCTGGGGACGCTGCTGATGGAGGACATGGAGAAGGACACGGTGGATTTTCAGCCGAACTATGATGAGCGGTTGACTGAGCCGGTGGTGTTTCCGTCGGCGTTTCCGAATCTGATCGTGAATGGCGGGACGGGGATTGCGGTGGGGATGGCGACGAACATGGCACCGCACAATCTGGGGGAGGTGGTGGATGGGATTTGCGCGCAGATTGACAATCCTGACATTACGATTCCGGAATTGATGGAGCACATCAAGGGCCCGGATTTTCCGACGGGGTGTACGATTTTCGGGCGGAACGGGGTGAGACAGTATCTGGCGACCGGGCGCGGTCAGGTGAAGGTGCGGGGGAAGGTGGAGATTGAGGAGGATGAGCGCGGGCGGGAGCAGATCATCATCAAGGAGATTCCCTATCGGGAGAATCGGGCGGTGCTGATCAAGCGGATTGCGGAATTGGTGGGCGAGAAGATTCTGCCTGAGATCAGCGGGATTCGTGATGAATGTGATGAGAAGACGCGGGTGGTGATTGAGTTGAAGCGGGATGCGAGGCCGCAGGTGGTGATTAACAATCTGTATCGGCACACGTCGCTGGAGAGCAGCTTCAGTGTGAACATGCTGGCGATCGACAACCGGCGGCCGCGGTTGCTGAACATCAAGGATGCGATTGCGTGTTATATCGAGCACCGGCGTGAGGTGGTGCTGCGGCGGACGCGGTATCTGCTGAGGAAGGCGGAGGCGCGTGCGGAGATTCTTGAGGCGCTGCTGCTGGCGACGAGCCGGATTGATGATTTCATCAAGATCATCCGGGAGAGCCGGAATCGTGATGAGGCGGAGTCGAGGATCAAGGACTATCCGTTCACGGTGGAGGCTGCGGAGGCGTTAGGGATCATTATCCGCGGGCAGCCGCAGGTGAAGGGGGGCCGGTATTTCTTCAATGACCGGCAGGTGAAGGCGATTGTGGAGCTGCAGCTGTACAAGCTGACGGGCCTGGAGCGTCACAAGCTGAAGGAAGAGTATGATGCGGTGATGGCCGAGATCATTGATCTGATGGACATCCTGGCGAAGGAGAGCCGGGTGCTGACGATCATCAAGGAAGAGCTGCGGGTGATTAAGGAGAAGTATGCGACGCCGCGGCTGACGGATTTTGCGGATGACGACGGGGAGATCACGACGATCGACCTGATTGCTAACGAGAGCCAGATCATCACGATTTCGCACCGTGGGTACATCAAGCGGACGGTGGCGACGGAGTTCCGGAGTCAGCGGCGCGGCGGGAAGGGATTGAAGGGGATGGAGACTGGCAAGCGGATGACGGACGAGGGCGAGGAGGAGCAGGATTTTGTGGAGCACCTGTTCACGGCGAGTTCGCATGACTGGCTGATGTTCTTCACGAACACCGGACGAGTGTATGCGGAGCGCGTGTATCTGATTCCGGAAGGGTCGCGGACGTCGAAGGGTCGGAGCATCAAGAACCTGCTGAATCTGAAGCCGGAGGAGAAAGTGGCGAGTGTGCTGCGGATTCCTGCGGTGGGCGAAGGGGATAAGGATTCGACGTGGGATCCGCTGAAGTTTGTGGTGTTTGCGACGCACAATGGCGTGGTGAAGCGGACGAACCTGTCGGAGTTCCGGAACATCCGGAAGGACGGGATCAATGC